>JAEWJO010000335.1 GCA_023386455.1 Pseudomonadota bacterium | reverse complement strand
GAACTCGGCGACGAGTGCGGCCTCCTCGGCGACGCCGAGATCGCTCGTGCCGGCGCACACGACGCTGATCGACGCGCACGCGGGTCGAGACGGCTGCGCGCCGAGCGACAGCAGGCGCGCGATCGCGTGGTACTCGACCTCGGGCACGATCGCGCGGACTGCCTCGGCCTTGGCGGCGTCGACGCGGGTGGCGATGCCGCGACCCTGCTTCGCGAGCTCGCGCAGCGCGAGCGCGATCTGGTCCGGCGTCTTCGTCGCGCCGAACACGATCTCGGGGATCCCGGTGCGCAGCTCGCGGTGGTGATCGATCACGACCGCGTCGGCGACCTGCGCGTACGGCAGCTGGGCGAGCCTCGTCGCGGCATCCGCGGGAGACAACGCCCCCGTGCGGACCTCGTCGAGGAGGCTCAGTAGCTGCGTGCGGTTCACACCGGCACCTTACTTCTTTCGGCGCGTGATGCGTACCGCCTCGATGGCACGGTCCGTCGCAGCCACGATCTCGATCGTCAGGCCCGCGAGTGCCAGTGACTCGCCCTTGTCCGGAATTCGCCGGAACTTCTCGATGAGCAGGCCCGCGATGGTCTCGTAGTCGTCGCTCTCGGGCAGGCCGAGGTCGAGCTCGGCATTGAGCCGGCCGACCGCCGTTCGCGCCTCGACGCGCCAGACGCCGGGCCGCTCCGGGCGGATCGGCGACGGCTCGACGTCGTACTCGTCGTCGATGTCGCCGACGATGATCTCGAGCAGATCCTCGGTCGTGACGATGCCGACGGCGCCGCCGTACTCGTCGACGATGATCGCGAGGTGCTGCTGCTCGGTCTGGAGCTGGACGAGCAGGTCCGACGCCTTCATCGTGCCGGGCACGTAGGTCGGCGGGTGTGCGAGGTCGGCCACCGTCTTCGGTGCCGGCGTCTTGCCGTCGCTCCGGCCGCTCGCGGCCTGGAGGATGTCGAAGACGTGGACGATGCCGACGATGTCGTCGACGCGCGACCGGTAGATCGGCATGCGCGAGTGCTGCTTGTCGGCGACCTCGAGCGCGGCCTCGGCGATCGGCGCGTCCTCGGGCAGCGCGGTGACCTCCGACAGCGGCACCATCAGCTCGCCCGCCTGATACTCGGACAGCTCGAACACGTTCGCGATCATCTCGCGCTCGTCGGCGGTGATCTCCGGCTTGTCGCTGGTCGGCTCGCTCTCGATCAGGAGCGCGAGCTCGTCGCGCGTGACGAACGCCTTCTTGCGGTCGGTGCGCGTGACCCGTGTCAGCGCCGCGGCATAGCCACCGACGAGCACGACGAGCGGGCGCAGGAGCCACGAGGCGAGCCGCAGCGGGGTCGCGAGCCGATCGACGAGCGAATCGGCGTGGGCCTGGACGATCGCCTTGGGCACGAGGTGACCGATGACGAGCAGCGGCGGCACGACGATCAGCGGCGCCCACATCGGCGAGGCACCGCGCAGCGCGAGCTGGAGCGCGAGCACGAGCACCGCGACGAGCGTCGCGAGGTTCGCACCGACGAGGGTCGTCGCGAGCGTCACCTGCGGCACCGCGAGCATCTTCTCGGCGCGCGCGGCGTTCTTCGCGCCGGCGGCGGCGCGCAGGTGCAGCGAGTTGCGATCGCACGCGGTGAGCGCGACCTCGGCGCTGACGAAGAATCCCTGCACGGCCACGCAGCCGAGCAGGATCATGACCAGCTCGCCGGTCGTCACGAGGCCCGGCGTCACGACGGCTTCTCCTGGGAGCGGAGCTCCTCGACATCGACGGCCGGCGGCGTCACCTCGTCGGGCGGATGGATCGGGCGAGCGCTCGGGCGCTGCGGCGGATCGATCGCGTCGCTGTGGTTCGCCATCCGCTCGAGCGTCGTCTCCTTCGTGACCGGGCCGGTCTCGTACTCGCGCATCTCCTCGCGTGGCACGGGTCCGGTATCGCCGCCGATGATCGGCGCGCTCGGCGCACGCGCGGTCCGCGGGACCTTCATGCCCGGCATCGACGCCTGGAGGTCCGCGCGCTCGTCGCGCAGCACGCCGAAGATCTGCGCGAGCAGGTCGTCCATCGTCACGAGCCCGAGCACCTTGCCGTACTCGCTGACGATGATCGCCATGTGGACCTTCTTCTGCTTGAACGTCAGGAACAGCCGCTTGACCGGCGTCGTGCGCGGCACGAACAGCGGCTCGTGCAAGAGCTCGCCGAGCGGGCGCTGCGGCAGCTGACCGCCGACGACGCCGACGAGGTCCTTCGCGTTCAGGATGCCGCGGATGTTGTCGAGCGACTTCTGGTAGATCGGCACGCGCGAGAAGCCTCGCGCCGCGATCTCCTTCACGAGTCGCTGCATCGGCAGGTCGTAGTTGAGCGCGAACATCCGGTCGCGCGGCGTCATCACCTGGCCGACGTTCTTGTCGTTGAACTCGAACACCCGGTGGATGAGGCGGCGCTCGCGGGCGTCGACCTGGCCCTGGGCGGAGCCGGCGTCGACGAGCGACTTGAACTCCTGCTCCGACAGATCGCGCGCGGGCCGCGTGCGCGCCGCGTCGCCGAGCGGCCGCAGCAGCAGCTCCGACAGCAGATTCACGACGAGCCGGACCGGGGTCACGACGACCGCGAACGCCGAGAGCGGCAGCACGCATACGCGCGCCCACGTCAGCGGCGACTTCGCGGCGAGCGTCTTGGTCGTCACCTCGGCGACGAGCACGATCAGCGGCAGCGTGACGCCCAGCGCGATGAGGCCGAGCAGCCAGGGCGACTCGACGGACACGAGCCCGGCGACGACGACGAGCGCGAGCACGGCGAGCACGCTGTTGAACGCCTCGTTGCCGATCAGCACCGTCGCGATCAGCCGGCGCGGCCGCTCGAGGAGCTTGATGATGCGCTGGTCGAGCTGCGACTCGCTGCGCGCGAGCTGCTCGCGATCGACGCGGCGGAGCGAGAACAGCGCGACCTCTGTCCCCGAGCAGAAGCCCGAGATCAGGACGCACAGTGCCGCGAGCGGGATCGCGACCGAGAGTTGCGACAGCCAGGTCACGACGCTTGCTCCTCCACGAGCACCGGCTGGTCGAGCGGGAACGTCGCGACGAACGTGCTGCCTTGCCCCGGCGTCGTGTCGACCCAGATCCTGCCGCCGTGCGCCTCGACGTACGCCTTCGCGAGCGTCAGGCCGAGGCCGGTGCCGCCGAACGCGCGCGTCGACGACGAATCGACCTGGAAGAACGGCTCGAAGATCTTCGCCACCTGATCGCGCGAGATGCCGATGCCCGAGTCGCTGACAACGAGCTGGATCGCGCGCGCCTCGTCGGACGGTGCGAGTGGTCCCGGCCGCACGGCGATGCCGACCTTGCCCTGGTCGGGCGTGAACTTGACCGCGTTCGAGATCAGGCTCGATACGACCTGGCGGATCTTCTTGCGGTCGCCGACGACGCTCGAGTCGCCGCGTGCCTCGAGCTGGATCGCGATGCCGCGCTTGCCGGCCTGCGACGTGAACGTCGCCACCTCGCTCGCGACGATGTCGGCGAGCGACAGCTTGCTGCGCTCGAGCGCGAGCGGCCCGGTCTCGAGCGCGGCGACATCGAGGACGCTCGTGATCATGCCGAGCAGCTGATCGGCCTTGCTGAGGATCGTCGTCAGGTAGTCGCGCTGCTCGCCGGTGATCGGACCGGCGAGGCCCTCGGCCATCATCTCGGCGTAGCCGATGACGCTGGTCAGCGGCGTGCGGAGCTCGTGCGACATCGTCGCGAGGAAGTTCGACTTCAGCCGGTCGAGCTCCTCGAGTCGCGCGACCGCCCGCTGCAGGCGCTGGTTGTGCTCGGTCAGCTCGGCGAACGTCAGGCGCATCGCTTCCTCGTGAGTCGTCGCCGCGAGATCGCGCGCGTTCGCGTGGTGAACCAGAAGACCGAGCGTGTCGGCCGCCAGATCGAGCGCGGCCGCGGCACGATCGCCCGTCGCCGCGAGGGTCGCGAGAGGTTCTCCGTCGTGCATCACCGGATGGCGCGCCGGGCCCGCGACGTCGGTGCCCGCGAGGCGACGGCCCTTCGGGCAATAGATCGCGAGCTCGACCCCGAGGGCTCGACGGACTGCTTCGAGGAGCTCGTCGAGCTCACTGGCAGGAACCAGGCGGGCTAGCTCGACTGGACCGTCGAGCGGTCCTCCAACGCTCACCCGCCGATCATAGCGCATCCACGGCTATACCGTGGCCGGACCACTGGATTCACTGAGACCGACGTGCTCGGCCAGAGACGTGCGAAATGCTTGAGCATCGACGCCGAGCTTGTGGGCGAGATGTAAATCCTTATCTAAGTGCTCCCACGCGCTGCCGACGAGCTCGAAGAACGTCTGGAGGACGCCCTCGCCCTCCTTGGCGCGCGCCTCGAGCAGCGGACGCGACGGGTCACCGAAGCGCTCGGCCTCGGCCATCGGAACCGCATTCGGTAGATCGCGCTTGTTGTACTGGACGACGATCGGCACGCGGTCGAGCGCGAACGCCTTCAGGTTGCCGACGAGATTGTGCCAGGACGACAGATTTGCCTGCGTCTGATCGCGGCTCGAGTCGGCGACGAACACGACACCGTCGGCGCCCGCGAGCACGACCTTGCGCGTCGCCTCGTGCACCGGCTGACCGGGCACCGTGTAGACCTTGATCCGGAACGAGAAGCTCGAGGTCCGGAAGAAGATCGGTAAGAGGTCGAAGAACAGCGTGCGATCGTCGCGCGTGTCGAGCGTCATCAGGCGACCGCGGTTGAGCTTGTCGACCTTGGCGTGGAGCGCGCGGAGATTCGACGTCTTTCCCGACAGCGGCGGTCCGTAATAGACGAGCTTCAGGGTCAGCTGCCGCTCGGCAAAGTCGACCTGCGCCATCTCCGATCTCCAGAGTAGCTCAGTGCGCCGCCGGTTTGTCCACCGGCTGGGTGGGCAGTGGCCTGCCCGGTAGTGGCTTCTTGCGCTGGTGGTCGGCGGCGATGACCTTGGCGTACACGAGGCCGAGCACGAGCATCACGCCGAGCAGCGCGACGAGCAGCAGCGTCCGCTGGTACGGACCCTTCTTCGATTCGGGGCGGCGCGCCGCGGTCGCGAGCAACGTCGCCGTCGCCGACTTGCGCAGGCGCTCGAGCTGCGCATCCGCGATCGGATCGCCGGCGCGCTCCTTGTACTTGCCGGCAGCCCACGCGAACGCACTGTGCTGCGCGACGAGCCCGAGTAACGCCTCGTGCCGCGCCGGATCATCCCAGCGCTCGACGGCACGCGCCCACGCGGCTTCGACGACCTCGTTCACGCGGTCCATCACAGCACCGGACGCCACGGCACGGGCGTCGCGATCAGGAGGAACACGATCAGCATGCCGATCGCGTAGGCCTTGCGCCGGCCGTCGAGCGGCATCGGATCGACCGGCGGGTGGTACTGCCCTGCCTGCCGGCGCATGAGGCCGAGCAACACGGTCCACACGAGCCACGGCGTCAGTCCGCTCGACGCGTAGCGGATCGAGTCGGCCCAGTCGTGGCCATCGCCGCGCGCGATCGCGAGCATGATCGCGCCGAGCGTGATCCCGACGACCGGCAACGCGACGTGAAGGCGCGCCGACCACTTCTCGTGCGAGTCACCGAGCGCCGCGCGTGCGATGTGACCGCCATCGAGCTGGCCGATCGGCATCAGGTTGATCATCGTGACGAGCAGCCCGACCCAGCCGGCGAGCGCCATCGGGTGCAGGTAGACGTCGATGCCGTCGCCGGGCAGCCAGCGCCCGAACACCACGTACTTGAGCAGCGCGTAGAGGATCGAGTTGCCCTCGATCGAGCTGTCGGGACGGATCGGCCCGACCTCGGACAGCGACAGGCCGATGACGAGCAGCGGGATCGCGACGACGAGGCCGGCGATCGGGCCGGCGGCGCCGACGTCGAACAGGATCCGGCGGTCCTCGATCGGCTTGCGCATGCCGATCACCGCGCCGAGCGTGCCGAGGGTGAACACCGGCGGTAGCGGGATGAAGTACGGCAGCGACACGTCGTGGCCGTGCCGCTTGCCGACGATGTAGTGGCCGGCCTCGTGGCACAGGAGGATCCCCATCAGCGTCGCGCCGAACGCGATACCGCCCGCGATCGTCGTCGTGATGCAACACGCGACGAACAGGCCGCCATGGACGAGCGCGTCGCGCCGGGTCACCGCACACAGTCTAGGACATGCGGCCCACCAAGTCCCGCGGTGCCCGGGACGAGGATCTCGGAGTCAGGGCGCTTCGACGAGCTCGTCGCCCTGGACCTCGAGCACGATCGGGGACCGCCCGAGCTCGCCGTCTGACGCCATGGCCGCCGGCCCGCACACGCCGTCGTCGAGC
>JAEWJO010000331.1 GCA_023386455.1 Pseudomonadota bacterium | reverse complement strand
CGCCTCGCCGGTCGCCGCGCGGCCGCCGGGTCCGAGCTCGCCGGTCCGTCGTCGGTCGACCCGCTCGCCGTGTCCGCGTGCGCGCTCGTCGACGCGTCGCCGGCGACGTTGGCCGCATGCAGGCTCGGGATCGTCGACACGTCGCCGCGCGCGGGCTCGACGCGTGTGGCCGACCAGGTGTCGCCGTTGGCTCCGAGCCACGGCTCGGACGCGTCCATCCAGTCGTCGTCGTCGTCGACGGAGTCCCACGCCGAGACATGTTCCTCGTCGTTGCTCGGGCTCGCCGCGAGCCAGAGCCGGCGCGCCCGCCGCTCCTCGTCGCTCGCGCTCGCCGCGGTCGCGCGCGAACGTACCCGCGTGTCGTCGTTGCTCGGGCTCGTCGCGAGCCAGTGCGTCTTCGCCCGCACCTCCTCGTCGTTCGCGGGAAGCACGAACGTCGTGACACCTGCATGCATCGGCGCTCGCCGGGACGCCTCCACGAGGCTCGCGACCTGCACCTGCATCGATCCGACGGATGCGACGTCGTCGGCGTCGCACGTCGCGAGCGCTGTCCCGCGCGGGTCGGTCAGCATCGAACGTGTCCTCTCTGATCGCGGGTCTCGTAGCTCGACATCGAAGTCTCCTGATCGGTGGTTGCGGGCGGATCTCACCCGTCACGGCGACGGAATCCCGTCGCAGTCGTCGCGTGTCCGTGGTCTGTTCAGCCTTCTGCCGCGCGGCGATCGCTCGCCGCGTTGTCGTCGTGTCCGTGTGTCTGCAGTCCCGCCGGCTCAGCAGCGGATCGTGCCGTTACCCTCGTCGGTGCCTTCGCGGCCCTTCGCGGCGCTCTGGGGTTCCCCGGGCGCGGTGCGGCGCGCGAGGTCGCGCGTCAGTGCGGACGTGTTCGCCGGACGAGGTGCGCAGCGGCGCTTGCCGCCGTCGACCTCGAGCTCGCTCATGAGTGCGTACCGCATGGTCGTTATCCCTTTGCTCCTCTATCGAGCCGCACACCCCAGTGCAGCTTGTCGCGCATGACATCGAAGAAGCTCTGCTGCGACGTGAACATCACGAGCGGCCGCTTGGCAGCGGTCATCTCGACGCGATCGCCGGGCAGGAACGAGTGCGCCCACTGACCGTCGACGGTCAGGATCACCCCGCGCGCGTCGGCGCCCAGCTCGAGCCGGATCACCGAGCTCGCGGCGACGGCGAGCGGCCGGTTGGTCAGCGCGTGGGCGCAGATCGGCGTCAGCGTCATCGCGGCGAGGCCCGGCGTGAGGATCGGGCCGCCGGCGGCCATGTTGTAAGCAGTCGAGCCGGTCGGCGTGGCGATGATGAGGCCGTCGGCGCGATATGCCGCGATCAGCTGGCCGTCGCAGTAGGCGTTGACCTCGATCAGGCGCGCCATCGCGCCCTGGTGGAGCACGGAGTCGTTCAGGGCGAACCGGACCACCGGCTCGGTGCCGGCGCGCCAGAACGTGACCTGCAGCCGCATCCGCTCGGTCCGGGGCAGCTTGTCGGCGAGCGCGGCGGTCAGGGCCGTCTTGGCCTCGGCCGGCGCGAACATCGCGAGGAAGCCGAGCTGGCCGAGGTTGATCCCCAGAACAGGCTTTCCCTGATCGGCGACCAGCCGCGACGCGCGCAACATCGTGCCATCGCCGCCGAGCACCACGGCGAGATCGACCACGTCGCCGAGCCTCTCCTCCGGGACGATCTCGGTCCCGGCCGGAGCGATCTGATCCTCCGTGGGGACGACCGGGATATGTCCCTGATCTCGCAACCATGGGACGAGCTCTTCGAGCAGGACCCCAGCTTCGGTCTTGTCTGGCTTCAGAATGAACCCGACGCGCACGAGTTGGTGGTACCACAGAACCATGACACTGAACGAACAAGCAGGTCATCGTTCTTCGCGATATCGACCGCGAGCGGCGTGCCGGAGACAGGCCGGGGAGCAACGGTGTCTTGACAGGCCTTTCGCAACCTTGTAGACGATCCGCTCCTTTAGGACGGCACTGCAAAATGATGACGCAAAAGAGCTTCTGGCTCACCAAAGAGGCTGGCGAGGCGCAGCGCGAGTGGTACGTGGTCGATGCGACTGGTCAGACGCTCGGTCGGCTCGCGTCCCGGATCGCGATGGTCCTCCGTGGCAAGCACAAGGCCACGTACACCCCGAACGTCGACATGGGCGACTTCGTGATCGTGCTCAACGCGGGTAGCGTCCGGCTCACCGGCACCAAGGCCGACAAGAAGCTGTACATCCACCACACGCTGTTCCCCGGCGGAATCAAGACGCGTCTCGCGAAGGACGTCCTCAAGGATGACCCCGAGCGCGCGATTCGCGAGGCCGTGTGGGGCATGATGCCAAAGGGCCCGCTCGGCCGCCGCATCATCAAGAAGCTCAAGATCTACAAGGGCGCCGAGCACGAGCACACGGCGCAGCAGCCCCGCGTTCTCGAGATCAAGAACTAGGTCAAGGTACCGACGACATGACGCAGACGACGAAGACGTACGCCACCGGCCGCCGCAAGACCGCCATTGCTCGCGTGTGGCTCACCGCCGGTGACGGCAAGTTCACGATCAACGCGCGCAGCGACGAGGACTACTTCTCGCGCCCGACCGCCCGCATGGTCATCCGCCAGGCGCTCGAAGAGGTCGCCCTGCTCGACAAGTACGACGTCCACGCGACGGTCGTCGGCGGCGGTATCGCCTCGCAGGCGGGTGCCATCCGCCACGGCATCACGCGCGCGCTCATGAAGACGGACAGCGATCTGCGTCCGAAGCTCAAGGCCGCCGGTTACGTCACGCGTGACCCGCGCAAGAAGGAGCGCAAGAAGTACGGCCAGAAGGCCGCCCGCGCTCGCTTCCAGTTCAGCAAGCGCTAGTCGCCGCGACCGCGCTTTCATAAGCGCACCGCCAGGACCCTCGTCGACGTCATCGACGGGGGTCTTCGTCGTTTTCGGCGCGCGGCACCAACACCTACATTGGCGCTGCCACCAGGCTTCATCGGGCATCCCCGGGCGATGCTTGACGGGCGGACCGCCCACGCGTCACGCTGGTAGGAGCGTGGGGACAGCTGCATCTGCTGCGGGAAAGCAGCTCGGCCGCTATCAACTCGTCAAGCACTTGGCGAGCGGCGGGATGGCGGAGGTATTGCTCGCGCGCGTCGCGGGCATCGAGGGCTTTCAGCGTCACGTCGTCATCAAGCGCATCCGTCCCGGTCAGGCGCAGGACCGCGAGTTCGTGCAGATGTTCCTCAACGAGGCGCGGCTCGCGGCGCAGCTGCACCACGCGAACATCGTCCAGGTCCACGACATCGGTCAGGAGGGCGACGAGTACTTCTTCGCGATGGAGTACGTGCACGGCGAGGACCTGCGCCGCGTGCTGCAGGAGCTCGCGCGCCACAAGGCGAAGCTGCCGCTGCAGCACGTCGTCACGATCATCTCGGCGGCCGCCGTCGCGCTCCACCACGCCCACGAGCAGCGCGGACCCGATCGCAAGCCGCTCGGCATCGTCCATCGCGACGTCACGCCCGCGAACATCCTCGTCGGCTACGACGGCAACATCAAGGTCGTCGACTTCGGCATCGCGAAGGCGATCGCGCGCTCGACGATCGAGACGCAAGCGGGCACGCTGAAGGGCAAGGCCTCGTACATGTCGCCCGAGCAGTGCGGCGGCGCCGAGGTCGATCGCCGCAGCGATGTCTTCGCGCTCGGCATCGTGCTCTACGAGCTCGTCACGACGCGCCGTCTGTTCAAGGCCGCGAACGACTTCCTGACGATGAGCTCGATCGTCTCGGGCAAGGTGCCGCCGCCGCGCACGCATCGCCCCGACCTGCCGAGCTCGCTCGAGGCGATCATCCTGAAGTCGCTCGCGCAGCGCGCCGAGGATCGATTCCAGAGCGCCGACGAGATGCGCGAGGCGCTCGAGGACTTCGCATCGATGCAGGGCCTGCGCACGTCGACGAGCCAGCTCGCGTCGTACATGAAGCAGATGTTCGGCGAGAAGCCCGAGCCGTGGCTCGTCGACGATGCCGACGACGAGATCGAGCTGACCGTCGACTTCGACGGCTCCGCGAGCGGCCTCGCGCAGGCACCGCAGGCCGCGGTCGACGCGATGGCGGTACCCGAGCGCTTCGATCGGCGCAGCTCGCCGATCATGAAGGCGCGGACACGCGCGGCCTCCGAGCTACCGATCGACACCGCCGGCGACGCACCGAGCGCGAAGCCCGACGCCTCGACCGATGCGCCCGGCAAGCGGCCGCTGCCCGGCGTCGCGCCGATCGCGAAGCCCAAGCCGATCACGCGACAGATTCCACTGATGCCGATGCCGGCCGCCGGCGCGGACAAGTCGAAGGGCGTGCGCAAGCCGGACGTCGCCCCTGCCCCGGTCGCGCCGGCGCAGCGCCGCAAGCCGATCACGGTGCAGATTCCGGTCGCGACGCAGGCCGCCGGCCTGCAGGCGTCGACGCCGAAGCCCACCGAGACCACGACGACCGGCCTCCCCGGTGTCGCGCCTGCGCCCGCCTCTGCCGTTCCTGCGGCGATCGACGTCGACGATGGCTGGGGCGAGGCGAGCCGTCCCGACCTCGCCTCGGACCTGCCGGTCCCGTCGCAGATCGCGCGCGGCAGCGAGCGACCGATCACGGCGCCCGGTGCGACGAAGGCCGACGCGCCGGCGTCGCCACCGATCGCAGCGGCGCCGAGCCCCGCGACGAAGTCAGGCGCCCCGACGCCCCCGATCCCCGCACGCAAGAAGCAGCCATCCAGATCGCCTTCGACCAAGCCTGCCGCGGACCCGATCGCGGTCGCGGCAAAGAAGGGCGCGAAGACCGACCCGACACCGATCCCGACGGCGACGAGCACGCCCGCGCGCAAGACGGCAGCTTCGGCGAAGCCGGCGGTCGATCCGCTCGCGATCGCGGCGAAGAAGGGCGCGAAGACCGATCCGACGCCGATTCCGAAGGCGGCCATCCCGTCGATCACCAGGCCCGGCACCGAGCCGAAGCCACGTGCCGCATCGGAGCCTGCCGCGTCACCGTCGTCGGCGGCCGGGTGGAAGCCTCCCGCCGCGCCGGGCGCGATGCGTGCAACGCGGGAGCGTGGTGTTGCAGCGCCGACGCCTCCGCTTGTGCCGGGCGCGATGCGCGCGACGCCGGAGCGAGGTGTTGC
>JAEWJO010000284.1 GCA_023386455.1 Pseudomonadota bacterium | reverse complement strand
CGGGGGCGTGTGGCGCGGGCGCGTGGCGCTTCTCCGCGCGCGGCGGCGCGCCGACCGCGTCCTGCAGCGCGGCGGCAGCGGGCAGCGGCGGCTCGTCGCTGTCGGTCAGACCCGGCAGCGGTGCGGACGGCACCGTCAGCTCGCCTGCGATCGGCGGAACGTCGCCGGTCGTCGCGTCGTCGCCGGGCATCAGCGTCGCCGGATCGACTGCCTGCATCGTCGACCGCGCGTGCGTGGCGGGCTGCTCGACGCCGTAGAACGCGTCGACGCTCGGGGGCGTCTCGTCGGAGTCGGCGGGCGGCTCGTCGCCGCCATCCGGCCGATCCGGCGAGCTCACGGCGCAACCTCGACCCGGTTGCGGCCGCGCTGCTTCGCGCCGTACATCGCGATGTCCGCGCGCTCGATGAGGTCGGGCATGTCCTCGCCCATGCGCCACTGCGCGATGCCGACGGAGATGCGAAGCAAGAGCGCGAGGCCATCGCCGACGTCGAACGCGCGCTCGCACACGCGCTGGCGCATGCGCTCGCCGACCTCCCACGCGCGGCCGGCATCGGCCTTCGGCAGCACCGCGATGAACTCCTCGCCGCCGTAGCGGACGAGCAGATCGCCGCCGCGGATCGCGCTGCGCAGCCGGCGCGCGACCTCGGCGAGCACGACGTCGCCGACGCCGTGGCCGTACTGGTCGTTGACCGCCTTGAAGTGGTCGACGTCGACGAGCGCGATCGAGAGCGGCCGGTCTCGCTCGATCGTCGCCTCGATCTCGGCAGGCAGGCGTTGCTGGAGGAACTCGCGGTTGTACGTGCCGGTCAGCGGGTCGGTGACCGCGACGCGGTGGAGGCGCACGTTCTCGATGTCGAGCGCGATCGTCGTCGCGATGAAGCGCACGAGCTCGAGATCGTCGGGGTCGAACGCGTCGGTATGCTCGGCCGTCGCGGTGACGACGCCGACGCGCTCGCCGCGCGACAGGAGCGGGACACACAGCATCGACGCGATCGGCGTCTGGTTGGCGGGCAGCTGGACGAAGCGCGCGTCCGTCCCGACGTCGTGGATCAGCGCGGACTCGCCGCGCTCGACGACCCAGCCAGCGACGCCCTCGCCGATCGCGAACGAGAGCGTGTGCATGCGCTCGGTCCGAAGGCCATAGGCGGCCTTGGCGAGGAGGCGCTTGCGATTGGCATCGAGCAGCATGACCGAACACGCCTTCGCATTGATGAGCTGACAGATCAGCTCGGCGATGCGCGAGAGCAGGATGCCGGGATCGAGATCCGATCCGACGAGCTTCCCGATCTCGAACAGCACCGCAGGAAGGCGTGCCAGCTGCTCTGGTTTCATGCGTTCGTCACGAAGCCGATGTAGGGCAGGTTGCGGTAGCGCTGCGACACATCGAGGCCGTATCCGACGACGAACTTGTTCGGGATCGTGAACCCGAGGTAGTCGATCGTGACCTCGCGTTCCTGGCGCTCCGGCTTGTGCAGGAGCGACGCGAGCTTGATCGAGGCAGGGCGGCGCGTCGCGAGGTTCTCGAGCAGGTAGTGGACCGTGTGGCCGGTGTCGACGATGTCCTCGACGACGATCACGTGCTTGCCCTCGATCGGGCGCGACAGATCCTGCGTGATCTGGACGACGCCCGAGGACACCGTCGCGTCTCCGTACGACGAGATACCAATAAAATCGACGACGACCGGCAGCGCCACATGACGCACGAGGTCGGCCAGGAAGATCACCGAGCCCTTGAGGACACCGATGACGACCACATCGGCCTGGTCGATGAGGGGGCGGTAGTCCGCCGTGATCTGCGCGCCAAGCTCCGCAACGCGGGCGGCGATGGCTTCAGCGGAGATGAGCTCGGCAAAGGGGTCGGGCGTGCGGTTCCAGGCAGGGGGCGGCGAGGCCATGTCCCCGAATGTATCGCAACGCGCTACAATATTGACGAATGGTCGCCAGCCTCGATCTCGACCCGACGATCGGCTCATTGCTCGGCGAGACCACCACCGAAATCGACGTAGCCCGCAAGAACCGGGTTTTCTGTAACCGGAACCTCCGGATGGACTCGATCGAGATGATCGGGTTCGACATGGACTACACGCTCGCGCTCTACCACCAGGAGAAGCTCGAGCAGCTGTCGATCTCGCTCACCCTGCAGAAGCTGATCGGCAAGCACGGCTACCCCGAGGCTATCCGAGAGCTGTCGTACGACCCGAAGTGGGCGATTCGCGGGCTGATGGTGGATCGCCAGCTGGGCAACGTCTTCAAGATGGACCGCCACGCCTACGTGGGTCGCTGCTACCACGGCTTCAGGGAGCTCGATCACGATCAGCGCCGGGCCTCGTACCGCAACGAGAAGATCAATCTCTCGGCCGATCGGTTCGAGTGGATCGACACGCTGTTCGGTCTGCCCGAGGCCGTCATGTACACGACGCTCGTCGACTGGGCGGACAAGCAGACCGGCACCGTCGACTACGACAAGCTGTTCGGCGACATCCGGACGGCGATCGACGAGGCCCACCGCGACGACACGCTCAAGAGCGTCATCAAGGCGAACCTGCCCGAGTACATCGCCAAGGACCCACTCCTCGGCGAGACGCTCCACAAGTTCCGCAGCTCCGGCAAGAAGCTGTTCCTGCTCACCAACTCGCTGTTCGACTACACGACGGTCGTCATGAGCTACCTGCTCGACGGCGAGCGCAAGGCATACCCGTCGTGGCGCAACTACTTCGACATCGTGATCGTCGGCGGCGCCAAGCCGGCCTTCTTCAACGAGCTGCGCCCGTTCGTCCAGATCGATCCGGTCTCGATGCAGCCGCTCTCGACGAACGGCGAGATCAAGCACCTGTCGCGCGACAAGATCTACCAGGGCGGCAATGTCGTCGCCTTCGAGCAGATGACCGGCATCAAGGGCGAGCAGGTCCTCTACATCGGCGACCACATCTACGGCGACATCCTGCGGCTGCGCAAGCAGCACATGTGGCGCACGGCGATGGTGCTCCAGGAGCTCGAGCGCGAGATCTCGGTCAGCGAGCGGCTCGAGGCCCAGATCCAGGACCTCGACCTGCTCGACCGCCGGCATCGCAACCTCGAGTCGGAGATCGACTACCAGACGCTGCGGAGCAAGAAGATCCAGCGCCTGCTCGACGACCCGACGACGTCCGCGCCGCTGCGCGCTCGGCTCGAAGAGGAGAAGAAGCTCGCGCGAGTCAGCGTCGACTCGCTGCGCGAGCGTGCCGCGCTGATGGAGACCGAGGTCGACTCGCTCGAGGCGCGCATCGATCGCGCGTACAACTCGCACTGGGGCAGCTGCCTGCGCGAGGGCAACGAGAACTCGCGGTTCGGCGAGCAGGTCAACGACTACGCCGACCTCTACACGTCGCGCGTGTCGAACTTCGGGCCGTACTCGCCGCTGCGCTACTTCCGTGCGCCGCGCCGGCCGATGCCACACGAGATCTAGCCGATCCGCCGCTGATGGGCAGTGTTAGACCCGCCGCAGGGCCATTCGCTCACCGACGTCTTCCTCGCGGGCAGCATCGACTCGCGCTGGCCATGCCCACGTGGGTATGAGAGCCCGCGCGATTCCGACGACGGCTCGGTGCGCCGTGCCCTCGCAACGGGGCAGCGCTGCCTTCCGCGATGTGTTGCAAGACCATCGCGCTGGATAGCGGTGGCCCGCTCGCGCCGACCGACACGAAGTCGGCGCTGTTAGGACCACCGACGTAGGTCCGTTCGCTCTCCGACGTCTTCCTCACGGCGAGCAGCGACG
>JAEWJO010000170.1 GCA_023386455.1 Pseudomonadota bacterium | reverse complement strand
GTCGCACCCCCCGATCGCATCCGCGGCGGCTGCGGCGGCGGCACCGGTGGCGCGGGCATGGTCCCCGGCGGCCTCGGCGGCGCGGGCGGCGGCGCGGTCTACCTGATCGCGGGCATCTCGATCACGGTCGACGGGACAGCGACGATCAACGCGTCGGGCGGCGGCGGCCTCGGCGGCGGCCCCGTCCAGATTCCCGACAACAACGGTGGTGGCGGTGGCGGCGGTGCATCGGGCGGCTTGATCGGGCTCGATGCGCCGACCGTGACGATCGATCCGTCAGCACGCATGCTCGCCAACGGCGGCGGCGGCGGTGGCGGCGGCAGCGGAGGCACGACCGGTGGCACCGGTGCCGAGCCGATGCCGGCAACGCTGATGTCTCCCGCGCCCGGCGGCCTCGGTGGTGGTGCCGGCGGCGTCGGTGCAGCCGGTGCCACGGACGCGTCGGCCGGCGGAACCGCGAAGTCCGGCGGTGGAGGCGGCGGGGGTGCCGGCTACATCCTCGTCGCGACGACCGGACCGTTTCTGTGCGGCAACTGCTCGCCGACCGCGATCGCCGCGCCGTGACTCACTCGTCGTCCCACGTCATCCCGGCATACTCCTCGCGCGGGTCGTAGTTGGGCTCCGGCGTCTCCTGGGGCGGTCGCTCCGCCTCGGGCACGTTCTTCAGGTTGATCCGGATGCGGTACCACGCGGTCGCGCGGCCGCGGTTCGTGTCGACGAGCACGTCCTCGGGCGCGAGCTTCGCGGTGACCTCCGGATACTTCGCCTTCCACCGCTCGAGGCCGGCGAGCGCGTCCGGCTTCAGCTTCGCCTGCGCGATCGTGATCACCGGGAACTTCGGCTTGCGCGGCGACTTCACGCCCCTCGCCTTCGACGGCTGGACGCGCGGCGCCTCGCCCTCCCCCTTCGGGAAGTGCGGCGGCCACGGTGCATCGACCTCGCCCTCCGCCTCCTGGCGGTCCGCGAGCTCGAGCAGCGCATCGAGCACACCCGGGTTGTCGTCGATCGCGGCGTGCGCGTCACCGCGCGCCTTGAAGATCGCCGGCACCGTGCGCAGCGTGAACTCCGCCGGATCCGCGACGAGAAAATCCTCCCACGACAGCGGCATCGACACCCTCGCGTCGTCGCGTGCGCGTACCGAGTACGCACAACACGTCGTGCGGTCGCGCGCGTTCTGGTTGTAGTCGAGGAACACGCCCTTGCGCTCCTCCTTCCACCACTTCGCCGTCGCGATCGCCGGCGCGCGTCGCTCGACCTCGCGCGCGAATGCGAGTGCCGCCCGGCGCACGACGGTGAACGGCCACTTCGGCTCGATCCGCACCCACAGGTGCGCGCCGCGCGAGCCGCTCGTCTTCGGCCAGCCGACGAGCCCGACCTCGGCGAGCACCTCGCGCGCCACCTTCGCGACGTCGATGATCTGCGGCCACCCGACGCCCGGCACCGGATCGAGATCGATCCGCAGCTCGTCGGGACGGTCCATGTCCTCGCTCCGCACCGCGTGCGGATGCAGCTCGATGCAGCCGAGGTTGACCACGTACACGAGCGACGCGGCGTTGTTCACGACGATCTCGTCGGCGCTCCGCCCCGACGGAAACTTGAACGTCGCGATGCCGAGCCACGGCGGCCGCTTCGGCGGTGCGCGCTTCTGGTAGAACGGCTCGGCCTCGGCACCGTTGACGTACCTCTTCAGGATCATCGGCCGCCGCGCGAGCGCACGCAGCACGCCCGGCTCGACCGCGAGGTAGTACTCGACGAGCTCCTTCTTGGTGATGCCCGCCTTCGGGAAGTAGATCTTGTCCGGGTTCGACAGGACGACCTCGATGCCGTCGAGCTCGAGCGTCTCCTTCGCGGCTTTCGCCATGCGCGAATCCTTGCACGTCTGGAGGTTGTCCCGCATGGTTCAGCGCCCCATGCGGTCGAGGCTGGCGACACTCCTTGCACTCGCGTTCCCGATGGTGCTCGCGCGCATCACGCAATCGGTGATCACGTTCGCCGATGCCGTGCAGGTCGAGCACCTCGGCAGCGGCGCGCTCGCGGCGACCGCGACCGGCGGCCTCAACGTGCTCGGCTTCGTGATCCTGCCGCAGGGCATCGTGTTCATCATCCAGAGCTTCGTCGCCCAGCTGCAGGGCCGCGGCGAGCGCCAGGAGACCCCACGCTTCGCGATCTACGGCCTCATGCTCGCCGCCGCCGCCGGTCTCGCCGGGCTTGCCGCGATCCCGCTGATCGACACGTTCCTCGGCCTGACGAGCTACTCCCCCGCCGTTCGCGACGACATGGCCAGCTACATGTCGATCCGCTTCCTCTCGATCACCGCCGTCGTCGGAATCGAGGCGCTCGGCAACTGGTACGCCGGCCTCGGCAACACGTGGATGCAGATGATCGCCGGCATCATCACGATGGTCGTCGCGGTCTTCTGCAACTGGCTCCTCATCGACGGCCATCTCGGCATGACCGCGCTCGGCGTCGACGGCGCGGCGTGGGCGGCCGTGATCGGCAGCTGGCTCGGCTTCTCGTTCCTCCTCGTCGCGCGCTGGCGCGGCTGGGGCAATGCACCGCGCGCCACCCGCCTCGGCCTCTCGATGCGCGAGCTCAAGCGCGTGATCCGGTTTGGCCTGCCGGAGGGGCTGAACCTGTTCCTCGAGTTCACCGCGTTCCAGATCTTCATCAACCTCGTGCTCTCTCACCTCGGTGACGAGACCGTCGCCGCGCTCAACGCCGTGCTCGCGGTCAACACCGTCGGCTTCATGCCCGCATTCGGGCTCGCCTCCGCCGGCGCCATCCTCGCGGCACAGGCGATCGGCCGCGGCGACCGCAGCGCGGTGTGGCCGCAGGTCAAGACGACGCTGCTCTGCACGCTGACGTGGATGGGCGTGATGGCGGTCGTCTACGTGCTATTCCCCGAGTCGATCCTCTCGCTGTTCGACACCGAGCACCGGTCCGCGCACCTCGTCCAGATCGGGACGACGATGCTGCTCATCAGCGCCGCCTGGCAGCTGTTCGACGCGACCGCGATGACGCTCGCCGAGACACTGCGCGCCGCCGGCGACACGTTCTGGCCGGCCGCCGCGCGACTCGCGCTCGCATGGCTCGTGTTCACGCCGACCGCGGTCCTCGTCGTCCTGCGATGGAACGGCGGATCCGTCGGCGCGATGCTGTGCCTCGTCGGCTACCTCGCACTGCTCGCCGCCGCGCTCGGCTATCGGTTCCACTCCGGCGCGTGGCGCCGCATCGAGCTCATCGAGCCGAAGCTCGTGTAAGACTCGCGTCGATCTTCTTCCCGAAATCAGAGACGCCCGTAGCGCCGAGCTGGGCGGAAATCTCATCGGAAAGCGCGGCCAGGTCGCGATCCGACAGCTGTCCGATCTGCGCACGAATGTTGTCAGCCCATTCATAAGACACGCTCTCGAGATAGGCCGCGATGCTCGAACGCTCCGTCGGGATGGGCATCGTTGCGACGAGCTGCTCGACAAGCTGGCGTGCTCGAAGCACGCGGCCACGGTCCTCGTCGTCTCCACGTGTGGTCGCACCTTCAGCGGCGTTCCCGACGACATCGAACAGGGTCGACGTGACTCGTTGTCCGAGCCCACCATCGAGCTGGATCTGTGACTTCCTGATCCGGTCTGCGATCCCGCGCGATTGCACCGCGGAGCTCCACCAGGACCGCGCGAGGGCAATCTGCGCCGACAGGTTGTCTCGCGTCGTGTTTCGAGACTGCCCGAAGTCGCACGGCGGCGACGTCGAAGATGTCCGTTCGCAGTAGCCGAGAGGTCGGGCTGGCGGCGTGTTCTTGCCGTCACCAGAAACTGTCGCAGTCGCAGAGTCGCACGCGCCATATGCCGGGGAGTCGGGGACCAGGCGTTCGATGTTGGGCGGGCTGTAGCGATCGAGCCAGATCGTTCGACGCGGCGTCTCCGTCACGACACCGAACAGCGCTCTCGCGTGGACATGGCCAAATGTGGCGCTCTGAAACGCTCCGAACGTCGCCGTCTCGGAGGCGGCGCGGCGTACGCGCGGTGTGCTCGCAAACTGGTGAAAGGCATCAGCCGTCGCAGCGGAGAGGATCGGATCGATCAGGGCCAATGCCTCGCTCACGGCTGCCGCGCTATCAGGACACCCGAACAGGTCGACCTTGACGAGCGCGAGGTGTCTACCGTCCTCGTTCTCCTCGGAGGTAGTGCTCGCCCGTACCGCGAGCGTGCAGCCGCACGGTTGTAGCCGCTTCGTGCATTCGAATGCCAACGGCGAGTCGACCATCGTCGGCGTACAGCCGAGTCGAGCAGCGCGAGCCTTGAATGATGCGGCCAGCTCGAGATGCGGAAGCTCAGGAGCCGGCGGCGCCGGATGACTGCATCCGCCGAGGATCACAGTCACCAGCAGTGCGCGGTGCTTCATCGTGTCTCGCTCACCTCTCGTGCCGTTGTCACTCATGGGGCACCCCACGGCGGCGAGTGCTTCGGTGGCGTGGTAGCGAGCTTTGGCAATGATTCTTCATCCCAGAAGGTCGTGTCGGTTTCGCTGCGAATCATCGCTGCCGCCGAGACATCCAACCCGCCGCCTGGGAGCGCCATCGAACGCCTCACTGCGAGGTACTTCATGTCGTCGCCGATCCATTCGACAAACGTCCATTTGTCGGTCCGCGTCGGTGAGTTCTTCCATTCACCGTGTAGCGACGGGTTGGGCGCGAGCTTGCGCCGCGCGAGCGCGTACCGAACGGGCCCGTGTCCACCGACCACCTGGACGGCTCGCGTTTCCGCGAGTGTCCCCGGGGTGACGGCCAGTACCTCATGTTCGAAACGCGTCATCTGCGTCTCGATCTCCTTCTTGATACTCGACGTCGTCATTCTGGGGGCAAGCTCGGGGAGCCTGTCCGCGAGCGTATTCAGATCCTCGTCGAACAGGTCTTTCAGTTGAGAATAGATCGTGGCTTCCCAGTTTCCGGGAGCGTCCTCGAGCGATGCGAGGAACGCGGCGCGATCCGCCGGCATCGTGACAGAGTCCGCGGCGCGAATGGCCAGATCGTTGGCCCGGATCGTGCCAACCCTACGCTCGTGCGTGATGGCGGCGATCTCTGTTTTCGCGGCGGCCTTCTCGATCGCTCTTGTCGCGACAAGCCTTCCCTCGGTCATGTCGGGGCCGGTGACCTTGTTCCACTGACCTTCGATCATCACGCCAGTGCTTGCGGCACGTTCTGCTCTGTCGATGCCTTTGACGACGCCAGCCTTGCCCGCGGTCGTGATCACGTTGAAGAGGACACTGAAGATGATCTGGCCAAGTTGCTGTTCGAAGGTGATGTTCCGCTCCCGGAACATCTCGTTGATGTAGCTGCTCGTAATTGCCTGGCGCCAATTGTTTGCGATCAGCGAGACGCTCGCTCGAACGCCAGCACGAAAGTCCTGCCGCTCTTTCTCGGTGAGCGTGCAGAGTGAATTCTGTGGCCCGAGATCACAGAACCCTTGGTTCCGCTCCTTGGCACGCG
Source organism: Pseudomonadota bacterium (assembly GCA_023386455.1). Lineage (GTDB taxonomy): Bacteria > Myxococcota_A > Polyangia > Haliangiales > Haliangiaceae > JABFXX01. The sequence continues at coordinate 12,867 of JAEWJO010000170.1, read as the reverse complement.
CGTAGTGATCGCTGCCATCGTTCGCGCCAAACTCGCGCTCCGTCGTTTGGTGGGCGTCGTTTCCATTGCCGAATGCAGCGAGCAGGGCCCGCGTGTCGCGAGATTTCGCCAGGACCGCTGACGCCTGTTGTTCCATAGGGCTCCCTGGCTCGAGCTCGGTGACGGTGCTGCGGAGCAACGATTCCCCGGCATCGATCGAAAGACGAAGCACCTCGATCTCATCGCGACCCATGCTCGCTCGCTTGTTCATCCTCGACGCGACAAGCTCGACTTGCTGATCGAGTAGCTGCATCTGTTCGCGCACGCGGTGCTCGACGGTCGAGGTTACCGCGGACTGGCTCCCCGCTCCTTCTGTGCTCCAGGGGATCCGGATGCTCCTGGGATCGAACGTCGCCTTGTATCGACCCTCGCTCGTAGTCGAGCCAGCTCGCTCGGGCTGTTCTCCGGTGACAAGCGTCTGTCGCCCGACCGCCGGCGCACGCGGAAGCTCGGTGGCGTGTGCGTCGCTCGTCTCCGGCTTCTTGTCCTCGTACGCGCCCATCTTCGACTCCTTGTCGGGCTGGTATCGTCAGGACGAGCCGGCGGTTGCGTGTGCGTAGAAGAGGCTGACTTCACGAGCGATCTATCCAACGCAGCGCCTCGTTGCCGGAATGCGCGGCGCGTTGCCAGTCGGTTCCCACAAGGTCGGACCGGCCGCGCGGCTAAGCTCGGCCCATGAAGCTCGCGCTTGCGCTCGCCTTGTTCGCCGTCGGCTGCGGTGACGATGGCACCACGACCGTCGATGCTGCCCCGTCCGACACGAAGGTCGCCGACGCGGCGATCGATGGGGCCCCCGCGGGGAAAGAGGGCCAGGTGTTCATCGCCGAGGCGCACGATCCGATCGAGATCGCGACCGCGTTCGCGATGATGTTCGACGGTCCGCTGATCTCGCCGACCGCCACCGCCGACGAGTGCCTGACGATGCCGAACACGCCGGGTTCGAGCCTGTCGGCGGGCTCGATCACCGTCGCCGGCACGACGACGCCGCTGACACTCGCGCAGGACGCTCCGGGCGACGTCTATACGCCGGCGGTGGAGCCGCCCTCCGATCTGTTCGCCGCCGGTGCGACGCTGACGGCGGCGGCAACCGGCGGTGTGGTCCCGGCATTCTCGGGCTCCGTCGTCGCGCCCGCGCCCCTCGCGAACGTCGCGTTTCCCGCATCGCTGTCGCGCGCGGCCCCGGCGACCGTCACGTGGACCGCCGGCTCGGGTTCGACGGTGTGGATCTTCGTGAACTCGGCGACGACGACCGAAGGCGCACTGCTGTGCCGCACGACGGACGACGGCACGTTCACGCTGACGCCGGCGGCACTCGCGCTGCTTCCGGCAGCGCTGACCCAGGTGACGATCGTCGCGTATCGCATCAACGAGACGACGACGACGGCCGGCGCGTGGACGATCTACGTCCGCGCGGTCGACCTCCGGACGAGCGGGCAGCTCGCGATCGGCTCGTGACTACTTGCCGAAGTGGCCGCTGAGCTGCAGCGACGCGACGAACGCGTTGACGTGGTACGTGCCCTTGAACGCGGGCGTGTACATCTCCTTCGACGTATCGCGATCGCCGGGCGTCACCCAGAGGAAGCCGAGGTGCGCGGCGTAGTCGCCGAACTCCTTGGAGCCACCGAGCGTCACGTTGAGGCGGTTCACGTCGGGGAGCTGCGCGGTCATCGTCGTCGCCGGGATCGGCGTCGGGTCATAGATGAAGCCCGCGCGAATCGCGGCCTTCGACGCCGGCAGCTTGTACTCGGCGCCGAGGCGATACGAGAACGTGTTGCTGTAGTTCTCGGGCGCCACGGTCTCCGTGCCATCCGGGAGCGTGATGCGAAGCTCCTGGAAGCTGTCCCACTTGATCCAGACGACGTTCGCCTCGATCTCGAGGTTCTCGTTCGGATCGAACGCGGCACCGCCCCAGATCGACTGCGGCAACCGGATCGTCGTCTTGATGTCGCCGTCGGGCGGCAGCGCCGGCCGGAACGTCGGATCGATATCGAAGTCGCCGGTGCCCGAGAAGTCGAGCTTCACCGAGCTGCGCCACATGACGCCGAGCTTCAGCTGCTTGACCTCGGGCGGGTGATACATCACGCCGACGCGGCCACCGACGCCGACCGCGTCGCCGCCGAGCTTCGCCTTGCCGGTCGCGTCGCCCGCGAAGACGTCGCGCTCGAGCTCGACGGTCGCCGGCACGATGTCGATACCACCACCGATCGAGAGGCCCGGCACCTGCTCGTGCAGGTTGAGGCCGACCGACGGCGTGATGAAGTACGTGCGCAGCGACTGATCGACGATGACGTCGGCCTGCGGATGGTTCTCCGGCCACGACACCGCGAGACCGAACGGCAGGTGAAACCCGACGCCGACCGCGAACATGTCGTTGAGGCGCGTCGTCACGTACGCGTTGGGGACGACGGCCGGGCTCGAGTCGGTCGACGTCTTGTCGCCGCCGGCGAATGACTCGTACGAGCCCTGCGCGAGGATGAGCGAGCCGCCGACGGAGAAGTTGGTGCCTTCACCGATCGCGATGCCGCCCGGGTTGAACACGATCGACGACGGGTCGGTGTTGGACGCGGCGGTCGCACCGCCACGGCCCGTCGCCTTCGCATCGTGCTCGTTGATGTTGAACGCGTTCGCTGACGCGACCCCCGACGAGCCGAGGACCGCCGCGAAGAGGAGATGCTTGAGGTTCTTCATGGTGATTCAGGGTTCAGGGGTTGAGGAGGAGGAACGTGATCGCGTCCGTCTGGAGACGGCCGGTGCCGAGCTGGCCGGCGACGCCCGCCGACGGGCGCAACAGCGACGCGTGCTCGAACGTGTTGCCAGGGAACGGCCCGTCCGCGGGCAGGTCCTTGTACTTCACGAACTTGTTCGAGTTCATCATCATCGTGATCGCGTTCGACGGACCGTTCGACGACGGGCTGTACGGATCGGCGTCCGCCGGCGTCAGGCCGAACAGCGCGCCCTGGCGATCGGTCGCGATGTTCGGGACGACCTTGTCACCGACGACCTCCTGGATCAGCACGCGCTTCTGCACGGTGAACGGAGCGAAGTTCGCGCCGTCGGCCGGGTCGATCACCCAGCGCAGCGTCGCCGCGAACGTCTGGTAGCCGGGCTGCGTCTTCCACGCGTCGGTCGCGCAGAGGCCGGTCGGCGAGGTCGACGAACCGTTCCACTTCTCGCCGACGAGGATGCCGGCGCCGATGAGGCTGTCGATCAGCGTGCAGCGGATCTGGAGCGTCTCGGTGTTCTCGAGCACGTCCGCCCAGCCGACGCCGCCGACGTTGAGGACGGCGTCCTTGATCTCGGGCGTCATGCCGACCGCGGTCGTACCGATCAGCGAGCCGAGCGACTGGCCGATGTAGTAGATCCTCGTCGGATCGACCTTGAGCGAGCCGCAGCCGTTGGCGCCGCAGGTCTTGAGCGCCTTCGCGAGGCGCTGGATGTCGAGCACGGTCTGGCGGATGCCGTCGCGGGTCGCCGCGAGGTCAGTCGACAGGAACGGCGCGTAGCACTGCGGCGACGTCGTCGGCGCCGGCGGGATCGTCTCGGACATGCCGAGCACGCCGCACGTCTCCTGGGTCGGCGAGTCGCAGTCCGCGCGCGTCTCGCACGTCTTGGTGCCCGGCGTGCCGGCGAGCGCGCAGGTGCCGATGCAACCGAGCGCCTGATCCTTGGAGGTGCGCACCGCACGGCTACCGTGTGCGGAGAAGTCGATCGCGACCGTCGCGTAGCCGCGGGACGCGAGGTTCGACGCGATCGCGAGCATCGCTTCCTTCGAGCTGCCGAGGCCGTGACCGAAGATGACCGTCGGATAGCCGGCGGTCGGGGCCGCGGTCGCCGGGATCGTGATGAGGTTCTCGAGGATCAACGAACCCTGCATCTCGGGATGGACCGGATCGCTCCACGCGCCCGGAATCTGGTCGCCACCCGCGAGCGGGTTCGGATTGAGCGACTGGAACTCGAGCTGGCCGAGGCCCGCGCCGAGCACGTCACCGATCGCCTGGCAGCCGAGCGCGGTGCACGTCGCGTTGCCGACGGCGTAGTTCGCGTCGGTGCAGCCCGTCGTCAGCGGCGCGCAGCCGCCGAGCGCGAGCTTCAAGAAGCACTGCGTCTTCGTCGCCGGATTCGTCTCCTCGCCGTTGCACGGGTGGTGCGGCGTCGGCGTCGGCACGATGACGGGATCGAACCTGTCGGTCACCGAGTGGACCTGGAGCAGCCCGGCGCTCGAGAGCATCGACGCCGGCGAGCCGGTCACGCTCTGGTCGAGCTGATCGGTCGTCGTCTGCGTCGTGAACTGGAACGACACGAGGACGTCCGTGCGAGCGGGACCGTTCGCGACGGCGCCCAGGAAGCTGAGGCCCGGCGCGTGGAGCTTCCACAGGCCGTCGAGCGCGACGAGCTGCGCGCGCTGCATCGGATCCGCGGGATCGAGCGGCGTGCGATCGGCAACGATGTTGCCCTCGTCGTCGAGCGTGACCGGGTCGTTCGTCGCCGAGACGAGTGCCCACGTGGTCGAGCCCGTGAACTCCCTGCCGGCCGTGTCCGTGATGCCCTTCGTCAGCGCGACGACATACGTGCTCTTCTGCTTCAGCGGGATCATCGGGATGATCGCGACCGAGTTGACCGTGTCCGGCGTCGAGCAGGCATCCGGCAAGAACCGGAGCGTCGTGCCCTTGCGGATGATCACCGGAATCGACACCGCGCTCGCCGGATCGTTCGGCATGCCGCCGTTCGTCAGCTGATACATGACGATGTGGCCGGCGAGCGACGCTTCGTCGACCTCGGCCGTGAACGTCACCTGCATCGCGGTCTCGTACGTTCCGAATCCGTCGAGCTTGTTGAGAATGTTCTCGCGCGTCGCCTTCGCGGTCGGCGACTCACACGCCTGTGGTCCGAGGTTGAGCTTTCCCGTCGTCGGATCGCGAGCGAGATCGTTTGGGAATGGAATGAAGCGAGCGCCCGTGGCCAACGAGCGTGCGGGATCGAATTCGACAACCGGGCCCACTGTCTCGTCGGGATCGACCGAGATATCGGGGCAGCCGGCCATCGCGACGAGCGCACAAGCCAACAACTTTTTCATCTGAGCTCCGTAGAGGGAATCTGAACGAAGCGCAGTATAGGCAGCTCGATCCGATTCGCCCAGAGATCGGAGCGCGCAACGGTGCGTTCGCTACGTAGTCGGCGAACCAAGCGTATGCATGCCCACGACTCTTACGATGCGCTGGCGCACACCGACACCGACGAGATGTGTGCGCCTACGCATGCTGCGCGTGATCGTGACGTGGCCCACCATGATCCCGCGCGCCGGCAGGTGGTGCCGCAGAAGGTTGCGGCTCCGGACCGCCGTGCTCCGCCTCGTCCGACAGCGCTGCCGCCGCCGGGTCCTCGGCCGCGCGCATGTCGGCGACCACGTCGTTGACCTCGGCGCCGAACAGCAGCGCGATGTTCGACAGCCACAGCCAGGTCAAGAAGATGATTGCACCGCCAAGCGCTCCGTACGTCGCCTCGTAGCTGTTGAAGTGGCCGAGGTAGAGGCCGAACAGCGCGCTGATGCCGAGCCAGCCGAGCACGCCGGCAAACGCGCCGGGCGTGAAGATGCGAAACGGCGCGTCGGTGTTCGCAAGGAACTTGTAGCAGATCGCCCAGACCAGCATGACGAGCACGCCCGCGCCGAACCACCGGCCGATGCCCCACGCGACATCGAACGCGTCGCCCAGGCCGAACCGATCGGCGAGCAGGTGCCCGAGGTACGGACCGGCGACGAGCATCGCGAGCGCGACGACGACGAGGACGGCGACCCCGAGCGTCACCGCGATCGCGATCAAGTTCCGCCGGATGTAGCCGCGCGTCTCCTTCTTGCCGTAGATCGTGTTGAGCGCGGTCATCATCGCCATCGCTCCTCGCGACGCGCCCCACAGCGCGAGCGCGGCACCGAGGATCGCGAACCCGGCGCCCGAGGCATCGATCAGCGCCTCGACGCGCGAGACGATCACATCGCGCGCCGACGCGGGCACCGTGTCGGTGACCATCGCGAGGCCTTCGCGGATCGTCGCCGGATCGAGCACGAGCAGCGCGATCGACAGGATGAACACGAGCATCGGAAACAACGCGAGGACGGCGTAATAGGCCATCATGGCGCCGACATCGGTCACGTTGTCATCCATCAGCTCTTTCCCGAGCTGCTTGAAGAACCGCTTGATCGCCATGCACCCGGTGGTGCAGCGGATGTGCCAGCGCGCCCGGCAGGACTCGAACCTGCAACAACGCGGGTAGAAGCCGCGGACTCTATCCAATTGAGCTACGGGCGCTCGCGAGCCGGTCAGCTCGGGGGCAGGACTGTGCCGCACAGCCGCCACGTCCTCAAGTCTTTCAGCGCCGTCGTGCTGCAACCCCCGGCACGATCGACGGAATCAGCCGAGCGGGGTCTCGGGCCAGCGGGCCCGGAGGTCGGCGACGCCGGCAAACACGCCGACGCACCCCGCGAGGGCGTCGCGCGTCCAGCCGCCGGTGGTCACGCCGATCATGTCGATGTAGGCGCCGCGGGCGGCCGCCAGATCGTACGGCGTGTCGCCGATCATCACCGCGCGGTGACGCTCGACGGGCAAGCGCGCGAGCGTCGCCTCGACGATGTCGGGGTGGGGCTTGCTCTCCTCGACGTCGCTCGACGTCGTCGCGACCTCGCAGAGGTCCGCGATGTCGGCGATCTCGAGCAGCGCCGTCAGCTCCTCGCCGCGCGCCGCGCTGGCGATCGCGTAGTGGTAGCCCTCGGCGCGCAGGAGCAGCATGAAGTCGCGTGTCCGCGGAAACGGCGTGATCGTGCGGAGCCAGCGCTCGCGAAAGATCTCGGCCCGGCGGGCACCGATCTCCTCGTTGGCGTCGGCGTCGCGCGGCAGCCCGACGAGGAGCTCGACGATGCGGTCGCCGCCCATGCCGATCAGGCGGCGGACCTGGGACCAGCCGACCTCGACGTCGTGCTCGGCGAGGGCCTCGACCCAGGCGTGGGCATCATTACTGTCGACGAGGGTGCCATCGACATCGAGGAGGACCGCCTGGTAGCGCCGCATCTCCAACGCTAGCACCCAGGAGCGTGTTAGGTTTCAGCGCGATGCGGACCACCATCGCAATTCTTCTGAGCACCGTCGTAGCGAGCGCCGGGTGCGGCAAGTCGGGGGCCAACGAGGGCGCCGAGGCGGCGCGCAAGGAGGCCGAGAAGGAACAGAAGGCGAAGGAGCAGAGTGGCGGGGTGGCAGCGAAGATCAATCCGCCGGTCCCCGGTCGCGCGAAGCTGAGCTGCGCGAACGTGGTGAAGGCGGACTTGTTCCAGCAGGCCCTCGGCGAGGTCGAGCCGGTCACCATCCAGGACAGCAAGTCGGAGCCCGATGCAGCCGCGAGTTGCTCGATCCTGCGCGGCGGCAAGCGGCTGACCGCGAAGGAGCAGGAAGCGAAGCTGAAGAAGGACGGTCGGCTCGGCGTGATGCCCGGCGACGAGATCTGCAACGTGTCGACGTTCTGCTGGACGATCGAGGACGCGGATCGGTTCCGGAAGAAGTGCGCCGATCTGAAGGACAAGGACGACGAGTCGCTCGGGTTCTACTCGTGCGTGCTGATCGTCGCGACCGGCGCCGACGACGTGAAGCGCTTCCGGTTCTTCGACCCGGATACGAAGTGCATCATCCAGGTGCGCGGCGGCCCGAGCAACGTCGACAACGATCTCATCGGGAAGTGCGCCAAGGCCGCGCACGATCTGATCGGCCCCGACGAGATCGCGGTGAAGGCCGCGCCGGCCGAGGCGCCCGCCGGCTCGGGTACCTAGGCCGGCAAGCCGGCACGAGGACGACGACGGCGGCGCGGGCGAACGAGCAGCACGCCGAGCACGCCGAACGACAGGAGCGCCGCGGCCCGGCTGTCGCCGCCGGCGCTGCAGCAGCCACCCTCGCTGGCGCTCTCGTGGACGCACGAGCCGGTCTGGCCGGCCTCGCCCTCGCAGGTGAAGCCCATCGGGCAGCTGTCGGCGACGCCGACGACGCAGGTCTGCGAGCAGTACATGCCGTCGGTCGTGTCGAGGCAGAACCCGTTCTCGCAGAACTGCGGGTAGTCGCACGCGTCGCCGGTCTTGCCGGTCGGCGGCGCCCAGAAGCACTTGCCGGCCTCGCACTGCTGGCCCTTCGCGCACGTCGCCGCCGACGTGCACGGCGCGCCCTTCGTCACGGTGATGACCGGCGAGTCGGTCTCGACGTTGATGTCGTCGAACGCCTTGACGACGAGGTCGATGATGCCGTCGGGCACGTCGGCCGGCAGCGGCATCGAGTACTGGGTCTCGGGCTGACCGCTCGGGCCGAACTCGACGCCCTTCGCGGTCAGCCACAGGTAGTCGTTGAGCCACAGCTCGAGCTTGGCGACGCCGCGCTGCGCGCCGGAGGTCGCGAGCACGACGTGGCCGTTGCTGATCGTCGCGCCGGTCGTCGGTGACGACACGGTCAACGTCGGCGGCGTCGTGATCGGCGTGCCCGGGCCGAAGATCGAGACCAGGCGCTGGTGCGAGTTCTGGAGGCCGCCGCACGAGCAGCTGCGCGACTGGAACTCGCCGCACTTCGCGGACGCGTTGCGGAAGAACTTCTGGCCACCGCAGTCATTGCGGTAGGTCATCGGATCCGTGCACGCCGACCGGCCGTCGGTGAACATGAACGCGTGGTCGAGACCGTACGCGTGAGCGGTCTCCTGCGCGATCGTCTCGCAGATGTTCTTCACGCGGCGCGAGCCGCTGTAGATGTTCGCGAACGAGAACGAGATGACGTTCTCGCGCGGCTCGCAGCCCGGTGTGCCCGGCGCGATGCCGGCGATCTGCGACGACGAGTAGCCGATGTTCTCGGGACGACCCGCGGCGATGCCGACGTTGAACGGGACGCCACCCGTCGGCGGCGTCTCGGTCACGATCACGCCGTACGGCGAGTAGATCTCGCGGATGCACAGCATGATCTGGTTCCACTCGGCGTCCGCGGCAGCGCCGGTCTCGCCCTGCGCGTTCTTGAACTCCTCGATCACGTAGTCGCCGCTGGAGCCGGCCTGGCAGAAGCAGCCGCCACCCTGGCAGACCGGCGTACCGGCGCATGGCAACGACGACGAATTCGCGCGCGCGTCGTCGACACCGCCGTGGATCGAGCAGCCGCCCTGGCAGCGCATGATCACGACGTACGGCGAGATCTGCGACTCGGCCGCGGCGACCCTCGGCGCGGCAGCGAAGCCGGCGACGATGGCGGCCGCGACGAGCAGCCTCATGACTTGCTGACCGTGAACCCGGTGACGCAGCGGTACTGCTTGTCCTTGTACTCGGTGATCACGTACTCGAGCTTCACCTGGTACTCGGAGCGAAACGCCGCGAACAGCAGCTGGACGCTCGAGTCGCTGAGATCGCGGCCTTTGCACTGCAGACCTCCCCACCGGTAGTTCGTCGACGCCTTGTCGATGTCGAGCCAGACTGCGCCGTGAAACAGCTTGTAGCTGGAGTCACCGGGCTCGAGCACCATCAGCTGCGAGACGGATGTCGTCGCGGTCGTATCGGCGTGCGCGTCGGTCGCGAGCGCGCCGAGCGCAAACGTGAAAGCCAGGAGAAGCGAGAGGCCACGCATGGGGCCCATCGTATCAGCGCTTGCGGCGCCTGCGGATGACCAGGCCGAGCACCAGTGCAGAGATCCCGAAGTGGAACACGACCTGGTTGCCGGACGAGACGCTGCAGCAACCACCACCGCTGGTGGTCGACAGGCACTGGCCCGTCTGGCCACCGGTCGAGATGCACTCGAAGCCCATCGGGCAGCTGTCGGCGGTGCCGTTGATGCAGTCCTGCGTGCAGAACGAGCCGTCGCTCGTCTCGGTGCAGATGCCGCTCGTGCAGAACTGCGGGTAGTCGCAGTCGGCGCCGAGCTCGCCCACCGGCGGGTTCCAGAAGCACTTGCCCGACTCGCAGACCTGACCCTTCGCGCAGGTGTCTGCCGACGCGCACGGCGCGTTCTTCGTGACGGTGACCATCTGCGACGACGTCACGCCGCCGATGTCGTCGTGCGCCTTGATGACGACGTCCATCACGCCGTCGGGGACGCCCGCGGGCAGCATGATCTGGTACGTCGAGGGGTTCGGCTGGCCGGCGCCGAGGAACTTCGCGCCCGGCTTCTCCGCCCACATATAGTTGTTGATCCAGACCTCGACCTTCGCGATGCCGCGCTGCGAGCCGGCCGACACCGTGAACGGCGTCGCGGCCGTGATCGTGCCCGACTTCGGCGAGACGAGGTCGACGGTCGGCGGCGGGACGATCGAGGTGCCCTCGCCGAACACGGCGCGGATCTTCGTGTGCGAGTTCTGCGAGCCGCCGCAGCGGCACGGGCGCACTTCGTTCTCGCCGCACGACGCCGCCTTGTTGCGGAAGAACTTCTGGCCGCCGCAGTCGACGCGATAGGTCATTGGGTCGTTGCAGGCCGAGGTGCCGTCGGCGAACACGTACTCGTGGTCGAGGCCGAACGCGTGCGCGGTCTCCTGCGCCGCCGTCCAGCACAGGTTGTTGACGCGATCGAAGTTGCCGTGGTGGTTCGCGAACGAGAACGAGATGACGTTGTCCTGCGGGCTGCAGTCGCTCGCGAGCGGCGCGATACCGAGGATCGAGTTGTCGAGGCCGATGTCACCCGGGTTACCGGCGACGATCGCCATCGTGTACGAGACGTTCTCCGGCTTCACGTCGGTCACCGTCACGTCGAACGGCGAGTAGACCTCCTTCATGCACGTGACGAGGGCGTTCCACTCCTCGTCCGCCATCGCGCCGGTCTGGTCCTGCGCGTTCTGGAACTCGGAGATGATGTGCGCGCCAGCCGTCGGGATCGTCGACTGGTTCGTGCGCGCGTCGTTGATCGACGCACCGCTGATGGCGCAGCCGCCGGAGCAGCGGTTCAGGTAGAGGTACGGCGAGATCGTGACCGCGGGCGCCGAGTACGCCGTCCTGGGCGTATCGACGAACGTGCGACCCTGGCCAACGATGAGCTGGCCATTCGGCGTCAGCTTCGGCCCTTGATCACGATTCTCGGCGGCGGCGGGAACGGCGAGCGACGTGACGAGGGCCACGCCGACGATGGTGCGCAACATGAGGTGCGGGATACTACACGACAGGAACCGTCGTCAGCAGGATTCCTCACAGACGCAAAGCCTGCGACTTGCAGCTGCTTTCAAAGGTCCATCAAGTTGCTGCCCGTGGTTGCACGGTGTCCCACGATCCGGCCGGTCATATCGAGATTCCCGCCGAGCCACGCGATGTCGATGCGGACATCGAGCGCCTCGGCCCCCTTCGGATAGCGCACTTGCGCGAGGGCGCTCTCGATGCAGAGCCGCGCACTCGGCGAGTCCATCCCCTTCGCACTCGCGTCATGACCGATCCCCTCGGGCGTGACCGACAGCAGGACGACGACATCGGCGTCGCGGACGCGGAGCGGGATCGGGGCCCCGGCGCCGCGCGGCTGTTCGAGGTGTGCGCGCTCGGCCCACTCGTCGAAGCAGCCCTGGATCGAGCCCTGGACGCTCTGGATCGCCTCGGTGACGTCGCGGCTCTTCACGCCGAGCACGACGGGCTTCACACTGCCCTGGACCTGCTTGGCTCGGAGGACGATCACCTGATCCTCGAGCTGGCGGACCTGATCCTGCGTCTCGTCGAGCATGCGCTTCACGGCGACGAGCTCCTCGCGGTCCTTGATGCCCTCGGCGATCTTCTTGCGAAGAACCTTGATCTCCTGGTCGCGTCGATTGATCTCGTCGATCAGCAACTTCACCGCGCGCTCGTCCGGAGGATCGATCCGCGTCGGAGCGCCGGGACGCGCCATCATCGCCGCCGCGGCACCGCCGACGAGCAGCGCGCCGAGCGCGGCCGCGGCGATGAACCGGACCGGCGAGCGCTGGGGCGGCGGCGTCAGCTCGTGGACCAGCGCGCTCAGCGTCGGGAACCGCTTGCTTCGCTCCTTCTCGAGCCCGCGCATCACCGCGCGCACGATCGGCGCCGGTACCTTGCTGCCCTCGGGCGGCGCGATCGCGCGGTCGCCGTGCTCGAGCATCGACACGCTCGTCGCACCGGGCAGCGGGTGCTTGGTCCACAACGCCTCGTAGAGCGCGACGCAGAAGCTGAACTGATCGGCGCGCGCGTCGATCGTCGGGCCTGTCAGCTGCTCCGGCGGCATGTAGCGCGGCGTGCCGAGCACGGTGCCGGTCGCGGTCAGATCGACCTGCAGCGGGCTGCCGTCGGCGGGCTTCTGCGAGCCCGACGCGCTCGGGTCGACCGGCCCGCGCGCGCTGTCGTCGAGGAACACCGACCGCGCGAGGCCGAAGTCGGTGACGCGCACGCGGCCATCGGCGCCGACGAGCACGTTGTCGGGCTTGAAGTCGCGGTGCAGGAGGCCGACCGAGTGCGCTGCCATGAGGCCGCGCGCTGCCTGATGGAACACCTCGAGGATCTCGCGCCACGTGCGCGGCCACTTCTTCAGCCACGTCGTCAGCGTGTCGCCCTCGATGAACTCCATCGCGATGTAGACGTCGCCTGCGTCGGTCGTGCCGACGTCGTAGACGCCGACGACGTTCGGATGATTGAGCTGGGCGATCGCCTGCGCCTCGCGCTTGAGCCGCGTCCGCGCTTCCTTCGCGTTGGCGCCCGCGAGGTTCGCGCGCAGGAGCTTCAGCGCGACCTTGCGATCGAGCTGCGGATCGTACGCGGCGTACACCACGCCCATCCCGCCGCCACCGAGTCGTTCCAGGACGCGAAATCGGCCGAAGCCGGGCGCGTCGTTACCGAAGAGCTTCGCCGCGATGCGGGAC
>JAEWJO010000071.1 GCA_023386455.1 Pseudomonadota bacterium | reverse complement strand
GTGCCGAGCGAGCTCACGCAGAAGCTCGATGCTGGCGAGCTTGCGGCGTCGGTCCACGACCACGCGCGCTGGCAAGCGACCTTGATCCGCGAGGCGCTCGTGCGTGCGGGCTGCGATACCAGGCGTTGCGCGCCGGTGCCGTCGCTGCCGTGGGCGCGCAGGCGTGCCGGCCTGCCGCCGCCGCGTATCGAGCGGCCGCTTGCGGTGTTCGGCGTGTCGTTTTTGCTGCGCGCGCAGCTCGAGGCGCTCGCGGATCTCGCGTCGACGAGCGACATCACGATCTACCTGCTCGATCCGTGCGCGGAGCTGTGGGACGACGTGTCCGGACGCGCGAAGGCCGAGGCGAAGATCGATCCGCTGCCGCTCGCGCTGTGGGGACGCGCGGTGCGCGACACGCTCGGCGCGCTCGTCGAGCGAACGAGTGGCGACCTCGAGGATGCATTCGTGGAGGTCGAGCCGCGCGATGTCCGCGAGGCGTTGCTCGCCGACGTGCTGCACCGCCGGCTTGCCGAGGCCCCGGTCGACGGCGCACCGGGTCTGCGCGTGCTCGCGTGCCCGGATCCGCGGCGCGAGATCGAGATCGTCGCCGCCGAGATCCGCGCGCGGCTCGATGCCGACCCGACGCTCCACGCGCGCGACATCGGCGTGTGGCTCGCGAGCAACCAGGAGCGCTATCTCGCCCAGGCGCCCGCCGCGTTCGAGGCGGTCGGCGTGCCGTGGCACCTGATCGATGCTCCGCTCGACGATCGCGGCCGCATCGGCGAGGCCGTGCTCGCGCTGCTCGAGCTACCGACCGGATCGATGTCGCGCCGCGAGCTGCTCCGCGTGATGACACACCCGGCGGTGCTCGCGGCGCATCCGCATGTCGACGCGCAGGACTGGGTGCGCTGGACCGACAAGCTCGGCATCGCCCACGGCGCCGACGGTGCCGCGCACAAGGACACGTACCTCGCGGATCATCCGGGGCGGTTCCACTGGGATCAGGGCGTGCGCCGGCTCGCGCTCGGTGCGTTCATGATCGGCGGTGCCGAGGCGCGCGCGAGAGGGCCGGCGCGGATCGCCGGGCTCGACGTGATGCCCGAGGAGGTGCGCCCCGAGCAGCACGCGAGCGCCGCGACGTACGCGCTGCTCGTCCGCTCGCTGTGTGCCGACACCGCCTGGCTCGCAGGCCACGAGGCGACGCTGACCGAGTGGGCGGACATCTTCGTCGGCCTCGTCGACGCTTATCTCGCACGTCCCGACGACGAGGCGAAGCGCGACGTCGAGCGCGCGCGATCGATGCTCGCCGGGCTCGCGCACGTCGATCTCGACGGCCGCACGGTCGGCTTCCGCGACGCGCGCGAGCACGCGGCGCGCAGGCTCGTCAGCGCGCGCGCGAACCGCGGTGAGCCGCTCGCGGCCGGCGTGATGATCGCGCCGCTGCAGGCGATGCGCGCGCTGCCGTTCAGGCTCGGCTTCGTCGTCGGCCTCGACGAGGGTGCGTTCCCCGCCGGCGATCAGCCGAGCCCGCTCGATCTGCGCAAGGAGCCGCGCGCCGGCGACGTGTCGCCACGCGACCGCGATCGTCACGCATTCCTCGAGATCCTGCTGTCGACCCGCGACGGCCTGTACCTGTCGTACGTCGCCGTCGAGGCAAAGAGCGGCCAGGCACTCGGACCGTCGTCGGTCGTGCTCGAGCTCGCCGACGCGATCGCGCCGTACCTCGGCGCGCCGTCGAGCAAGGTCGCGCTCGAGCAACTGACGACGCGGTTCCCGCTGCACCGCTTCGCCGCGGGAGAGACGGCGCTGCCTCCCGCGGTCGCGCGCGAGCGCTGGGCGATCCGCGTGCGCGACGCACTTCGCGCCCACCTCCGCGCGAAGGGCCACCCGGTCCCCGACGAGGACGGCATGTTCGCGCTGCTCGCGCATCCCGCGCTCGGAGAGCTGCGCGCGGCGCTCGGCATCGTCGAGGCACCGGCGACGCTCCCGCCGTCCCCGCCGCTCCGTCCGCTGTCGCTCGCGAACCTGCGCGCATTCCTCGACGCTCCGGTGCAGGCGTGGGCGCAAGCGGTGCTCGGTCTCGACGAGCTGCCCGACGACACGACCGCCGAACACTCCGACGAGCCGTTCCATGTCGATCCTCCCGCGCGCGCGGTGCTGCTGCGCGAGGTCCTCGCGGCGCAGCTGCGCGATCCGGAGGCCGACGCCGAGGAGCGCTACACCGCGACGGTCCGCGACCTCGAGCTGCGCGGCCAGTTCCCGGTCGGCGTGTTCGGCGACGCCGCGCGCGCGGTCGATCTGCGCCTGCTCGGCGAGTGGCGCGCCAAGCTCGGGCCGGTCCCCGCCGGTGCGGCGACGCGCCTCGCGTTCGGCCGATCGATCTCGCCGATCGCGGAGCTCCTGCCCGCGCTCGAGGTCCCGCTGCCCGGCGGCCGCACCGTGCGCCTCGTCGGCCAGACCGAGATCCTCGTGAAGGTCGGCGATCGCTACCGCTCCGTGATCCCGATCCTGTCGACGGCGGAGAAGCGCTCGCGCCACCACCTGCGCGGCGCGCTCGATCACGTCGTGCTCGCGGCCGCCGGGCTCGCGCCGAAGGGTCACGCGCACATCCTGCTCGACAAGCACGGCGGCACCCGGATCGTCGAGCACGCGCCGTGGTCGCAGGACGAGGCGCGCGAGTACCTCGCGACGCTCGTCGAGGAGCTGCTCGATCGCCCGCACGGCTATCTCCTGCCGTTCGACCACCTCGTCGATGCGCTCGCCGGCAAGCCGCCCGGGCGGATCCACGGCGACGCCCAGTCGAAGGTGCTCGGCTTCGGGCCGATCGATCGGATCGACGGCCTCCTCGGACCGGCGGAGGCCAAGGCGATGGCGAAGCGCCGCCTCGGCCCGCTCGCGTCGCGGATGCGCGGCGACCACAGCCTCGGCGGAGGTGACTAGTGGTCGTCCGCGTCGCCAGACCCGACACGCTGCCGTCCGCGGCGGATCGGTTCGTCGTCGTCGAGGCGTCCGCCGGCACCGGCAAGACGTTCTTCCTCGAGCACCGCGTGATCGATCTGATCCTCGGCAGCGGTGCCGAGCTGTCGCAGATCCTGCTCGTCACGTTCACCGACAAGGCAGTCGCCGAGCTGCGGATGCGCATCCGCGACCTGCTCGACCGCACCGCACGCGCCGAGACGAGCACCGATGCCGCATCGGCATGGGAGATCGACGACGCGGCGCGAGCGCGACTGCGCGCGGCGGTGACCGCGTTCGACCACGCGCCGATCTTCACGATCCACGGGTTCTGTCACCGCATCCTGATCGAGGACGCGTTTGCGGCCCGGCGGCTGTTCGACCAGAGGCAGGTCGCCGACGAGGTCGCGTTCGATGCGGCGTTCAGCTCGCTGCTCCGCGAGCGGTTCGCGCGCGTCTCGCCCGATCGCGAGCTGCTCGCCGCGTATCTCGAGTGGAGCGGCACCGTCGACAACCTGCGCGACCTCCTGCTCAAGTGCGCGCGTGCCGATGCGCAGCCGCCGCGCCGGTTCGACGCCGACGAGGCGCTCGAGATCTGGGCCGCCCTGCGCGCCGCGCTCGGCACGCCGGCGAAGCGCGATCGCCTGCTGAACGGCGTCAACTGGAAGGGCAAGCAGCGCAACGCGCTCGAGTGGGTCGACGCGATCGGCCGTGCGCTCGACGCGCTCGGCGCCGGCGAGCCGACGCCCGCCGCCGGTCCACCCGCGCTGCGGATCGTTCGCGACGACGACCCGTTCGACGCACCAAGGCTCGAGCCGCCGGCGCCGGGCGTGCGCCTGCACGGGATCGATCCGGCCGCCGTGCTCGGCGCGTGCGACTCGATCCGCGCCGAGGTCGGCAAGGTCTACAAGTATGCCCAGGCCGCGGCGCACCTCGCCGACGTGACGTCGGCGCTGCGCGGCGTGCTGCGGATGATCCCGCTCGACGCCGCGATCGCAGCAGAGCTGTTGCCGCACGTCATCGATCGCATCGGCACGGACAAGGCCGAGCACGGCCAGTTCGACTACGACGACATGCTCGAGCTCGTGCGCGACGCGCTGCACGGTCCTCGCGGCGCGGATCTCGCCCACCGCCTCCGCACGCGGATGCCGTGGGTGATGATCGACGAGTTCCAGGACACCGATCCGGTCCAGTGGGACATCTTCCGCACGGTGTGGATGGACGCGAGCGCGCGCGGCCTGACGATCGTCGGCGATCCGAAGCAGGCGATCTACGGGTTCCGCGGCGCCGACGTCCAGACGTACGTCCACGCCCGCGACGAGCTCGCTCGCAACGGCGCGACCGAGGTCACGCTCGACATCAACCGCCGCTCGACGAAGCCGCTCGTCGACGCGGTCAACGCGATCCTCGCGGGGCCACCGCTGTCGCCGCTGCTCGACAAGACGATCACGTACGACCACCCGGTGACGGCGTCGGGCGACGTGACGGTCGAAGGCACGCGGCCACCGGTGACCGTGTTCCACATGCAGGGCGGCAACCGCGACGACAACCGCAACGCGCTCGCCCGCGAGATCGGGCTCGAGGTCGAGCGGCTGCGCGCGAACCCGCCGGTGTGGCAGAGCCGTGGCAACGCGCCGCCGTTCTCGCTCGGCCACGTGATGGTGCTGACGCGCGCGAACAAGGAGTCGGTCGCGATCGCGGCAGCGCTGCGGGCGCGCGGCCTCGCCTGTGCGCTCGTCGAGAGCGACCGGCTGTTCGAGACGCGCGAGGCGGCCGAGCTCGCCGCCGTGCTCGACGCGATCGCGGCGCCGCGCGACCGCTCGGCGCGCATGCGCGCGCTGCGGACGCGGTTCTTCGACGTGCCGTGGCAGGAGCTGATGCGCGTCGTCGACGCGCCGGACCACCATCCGCTGATCGCACGCCTGTTCGACTGGGCTGCGCTCGGCGCGCGTCGCGACTACGAGCCCCTGTTTCGCCGGCTCGTCGAGGACAGCCGGTTCGCGGAGCGCGCGCTCGTGCTCGGCGGCGGCGAGCGGGCGCTCGTCAACACGTGGCACCTCGTCGAGCTCCTGCTCGAGGAGGTCGCGAGGTCGCGCTGCGATCTCGCGGAGCTCGTCGGCCGGCTGCGCCGGTGGATCAACGAGCAGGAGGAGCTCGCCGACGACCGCGACGTCCAGCGCGCCGAGACCGATGCCGACGCGATCCGGATCCTGACGATCCACAAGGCGAAGGGCCTCGAGGCGCCGTACGTGTTCATGTTCGGCTGCGCGAGCCCCGGTCCGCGCAGCAAGGTCGAGGTCCTGCGCGACGCCGCCGGCCGCACGCTCTGGGTGTCGGCGCAGGACGAGACGATCAAGCAGAAGATCGAGAGCGAGACCGATGCCGAGAACCAGCGGCTCGCGTACGTCGCGCTCACCCGCGCGCAGGTGCGGCTCTACCTGCCGATCTACGCGACCGAGAAGGGCGTGCTCGACGCGCGCTCGACGTACTTCCCGATCCAGCGCTGCCTGACGCCGCTCGTCCACCATCAGAGCCCGCTCGTCGAGATCGTGCAGACCGAGGTCGACGTCCTGCCCGAGCCGCCCGCACCCGACGACGCGCTCGCCGGGTTCGACGTGCCCGCGCTGCCGCAGGTCGTGCCGCTGCCCGCGCTGCCGGCGTCGCGCACCGCGCTCGCGATGCTGTCGTACACGCGCCTCGCGAAGAGCCTCGACGCCGCCGCGCTCGAGCCCGGCGAGCTGCCGCAGGCGATCGATCCCGCGGAGTTCGCGACCTATCCAGATGGGCGCTCCCCCGACCTCGAGCCTCCCGGCATCGAGCTCGACCCGACCGACCTGCCCGCGGGCGCGGACTCGGGCCTCTTGCTCCACGACCTGTTCGAGCACGCCGACGTCGCCGGTCTGCGCGCCGCTCCGACGGCCGACGCGTGGCGCGCCGACCCGGACGTCGCGCAGCTGATCGCCGACAAGGCACGCGAGCGCGGCATCGCCGACGTCTACCTGCCGCACGCGGCGCGCGTCGTCCACGCGACGTTGACCCAGCCGCTCGCGCTCGTCGACGGCAGCACGCTGCCGCCGCTCGTCGAGGCGACCGCGTTCGCGCGCGAGCTCGAGTTCACCTACCCGATCCCCGGCGCGCCCGCGGCCCCGCCGAAGGGCATGGTCAAGGGCTTCATCGACGCGCTCGTCGCATACGGCGACGACCTCTGGGTGCTCGACTACAAGAGCGACCTGCTGCTCGGTCCCGATCACGCGACCTCCGCGAAGGCGCGCGCGAAGGAGCACTACTCGATCCAGGCACGCCTCTATGCGATCGCCGCCGACAAGCTGCGCGGCCCCCGGCGCTTCGCCGGGCTCCTGTTCGCATTCGTTCGCTACGGTGTCGTCGTGCCGATGCCGGTCGATGCGGCGATGCTCGCGCAGTGGTCGAGCTGGCTCGCCAACCTGCGCACGGAGATCCCGCGATGACCGTCT
Organism: Pseudomonadota bacterium; assembly: GCA_023386455.1. Taxonomy (GTDB): domain Bacteria; phylum Myxococcota_A; class Polyangia; order Haliangiales; family Haliangiaceae; genus JABFXX01. The sequence goes on along the minus strand of JAEWJO010000071.1, from coordinate 21,074 downwards.
CGCTCCACCCGCGCGGCACGCTGCGCGCGAAGTTCCAGCCGGTCGGCGAGACCGCCGAGATGTTCCGCCGGCTCGGCATCGGCGCGAAGCGCTGCGACCTCGGCGACGAGGGTCTCTACCTCGCCGAGGAGATCGTCGCCGCCGACCGCTGGCTCAACGGCTCGGATCCCGAGGCGCTCGGCATCCTCGTGCTCGCCCTCATGATCGCGCAGCGCCAGGGCTCGAGCCGGCTACCGCTCGATCCGAGAGGCCGCCTGAAGAGTCTCGTCGGCGAGATCCTCCGCGTCGCCGAGGCAAACCTCGATCCGTCGCGCATCGTGAAGCGGATCACCGCGCTGACCGCGACGCCGAGCTTCAACTCGGTGATCGGCACGGGCGGCGCCCGGCTGCCGCTCGTCGTCGAGGACGGCTGCCTCTACACCGAGCGCTCGCGCTATCTCGAGCAGCGCGTCGCCGGCCGCCTCGCCGATCGCCTGCGCGCAGGCCCGCGCCGCGACGTCTCGATCTCGATCACCGACCTCCTCGCCGATCTCGCGGCGCGGCCCGGCACCGGCGCGCTGTCCGCCGAGCAGATGCACGCGGTCGAGCTCGCGCTGTCGGGCTCGCTCACGGTCGTCACCGGCGGTCCCGGCACCGGCAAGACGCTCGTCGCCGCCGCGATCGTCCGCGGCTTCGCGCGCCTCGGTGTACCGCCGGTCCAGATCGCGCTCGCCGCGCAGACCGGCAAGGCCGCCAATCGCCTCACCGAGGTGATCGGCCAGCAGCTCCGCGCCGTCGCGTCGCCGGCCGATGCCGATCGCGTGCTCGCCGCGTCCCCGCCCGCCGGCCAGACGCTGCACCGCCTCCTCGGCTATCGCGGCGACGGCTTCGCGCACCACGCGAAGAGCCCGCTGCCCGTCGGCGCGCTGATCATCGACGAGGCCTCGATGATCGACCTCGAGCTGATGGATGCGGTGCTCGATGCGCTGCCCGCGAACGTGCCGCTCGTCCTCGTCGGCGACGCGCACCAGCTGCCCGCGATCGACGCCGGCCAGATCCTCGCCGACCTCGCCGAGCCCGGCGGTGTCGCCGCGGCGCGCGTCGGCCTGCTCGAGCACAGCTTCCGCATGAACGCCGAGGATCCCGCCGGCCGCGCCGTCTACCAGGCCGCGCGCGCCATCCACGCCGGCGAAGCGCACAAGCTCACCGACAAGGCCGGCCTCGCGATCCACCGCACGTCCGGCACGCTCGCGTGGCACGGCGCCGAATGGGTCGAGCCCGGCGGAAAGCCGCTCGAGACCGTGCACGAGGTCGCGCGAACGCTGTGGCACCACTTCGACGGCCCGCACGCGCAGCAGCTCGCGAACAGCACCGTGTTCCGGTTCGAGGACGGTCGCATCGCCCCCGAGCAGGCCACCGAGCTCGAGGACCTGTGGAAGCTCCTCGGCCGCGCGCGTGTCCTCACCGTCACGCGCGGCCTCCCCACCGGCTCGATCGCGCTCAACGGGTTCATCCATGACCTCGCGCTCGACTCGATGACCGTGACCGGCCGTCCCGAGTTCGTGCCCGGCGAGCCCGTGATGATCACCGCGAACGATTACCAGCGTGGCCTGTTCAACGGCGACCAGGGCATCATCATCCGCGCCGACGAAGGCGCCAACGGACACCGCTACCGCGCCGTGTTCCGCGTCTACGGCCAGCTCGTGCCGTTCGCGATCGAGGCCCTCCGCGATCGCCTCGAGCTCGCGTGGGCGCTCACGGTCCACAAGAGCCAGGGCAGCGAGCTCGACGCGCTCGCGCTCGTCCTCCCCGAGGAAGAAAACCTCCCGCTGCTCACGCGCGAGCTCCTCTACACCGGCGTCACACGCGCCCGCCACTCCGCCGTCCTCGTCGGCACGAAGCAGGCGATCGCCGCCGCCGGCAAGCGCGTCGCGCTCCGCCACTCGGGGCTCGCCGCCCGCCTGCGCGCTATGCTGCCGACGTGACCGACACGCCGCCTCCCTGCCCTCACCCCGAGCGCGAGGAAGGCATCTGCGTCGTCTGCGGGGATTGCCTGCACGAGGTCATCCTCAACGGCGCCTGCTTCCTCTGTGGCACGACCGACCTCGACCCGATCGCGCTGTCTCCGAAGAAGTCCGGTCTGATCGCCCCCGACCAGCTCGTCCGCAAGAAGTGACGTATCGTCACGGGATGGGGGAAGTCGAGCTGCAGCGCTCTGTCGTGAAGCTATTCACGGTCGTCAAGGAACCGAACTACTACAAGCCGTGGGAGCTCGCGTACCAGCACACGTCGGGTGGCTCCGCCTGCATCCTCGAGGGCAACCGCATCCTCACGAACGCGCACGTCATCGCGTACCAGCTGTTCGTCCAGGCCCAGAAACCCGGCGACACGAAGAAGTACACCGCGCGTGTCCTCCACGTCGATCACGACACCGAGACCGCGCTCCTCACCGTCGACGACCCGAAGTTCTTCGAGGGCACCATCCCGGTGAAGCTCGGCGACCTGCCGCCGCGCAACGCCAAGGTCACCGTCTACGGCTTCCCGGTCGGCGGCGACGAGCTCTGCATCACCGCCGGTGTCGTCTCGCGCATCGAGGTCCGGACGTACACCCACTCGCAGCGCAACCTGCTCGCGCTCCAGACCGATGCCGCGATCAATCCCGGCAACAGTGGTGGCCCCGTCTTCATGGACGGCGAGCTGATCGGCATCGCGTTCCAGTCCTACAAGCGCAAGGACCTCGAGCGCGCCGGCTACGTCGTCCCGACGCCCGTCATCCGCCACATGCTCGAAGACCTCGAGGACGGTACGATCGACGGCGTTCCCGACCTCGGCATCTACTGGCAGAAGGTCGAGGCAACCGCCCTGCGCCAGTACCTCGGCCTCGCCGAGGACGAGACCGGCGTCCGTGTCTCGCGCGTCCTCCACGGCTCGTCCGCGCACGGCGTGCTCGAGGTCGACGACGTCATCACCTCGATCGAGGGCATCGCGGTCGCGTGTGACGGCTCGGTCCCTCTGCGCGAGCGCGACCGCGTCCGCTTCGAGTACCTCATCGCGCGCCGCCAGGTCGGCGACGCGCTCGACTTCAGCATCCTCCGAACCGGCAAGCCGCTACGCGTCCGCGTCACGCTGAAGAAGTTCGTCGCGCTCGTCGCGCCTCCGCAGCCCGATCGCCGCCCCTCCTTCTTCGTCTTCGGTGGCCTCGTCTTCACCGTCCTCACGCACGACTACATGCACGACTGGGAGTGGGCCAAGGAGCACCACCGCTACGTGAACTACTACTACGAGGTCCTGCCGAGCGAGCGCCGCAAGGAGGTCGTCATCGTCCACTCCGTCCTCGCGCACGAGATCAACCTCGGCTACCACCAGGTCCAGGGCGCCGTCGTCGAGCGCATCAACAGCGTCGACATCACCGAGCTGCGCGACGTCCTGCGCGCGCTCGCGACTCCCGCCGGCACGTTCCACGTCATCGAGACCGACTTCCACGGCTCGCGCCGCGCGTCGTTCTCGTCCGACTTCCATCACTCGTACGGCACGCGGATCGTGCTCGATGCAGCCAAGGCCGAGGCCGCGAACGCCGCGATCCTCGAGCAGCACGGCGTTCCGCACGACAGGTCCGCCGATCTCCGCTGATTCGCGCTGTTAGCTGATTTCCTGCGACCGGCCGTCCCGGGCCGGCTCGTCCCATCGTGACCCGCTACGACCGGTTCTGGGAGCCCGCCGTCCTCGTGATCGCCGCGCTGTTCTTCCTGATCGGCACCAGCTACTGCTAGCGCTGCGTGTAGATGAACGTGACGCCCGTACACATCGGTGTGGGTACGTCGTCGACCATGAACGGGGCGTACTGCCACTGATTGATGCCCGCGATGATCGTGCGGTCGTATGCGGCAAAGCCGGTCGAACGAACTGGCAGAACCGACTCGACCTTGCCCGTGTCATCGAGGCAAACGCGGAACGTCCCGCGGAGCCGCGGGCTGCCCGCATCGCGAATCGCAGACTTCGTGTCATCGTCGGGCGCCAGCAGCTTGTTTCCGGCGACGCGCTTGCCCTCGATCACGTTCTTCATCGCGCCCTCCGCGATAACGATCGGGACCTTCTTCGAGCGCGACGGCGGCGGCGGCAGCGGTAGCGTCTCCGTCCCGGGCGCGCCGCCGGCCGGGTACGCGAGCCTTGCCATCGAGCACACGGGCATCGTCTGTCCCCTCATCTCGAACGGCTTGAACTTCCAGGTCTGCACCGCGGCGACGAACGCGGCGGTCGCTGCCGGAGACGTCGTCTCGAACGGATAAGCGCCGCTGACCCCACCCGCCTCGTCGACGCAGATCTTGAGCCACGTGTATGCAGCATGGCTTCCCGGCGTCGGGTCGAGCTCGAGGGTCGCAGCGACCACCGGCTCGAGCGGACCATTGCGATCGCCCGCGATGCGCAGCGCCTCGAGCGTCGCCGAGCTGATCGTCGGCGCGTTGTCGTCGTCGCCGCGCCGCGATTCGAAGCCGATCCAGCTGAGCCGCGGCCCGTCGTTCTCGCGCACGACCCGGGCCTCGATCTCGAAGCCGGGCTCGTAGGTCATGACGATCACGTCGCCGAACGCATCCTCGCGCGGGCTCTCCTTCAGCTTCAGCGTCGCGAGGCAGCGTGCAAACGCCGGAAACTCCGCCGGCTCGATTTGTGCTGGCTTGTTGAACACAGCGCACGACGAAGACTCGAACCAGAGGCCGCCGTTGCCGACGCTGGCGCGCATGAGCTTCTCGAACCTCGATGCATTGCCGACGGCGTCGACGAGCGTATCGTGAGCGACGACCTTCGGATCTGCGGCCTTGAGACCCGGGCCGCATGCCGCGATCGCCGCCACAAGCACGTACTTCATGTGCCGACGATACGCGAAGGTTCGCCCGTCGGGCGCGCAGCAAACGGTTGCACCCGGAAGCGCCGGAAACCGCAACCGTAACCGCGACCGCAACCGCGACCGCAACCGCAACCGTTCGTCGTTCGTCGGTCGTCGCCGATCCGCGCGCGGACGAGGCTCTGTCCCTGCGGTGTCCGAGCGACGACGCTAGAAGCGCCGGTCACCGGCGACGGTCACGAGCTCGCGCGCGCGGGCAAGCTCCTCTGGATTCGCATCCGCCGGCCGCCGCGCACCGATCGCGATCGCACGATCGAGCGTCCTCCTCGCGGCCGCCTTGCGGTCGAGCGACAGCTCGATCTCCGCGCGCTCGACGAGAGCGCCAACCATCCGCGACTCTCCGTCCGCCCCCGCCTTCTCGAGAATCGCGATCGCCCGGTCCTGCTCGGCGAGCGCATCGAGGTACCTCTCGGAGAGCGCGAGCACCTTCGCGATGTCGCGCCGCGCACCCGAGGCATCGAGCGTGTCGGGCCCGCCCGTCGCCTCGAGGATCGCGAGCGCGCGGCGATCGGCGACGAGTGCGGCATCCCAGTGCTCCTGCAGCTGCTCGAGCGCGCCGATGTTGCCGGCGATCGCGGCGCGTACGGGGTGGGCGTCGCCGTAGACCTTCGCGAACACGGCGTCGGCCTTGTCGAGCCGGGTCCGCGCCTCGGCGTATGCCTGCTTGTCCATCAGCGTGCTCGCGAGGTTCATCTCGGACCCCGCCGACGACGGATGCTCCGCGCCGAACGCGCCCTCGTAGATCGCGAGCGTACGGCGCGCCGCGGCGAGCGACTCCTCGGTCTTGTTCTGCGCGCGCAGGATCTGGCTGTAGGTGCCGTATGCGGCTCCGAGGTTCGGGTGTAGCGGATGGAGTGCGAGCTCGAGGAGATCGACGCCCTGCTTCGCCATGCGCTCGGCCTCGCCGAGCCGGTTCTCGTCGACGAGGATCTGCGCCTCGGTGACAGCGAGCTCGCCCTCGAGCTTGCGATTGGCACCGCCGAGGCGCGAGAGCTTCGCGCGAGCGAGCGCGATGTAGCGGTGCGCGGCGGCGTAGTCGCGGTGCGTCGTCCCGGCGAGGTTCGCGAGCGTCGCGTAGGCCGAGGCAACCTCGCGATCGCGACCGAGTGACTCGCCGAGCGCGACGGCGTCCTCGTACGTGCGCTCGACCTCGGGAAGCTCGAGATCGGCGGAGACGTTGCCGAGCGCCATCAGGACGTCGAGCTCGAAGTCGCGGTCGGCGGCGGCGTGCGCCCTGGTGGCGAGCGCGCGGAATGCAGGGAGGCTGTCCTGGTAGCGGCCCGCGTCCGCGAGCGCCTTCACCCGCTCGAGCTCGCTGGCGAGCGCGCGGTCGGGAGGACGGCGCTTTGCCTCGGCGAGCAGCTGCTGGACGTCCTCGCACGGCAGGGTGTCGGAGATGGTCCACGCCGCGGCCGGCGCGCGGGCGACGACGGAGGCATCCGGGTTCGCGAGATCGTCGACGAATGCGGCGAGCTCGCGGGTGCGCGTCGCGAGGCACGACGTGCGCGCGGCGGAGAGCTCGGGCGATACGTCGTGGCGACGGCAGGTGTCGGCGGTGCGCGACTGCAGGAGATCGCGATACGGCCCGAGGACCTTGATCGTGTGCTCGAAGGCGCTGCGCGCGATCGGCGATCCCGTGGCGAGGAACTGGGTGCCGATCGCGGCCTCGAGCGACGGCGTCAGGACGGCTCGCACGTGGGCGGCCTCGGCGTCGCACGCGGCGGCGCGGTCGCGCTCGCGCATCGTGACGAGACCGTACGTGGTGGCGCCACCTGCGAGCACGACGCCGGCGAGTGCGGCCGCGACGCGGCGCTTGGTGCGCGAGCGCGCGGCATCGCGGAGTGCGGCGAGGAGGGAGGGGATGTCGGCAAAGCGCGCGGCGGGCTCGAGCGAGAGCCCGCGCTCGACGACCTTGCGGACGCGCGCGGGGACGGCCGACTTCGCCGGTGCAGCAAGCACGTGCGCGCGGATCGATTCCTCGAGCGCCGCGAGCGTCGTGCCGCCGAATGGACGCTTGCCGTAGAGGCACTCCCACGCGACGACGCAGAATGCGAACTGATCGCTGCGCGCGTCGACGATGTCGCCCGCGAGTTGCTCGGGCGCCATGTAGGCCGGCGTGCCGAGGAGCGCGCCCGTCTGCGTCAGCGGAGTCTCGGCGAGCGCGGCCTTCGGCGCATCTCCGCTCGGGGAGGCGCCGACGCGCGCGAGTCCGAAGTCGCCGACGCGCGGACGACTGTCCTCGCCGACGAGCACGTTCTCGGGCTTGAAGTCGCGGTGGACGAGGCCCGCGGCGTGCGCGGCCGCGAGCCCCTGGCCGACGTCGACCAGCATCGCGACGATCTCGCGCCACGTCCGCGGCTTCGCGGCGAGCCAGCCGCGCAGCGTCTCGCCGCGCACGTACTCCATCGCGACGTAGAGGCGATCGTCGACGGTCGCGACCTCGAACACGGTGACGACGTTGGGGTGCGCGAGCTTGGCCATCGCGATCGCCTCGCGATGGAGGCGGTCGCTTGCCGAGCCGGCGCGATGGTGGAGCTTCAGCGCGACATCGCGGCCGAGCGTGCGATCGTGCGCGAGGTAGACGGTGCCCATGCCGCCGCGGCCGAGCACGGCCTGGATCGCGTAGCGATCGTCGAGCGCGACGTCGAGCGTCGGCACGAGCGCGTCGCTGATGCTGCCGCCGGCGACGTCGTTCTGGGGCGTACCGACGGCGAGCGTGCGATCGGCGAGCGCCGCGGCGACCATCTTGCGGCAGTGGTCGCACGAGTCGATGTGCACCTCGACCTCGGCGAACATCGCCGGCGGAAGCTGCTGCTCGGCCATCGCGGCGAGCACGTTGTCGTCGGGGCACCCCAACTCAGAACCTCTTGCGCAGGCGCGCCTCGGCGATCGGCGTCGGGTCGAAGCCGGTCGCGGTCCTGATCGCGTCGATCATCTGCTGCATGCTCGCCGGCTTCGTGCGGTGCGCCTTGTAGAAGTCGCCGAGGATCTCATCGAGCTTGTCCGCGCCGACCTTCGCCGCGACGTCCTTGTAGAAGAACGCGCCCTGCATGTACGGCAGGTTCGTGAACAGCTTGTCGCGCAGGATGTCGATCTGGTTGCAGCCGGTCGGCCACGCGGGTGCGCCGCCCTCGGCGATCGCGGCCTCGAGCTCGTCCTCGTACTCGGCCCAGATGCGCGTCTCGGTCGCGCTCCCGGCGACCTTGCCGAGCGCGCGCGCCGCGAGATAGCTGACCGTGCCCTCGGAGAGCACGAAGTCCTCCCAGCACCGGAGGCGAACGCCATCACCGAACCAGCCGTGCGCCGCCTCGTGGACGTGCGTGACCTCGTCGGCCATCGCGTCCTTCGCGACATGCCAGTACGGGTGATGCTCCATGCCGCCGTACATGCCCTCGCCCCACACGACCGAGACGGATGCGACGTCGTGACCGAACGCGTACGGGCCGAGCGTCTGCTCGAACCAGTCGAATGCCTTGACGAGATTCTTGGTGCCCGCGAGCGCGGCCGTCTGGCCGCCGGGCAGCCAGTACGTCGAGACGTTCGTGCCGGCCGCGGTCGTGCCGAGGTCCTTCTTCGTGTACGCGCCGACCGCCCACGCGAGCATGTACGGCGGCGAATCGGCGTCGATCGATGCGGGATAGATCGCCTGCTTGCCCGACGGCACACCGTCGAGCGAGAGCGTGAACTGCGTGCCATCGGCCGGCTGGCTGTGGCAGGGGAACAGGTTCCCGCAGAAGTACGGCCACAGCACCGTCGAGCCACCGGGCAGCAGGCCATCGGCGTTCGTGTGCTGCGCGAAGCTGTACTCGACGACGAGCTTGCCGAGCACACTCGACACGAGCAGCGTCCCGCTCGTCACCTTGAAGCGGCGGTTGCCGCGCGCGTCGGTGACCTTCTTGATCGTGAGGCCGCTCGCCTCGAGCGCGACGTTGCCGGCCTTCTCGAGCTCGATCGTCGCGGTCGCGGTCCTCGCCGCGAGGTCGATGTCGAGGTGCGTCGTCTCGACGTTCACCCCGCTCGCGCCGTCGGCCTTGCCGTCGAGCCACGCCGCATCCTCGGGATCGTCGGCGTACTCGTCGTCGATCTGGCAGCCCGCTCCCGCGAGGGCGAGGGCGACGAACGACCACCCGAGGAGCCGGCGAGCACGCATGGCCGGACCAGACAGCAAGGGCCTTGCCAGGGGCCGGGCCCGAGGCTGCGGGCACTTGGCGGGAGCCGGCTAGCCGAGTAGCCGGTCAGTCGGCCGCAGGCGAGTCGGAACCGGAGAAGTTATCGGCCCACACCGTGGCCAGGCGGGGATCGGCGTCGACCGCGACCGCGATCGCGTACAGCCGCGGACAGTGCTCGGCAAACCAGGCGCGACGCGGCCGCCAGCGCGTCATCACCGTGACGTAGAGGTCGAGCGCCGACGGCGTCTCGCCGAGGAACCACGGACCACGCACCGCACCCTCGACGAGCCGCCACAGCGACATGCGGTGCTCGTCGGTCGACCTGCGCAGCTCCTCCTCGCCGTCCTGCGTCCACTTCGCCGCCTCGTCGCCGTACGTGAACGTCGGGTAGACCGCGGCGACGAGGAACATCAGCCAGCGCAAGAACTCGCGGCGCAGCGGATCGCGGACGTCGGGCACGAGCCGCAGCTCGGGCACGATGCCGCCGATGTAGAGGACGAGCGCGGCGCTCTCGGTCATGACGGTGCCGTCAGGCAGGATCACCGTCGGCACCTGTGCGAGCGGATTGAGCTGCACGAGGCGCGCGTGGCCTTCCTTCGTCGCGTAGTCGGCCTCCTCGCGCTCGTACGGGATCTTCGCGAGGACCAGCGCGCACTCGACGATCGCCGAGCCACAGCCGCGGCAGCCGAGCACGCGCCAGGCGGGCTCCATCCTCGTCGTGGCGTCCGCGTCGGCCATCAGAGCTTCGGGCCTTCTCGATCGACGGCGATGCCCATCGCCTGGTAGCCCTTGTCGACGTAGACGACGGTGCCCGTGATGCCGCTCGCGAGCGGGCTCGACAGGAACGCCGCCGTCGCACCGACCTCCTCGGCCGTGAGCTTCTCCGGCAGCGCCGCGTTGCGCTCCGCGTAGTCGATCATTTCGGAGATGAAGCCGATCGCGCTCGCCGCGCGCGACGCGTACGGTCCGGCCGAGATGCAGTTGACGCGGTGGCCGTACTTGCGGCCCGCCTCGAACGCGAGCACGCGCGTGTCGGACTCGAGCGCCGCCTTCGCCGACGACATCCCGCCGCCGTAGCCCGGGACGACGCGCTCGCTCGCCATGTACGACAGCGACAGGAACGAGCCGCCGCGCCGCATGATCGGGGACAGGTGCTGGACGATCGACACGTTCGAGTACGCCGAGGCCGAAACGGCGCTCAGATACCCGCGCCGCGACGTCTCGAGCATCGGCTTTTTCACCTCGCTGCCATTCGCGAGGCTGTGCACGACGATGTCGAGCTGGCCGTCGCCGAGGTCGGCCTTCATCGCCGCCGCGAGGCCCGCGATCGTGAAGTCGCCCTGGTCGCGATAGCGGCGGTTGTCGCGGATCTCGGCCGGGACGTCCTCGAGCTTGTCGAACTCGGCGTCGAGCGGATAGATCTTGGCAAACTGGAGCTTGCCGCCGGAGGCCAGCTTCAGCGACTCGTCCATCTTGCCGCGCTCGAGCATCGTCCTGAAGATGCCGAGGGCCGGCGGCCAGGTCGCGACGGACACCTTCGCGCCCGCCTCGGCGAGCGCCTTCGCGATCGCGAATCCGAAGCCACCGTCATCGGCAACGCCTGCTACGAGCGCGTGCTTGCCGGTCAGATCGATCGTCAACATTGGGCGGCAGTCATCGCCCGAATCGGCACCTCGATCAAGCAGCGTACGTGCGCGGAATCACGGACCTGCTGATGCCGCGCCGCCGCGATCGGCGTGCACCTGCCAGCGGGGCGCTGCAGATTTGCCATCTGCCGTTCCGGAGCGCGGTTGTACCGTCCCCGCCATGCGAGCTGCACTGGTCGTCGCGTTGCTTCTCGTCCCCGCCGTTGCCTCGGCCGAGCCGAACCCGGTCTTCAAGGACGTCATCAAGCATGGCGCCAAGCGCCAGCCGCCGGGCTCGCAGGCGTTCACGAACGTCTCCCACACGATCTACCTGAACCCGTGCCTGCCGAACGGCTGCATCGTGAAGCCGGGCTTCGACAACTCGAAGACCGACACGTCGAGCATCCCGCAGTCGCAGGCGACGCTGACCGCGTGGCCGCACGGCCAGCAGAACTGGACCCGCCTCGTCCAGTGCGTGAAGGATCTGTACGCGCCGTTCGACATCCAGATCACGGACGTCGATCCGGGCAGCGCGGATCACTTCGAGGTCATGGTCGCGGGCAACGCGAACGCGATCGGCGTCCCGGGTGCCGGCGGCGTCGCGCCGTTCGTGCCGTGCGACGGCCAGCTCCAGAACAACGTCATCAGCTTCGTGTTCGCGGCCGACATCTCGAACCAGGACTTCCTGTGCTGGGCCGCCGCGCAGGAGTCGGCGCACGTGTTCGGGCTCGACCACGAGCTGAACGCGAAGGACCCGATGACGTACCTGAACCCGCCGATCAAGAAGCCGGGCTTTCAGGACGACAACGCGGACTGCGGCGAGGACACGCCGCGCGAGTGCTACTGCGGTGGCACGAAGCAGAACAGCTTCCAGTACCTGATGGACACGTTCGGCCCGGCGAACCTGACGCCCGCGACGCTCGCGATCACGACGCCCGCCGACGGCGCGTGGGTCAAGCCGGGCTTCGGCGTCCGCTTCGACGCGATGTCGCAGCTGTCGGTGACCTCGGCGTCGCTGAAGATCGACGGCGCCGCGGCCGGCTCGATCGGCCAGAACGATCCGCACGCGTTCAACACGCCGACCACCGTCGCCGGTGGCGAGCACACCGTCACGGTCGACGCGATCGACAGCGGTAACCGCACGATGTCGAGTCAGATCACGGTCAACGTCACGGCGGCGTGCAACGCACAGGCGCCGTGCGCGACCGGCCACTGCCTCGGTGGCTACTGCCTGCCTGGCGCCGACGTCGCGGGCGGCCTCGGCGCGACGTGCGTCGGCAACGAGGATTGCATCACGAACGTGTGCGGCAGCAACGGCACCGACACGCTGTGCACGGGCGATTGCGACGAGGGCAGCAAGTGCCCGTCCGGCTACAGCTGCCTCGGTGCGAGCGGCGGCAACGGCGTCTGCTGGCCGGCGCCCGACGAGGGTGGCTGCGCGTCGACGGGCACGGACGTACCGGCTTCACTGCCGCTGTTCGGTCTCGGCCTGCTCGTGCTGCTCGTTCGCCGCCGCCGATAGTATGTTCGAGGCGTGAAAGCACTGCTCAAGCGCACGGCGATCCGTACCGCGATGGCGAGCGACTGGTTCGTCCGGTTCGCCGGTCGCGGCCGCTCGAAGGGACCCGATGAGGTCCTCGATCGCCAGGTCGCTGCCGCGCTCGAGTACCAGCGCGTCGCGCGCCTGCCCGCGCTCGAGACGCTGGATCCGGTCGCCGCGCGCGCATTCGCCGAGGAGAACCTCGACGCGACCGAGCTCGCGCTCGAGCCGATGGCCGAGATCACCGACACGACGGTCGGTCACGATCGGATCCCGGCGCGGATCTACGTCCCGCACGGCGCCGGTGCGAACTGGCTCGTGTGGTTCCACGGGGGCGGCGGCGTGATCGGCTCGATCCCCGGCGCCGATCGGGTGACGCGGTACCTCGCGCAGAAGACGAAGTGCACGGTCGCCTCGATCGGTTACCGGCTCGGCCCGGAGGACAAGCACCCCGCGAGCATCGAGGATGCCTGCGAGGCGTGGGAGGCGCTCGTCGAGCGCGTGCCCCCCGGCGGTCGCGTCGCGGTCGGCGGCGACAGCTTCGGCGGCTTTCTGACCGCGCACGTCGACCACCACACGCGCCAGGCCGGAGTGCGCCGCCCCGACCTCCAGGTGCTGTTCTATCCGCTCGTCGATCTGACGCTGTCGTCGCCGTCGATCGATCGCTTCGGCGAGGGCTATCTGCTGACGAAGGCGATGATGCACTACTTCCGCGGCCACTACCTGAACGCCGAGGACGACAAGCAGGCAGGGTCGCCCTGGTACTGGACCGACGTCACCGGGTCGGCCCCGGCGATCGTCGCCACCGCCGGGTTCGACCCCCTCGTCGACGAGGGCAACGCGTGGGCCGACCGGCTGGCGAAGGCGGGGGTACCCGTCCGCCATCACTGCTACGAGTCTCTCGTCCACGGCTTCCTGTCGCTCGCCGGGGTGGTCCGGGTGGCCCATGCCGCCGTCGACGAGGTCTGCGGAGAAATCGTCGAGCTCCTCGGGGAATGATACGATTTTTCGGTGAACGTCCTGATCGCGCTCGCTGACGTCGGTGCCGGCGTCCAGCTCGAGGAAGCGCTCAATCAGGCAGGCTTTGCCGCGACGTGGGATGGCGCGCAGGCGACCGGCCCCAAGGGAAACCCGAAGCACGAGGTCGTCATCCTCGATGGCGATCACCTCGGGCGGCAGCTCGGCGCGATCGCGGCACAGTGGCGCGGCCATCCGTCGGTGCCCGGCGTCATCGCGGTCGGCTCGTCGGCCGCGGCACGCGAGCAGGCGCCGATCGCGCGCGTGACCTTGCTCGCGCCGACCGCATCGATCACGACGCTGGCGAACGCGATCCGCGAGGCGGCGAAGCTGCGGCTATCGACCGGCATGCGCTGGACGGTCCTGCGCGCCGCGCTGAAGCTGCCGGCGGCGGAGAACTCCGTCGAGGCGTGGCCGGCGACACTGCTCCACGCGCGCAACGCCGACCTCGATCTCGCGCGCACCGCGCTGCGCTGGCACGTCCAGCACTACGCGACCCCGACGCGACGCCTCGACGAGGTTCGCGAGGAGCGCATCCTCAGCGTGCCCGAGCTCGAGACGATCGCGCACGCGGACGGCACGCGCACCGTGCAGACACTCGTCAAGATGGGCCCGCTCGATCCGTCGGCGACCGCGCGCCTCCTGTGGGCACTCGCGTCGATGGAGGCGATCGTGCTGTCGGCCGAGGTTCACGATTGCGTGACCGCACCGCGCCGCGCGCTCGACGAGGCGCGCACCCACCTGCGCGCGCGCACCGAGAAGCTCCAGCGCAGCACGTTCTTCGACGTGCTCGAGATCTCGCCGCTCGCCGAGTATCCGGAGATCGAGGCGGCGTGGCGGCTCGTTGCCGCGCGCTACTCGCCCAAGGCGATGTCGCGGTTCGACCTCGCGGAGCTCGCCGGGCTCGTCAAGCCGACGTGGGAGCTGATCGAGAAGGCACGGACGACCCTCGTCGATCACGCGGCGCGCGGCCGCTACATGGACTGGCTGCGCAAGAACCTCGGCGAGCTGACGACGGTGTGGGCGATCAGCGAGTCCGCGATCAGGGACGCACACGAGGCGTTCGTCCGCGGCCAGCGCATCCTCGGCGAGGGCGACGCGCACCGCGCGATGGGCGACTTCGCGCGCGCGTGCCGTCTCCATCCCGGTCATCCCGACTACGAGGCGAACCTCGCGTGGGCTCGATTCCGCGTCCAGGTCGCGTCGGGCAAGGATCAGATCGAGGCGGCGAAGGCGGAGCGCAAGACCGTCGAGGAACACCTGCTCGGCCGCCGGCCGTGGCCGCGCGCGCTCGTCGCACTCGCGCTGCTCTGCGCCGCTAGCTGCGACGCCGACGCCGCGCGCTGGCACCTCCACATCGCGCTGCAGGTCGATCCGAACGTGCCCGCCGCCGCGCAGCTCGCCCAGCGCCTCGGGATGCGGCGATGAGAGACACCGAAGATCGCCTTCACGCAGCGTCGGCCGGGCGCATCGAAGCCGAGCTCGTCGCGATCGCGCTCGAGCAGACCGGCGCGGAGCACGGCGCGCTGTTCGTCTGGGACAAGGACGCAGGCGGCCTCGTGCTCGTCCACCACGTCGTCAGCGGCGTCACCGTCACGCTGCCGCGCGTCGTCAAGCACGACAGCGCGAAGGCCGGCATCGCGCTGCACGTCTACGACACCGACGAGCCGTACTTCGTACCGGACACGTCGCGCGACCCGCTCTACACGCGGTACCTGATCGACGTTGGCTGCATCGCGGCGACGCCGATCCAGTATCAGCGCCGGGCGATCGGCGTGCTCACCGTCTCGACGCGCGAGCCCCGCGGCCTCGATCAAGCGGCGCTGCGCGCGGTCAGCGCGATCGCCGAGGTCGCCGCCCCGCTGCTCCGCCGCGTCCAGGTCGACAAGCTGTCGCGCGCCGCGACCGGCCGGCCGCTGATGATCAAGGGGCTGTCGACCGCGTGGCACGACGTCGAGCGCAAGCTCGAGCTCGCGGCGCCGACGAACGCGCCGATCCTGATCCGCGGCGAGAGCGGTACCGGCAAGGATCTCGTCGCGCGCGCGATCCACTGGAACAGCCGGCGCGCGGAGAAGCCGTACGTCACCGTCAACTGCGCCGCGATCCCCGAGACGCTGCTCGAGTCGATCCTGTTCGGCCACGTCAAGGGCGCGTTCACCGGCGCCTCGTTCCACAAGGTCGGCGAGTTCCAGAAGGCCAACGGTGGCACGCTGTTCCTCGACGAGGTCGGCGAGCTGCCCGTGATGCTGCAGGCCAAGGTGCTGCGCGCCGTCGAGCAGGGCGAGGTCCAGCCGCTCGGCAGCAACGAGCCTCCCGATCGCGTCGACGTGCGCCTGATCTGCGCGACGAACCGCGACCTCGAGGGCATGGCGAAGAACGGCCAGTTCCGCGACGACCTGTTCTACCGGCTCTCGGTGATGACGCTCGAGCTGCCACCGCTGCGCAGCTACAAGGACAACCTCGAGGTGCTCGCGAACGTGTTCCTCGAGCAATCCGCGACCGCTCACGGCAAGAGTGCGCCGCGGCTCGGTCCCGACGTGCTCGCGCGGTTCCAGGCGTACGACTTCCCCGGCAACGTGCGCGAACTCAAGAACACGATCGAGCACGCGGTGATCCTGTGCACCGGCGACGAGCTCCGCGTCGAGGACCTGCCGAAGCCGCTGCGGGCCCCGGCGCCGCGCAACCCGCGTGCGCGAACGCAGCCGCAGCTGACCCTCGACGAGGCGCGCGAGAAGTGGCTCGATCCCCTCGAGCGCCAGTACCTGACCGAGCTGCTCGCGAAGCACGAGGGTAACGTGAAGAAGGCGGCGACCGCCGCTGGCATCAACACCGTGACGCTCTATCGGCTGCTCAAGCGGCGCGGCCTCCACCTCGGCCGGACGATCAAGTCCGACTGAACACCCCCAGAACGGGGACGGTCTTAAGTTGCTTAACTTAGCTCGCGCAACTGCCTGACTTGCCTGATCGGTGTACCGGTAAGTTTAAGTTGTGCGTGCCACCCGGGGAGGAGCTGTACGCCGCATCAGGGGATCGTCCCTCGAGCTCACATCGCGAGCGCACAACTTAATGTTAGCGGTACGCGTTCGAGTGTTTTCGCCGACTTCGGCACCACAACTTAAGCAAGTGAAGACCGTCCCCGATCTTGGGACTAGTTCGTGGCGGGCAGCGGCAGATCGAGCGAGAACCGCGTGCCGCCGGTCTGCGGCGTCGACGCGACCAGCTCGCCTCCCGCGCGCGTGATCCGGTGGCGCAGATTCGCGAGCCCGCCCTCGGTACGCGACAGCGTGCCAGCCGGCAGACCGCGGCCGTCATCCTCGACGGTCGCTGCGAGCTCGTTGCCGCTCGTGTGCAAGACGACGCGGATCCTGGTCGGCGCCGCGTGGCGCACGGCATTGCGGACCATCTCGAGCACCGAGCGCATGTAGTCGAGCGCGACCTCACCGGTGCAGTTGATCTCGGCGCCACCGTCGTCGACGAGCTCGAGCGCGATCGCGTCGCCACACAGCTCGGTCGCGCGCTGGCGGATGTAGACGACGAGCTCGCGCCACGTCCGCGACGGCGTGCGCAGTGCCCACACGATCGTGCGCAGCTCGGCGTTGCCCTGGCCGAGACGACCGACGAGCTCGTCGACCTCGTTCTTCAGTGCGCCGGCCTTGCCGAGACCGCGGAGCCGCCAGTCGAGCGCGGCGAGGTCGGCGCCGAGACCGTCGTGGATCTCGCGCGCGATGCGCTCGCGCTCCTCGCGGACGCGCGTGTCGGCGAGCTCGGCAGCGAGGCGCTGGCGCTCGGCGTCGGTCGCGGCGAGCTGGCGACTGCCGGTCAGGGAGAGCCAGAACACGTAGACGCCGAGACCGCCGATGACGAGACACAGCACGGCGGCGCCGAGGTCGCGCTCGACGATCGCGAACACCGCGGCGAGCAGGACCGGACCGGTGCTGAAGACGCCGAGGTTATAGCCGGGGAACCGCGAGTGCCGGCCGACGATCATCATGTGGACGATCGCGAGCAGCCAGAAGAAGCTGTCACCGCGGCCGGACGCGAACACGAGCGACAGCATCGCGACCTGGATGACGGCGGTCTCGACGCGATCGAAGATGTCGTAGGCGCGCGAGCTCGGCTTCGCGCGGTAGAGGATCGCGCCGGCGATCATCATGGCGCAGAACAGGCCGAGCGCGATCGCCACGTCGAGCGGGCCGACGCGCAGCACGGCGCGGACCGCGGGAATCGCCGGGACGAGGCAGAGCGCCGCGGCGATCACGCCCGCGAGCAGGATCGCGAGCGGCGAGCGGAGCAGCTCGTCGTCGGAGCGCTCCGTCATCGCACGAGCCCCAGGCGAACGGCCGCGACCGCGGCCTCGGCCTTCGACGTCACCTCGAGCTTGGCGTAGATGTTCTTGACGTAGCTCTGGACGGTCCCGAGCCCGATGCCGAGCGCCGAGGCGCACTCGGCGTAGGTCGCGCCGCGCGCGAGCAGCGCGAGCAGCTCGGTCTCGCGCACGGTGAGCACCGGCTGGGTCTCGGTCGCGACGAGCAGGTTGTCGACGACGAGGCTCGCGACCGCCGGCGACAGCGGCAGTCCGCCCTGCTCCGCGTCGCGCAGCTGCGGCAGCACGCGGTCCGAGGGCGTGCTCTTCAAGAGATAGCCACGCGCGCCGGCGCGGAGTGCCTCGAGGATCGTCGGCGCGTCGTCGAACTTCGTGAACGCGACGGAGACACAGCCCGGCGCGATCGTGCGCAGCTTCGCGATCACGGCCGTGCCCGACATGTCGGGCAACCCGATGTCGACCAGCGCGACCGTCGGCTGCATCGCCTTGCCGACCAGCAGCGCTTCATTGCCCGTCGCGCACGACTCGACCGTGCTCTCGGGATCCCGATCCGCGACGAGGGCCGCGAGCGCGCGGCGTACCCAGGGCTCGTCCTCGACGATCAACAACCGCAAGCAGTCACCTTTGTACCGTGCGGGTAATTGACGCGTCCAGCCCCCCATGTTCATGGGCTACCGAGTCGTACCCGAACTCCGTAGCGTCGTAGATCGACGTGAAAACGCATCTACTGACGATCCTCGGATCTTGCTCTCTGTTCACAGGCTGCGCCGTCGGCTACGGCGTCGGCCAGACGCGCCACAGTGCGTCGGCGGCGGTCAATCCACGTTCGGGAATTCCCGAGGACAACGCGCATGTCGTGAGCGCGACCTATCAGGAGTTTCGCGTGATCGACTCGACGGGCCTCGTGCTCGCCGCGCTCGTCAACTCCGGCCGCCAGTACAACGCGCGCGCCGAGGCGATGGAGCAGGCGCAGTACAAGACGCCCGACGCGAACGGCATGGTGAAGGTCGAGTACTCGTACGAGCCGATGCCGATCCTGTCGGGTCTGCTCACCGACCTGCGCATCCGCGTTCCGCTGGCCGCGCCGACGTACGACGGCATGCAGCCGCCGGACCCGATGGCGATGGAGTACTGGGCGTTCGACGTCCGGCCCGAGTTCTACACGTTCCGCCCGGTGAAGAGCCTCCCGCTCGTCTCGTCGCTCTGGCTCAACGTCGAGGCCGAGCACTGGAAGCGGCCGAACCCGGGAGACGTCGACTTCACGATGTTCGAGATCGACATGGGCTTCGGCGGATCTGCGTCCTACGTGCTCGGCGAGAGCCTCACCGCGACCGGCCGCGTCGGCCTCGGCGTGCTCAGCCCGCTGTTCGGCCTGCTCTCCGGCGGCCCGAAGTTCAACCCCGCCGGCGAGGTCGAGGTCGGCTGGCGACCGTTCCACACCGACAAGTTCGGACTCATGGTCTCGGGCATCGGCGCGGTCGGCCGCGAGTTCGCGGTCGATCGAGGGGTGTTTGCCACGCGCATCGGGCTCAACGTCGCCGTGACGCTCGGCAACCAGGTTCCGAAGAAGCGCGCGCCGCGCGAGGAGACGCCACCTGCAGCGTCTCAGTCGACGCTCAGCGGCAACGTGTGCGCGGGCCAGAGCCAGTCGCCGGAGTGCATGCAGGTCATGCAGGCGGCTCCCGATCCCGTGAAGATCCTGTTCGCCGCATGCGTGCAGGCGACCGCGACCGCGGCCGATTCGAAGAACTTCTCGACGCAACCGGGCACCTGCCGCACGGCGGGCAAGGGCATCTCGAAGTACGTCTCGGAGAACCAGGGAACGCTCGATCCCGCGGCGCAACGGATCTCGTTCGTTGCGGCCGCCGCGTCGTTCGACTTCGCCGGCGCCGGCTACGAGCTCGGCGGCAACAGGCTCGGTGCCGACCACTGCGCGATGATCGAGGCGACGTTCAATAACGTCATCGGCTCCGACCCGAACAATCCGGTGCTCGGCCCGAAGGTCCACGACGCCGATCTCGCGGTCACCGAGTGCCGCAAGCAGTTCACGTGCTCGAGCGCCGACGGCGACATGGTCTGCACGTCGAAGACGCCCTAGACGAGCAGCGCCGAAATAGCAGACGGGGGAAGCCGCCTTGGAAGCAGCTTCCCCCGTCAAAGATAAGGAGTCTACAGCTCGGCGAATCAGAGCAGGTCCATGCCCTCGAGGAGGGTCTGCACCGACGTGATGCCCGCCTGCGCCGCCGACTTCGTCGTGTACATCTGGCTGACGCCGATGACCTGGCCGTTCTCCGCCTTGAGGACGAAGTAGAAGCGGCTGTCCGTCGAGGTCTTCAGCGTGAACGCCGCCGAGTTCGTCGCCGCGGTCTGGATCGCGAACGCGCCGTTCCACGCCGCCGCCTTCGTCGTGTAGCTCTCCGACGACATCACGATCTCGCCGTTCTTCGCGTGCAGGTTGAAGCGGAAGCCGGCATCCGACTCGAGCACCTCGACGCGCGCGCCCGTCGTGTTCGACTCGAGGCGATCGAGGTAGCTGGTCACCGCGTTGACGCACGAGCCGATCGCGCGGGTCGCGCTCGACTTGGTCGCGTACGCCTGCGTGAACGCGATGATCTCGTGGTTCGCGGCCTTGAGGCGCAGATTGTACTTGCCGTTCGCCGTCTTGTTCGTCTCGTACATCGCCGGGTCGACGCCGTTGTCGAGGACCGACAGGATGCCGTTGAGCGCACCGGTGCGCGCCTTGTACGCCTCCGACGTCAGCAGCGTGCGGCCGTTGCCCGACACGACGTGGAAGTGCCAGCCGTCGGCGGCCTGCCAGAGGTCGACCTTGCCCGGGGCGCTGGCGTTGGACTCGGCGTCCGAGTACTCGTCGCCCATCTCCTCGCCGCTCGTGGCGCAGCCGACAGCCGAGAACGAAGCGAACGAGAGAGCGAGGACGGTGATAAGCGAGTTGATGTTGCGCATGTTGATGGGCGACCCCTCATACAAGGGGTGGACCAATGTAGGTCCGGGTAACCATCTGGAATCACGCGCTGCAGATCTCGGCCGAGTTGCTTTTGTGCAACTAAAATTGCACGAGCGACATATTCACAGCCTCAATCGTAACGAAGGCCCTCGACCGGGCGGAGCGACGCCGCGGCCTGGGCCGGCGCCCACGTGGCGCCGAGCGAGATCGCCATCGTCACGCCGGCGACGAGGACGACCTCGAACCAGCGGACGTCGATCGGGAGTCGATCGATCAGATAGACCTTCGGATCGAGGTGGTAGCCGTACGCGCTGACCACGTAGCAGGTGACGAGGCCGATCGCGACGCCTATCACCGTGCCGACGCCGCCGATCGCGACGCCGAGGAACTGGAACACGCGCGCGACGCTCGAGGATGACGCGCCCATCGACTTCAAGATCGCGATCTCGCGCGTCTTGTCTGTCACCATCATCGTCAGCGCCGAGATCATGTTCACCGCGGCGACGATGATGATGAGCGTCAGGATGATCACGAGCGCGAGCTTCTGGAGGTTCA
>JAEWJO010000046.1 GCA_023386455.1 Pseudomonadota bacterium | reverse complement strand
CGGCCGCGGGTACGCGGCGAACACCTTGACGACGCTGCCGACGCGGATCGCGTCGACGAACCGGCGGGCCGCCTGATCGAGCTCGACGCGGATCCGACCCGCGAGCACCGGCGGGAGCGCGAGGACGAGCTGCCGTGCCGCGTGCTCGCCGGCGGGACCTCGCGCCGCGACGAGCGCGCCGTCGTCGACGATCTCCTCGATCGGCTCGCCGAGCCGGACGTCGAGTGACGCGGCGAGCGTGGTCGCGAGGCGCTGCGCGCCGCCCTCGAACCGATGCTCGCGGCCACCGCCGGGCAGCTCCGGGCCTTCGGGCGCGAACCCGCCGGTCGTGCGCAGCCGGTCGAGGTACGCGAGCAGCGAGAGATCGGCCGGATCCGCGGCGAGCACCGCCTCGGCGTGGAGCACGAGCCGCGACCGCGCGATCGGGCTCCGGATCGTGCGCGTGAAGTAGTCGGCGAGCGATTCGCGATCGAGCACGTCGAGCGGCGCGCGCTCCGCTGACGGCAGCGAGCGGAATGCGCGCTTGATCCGCCGCATCGCGCGCCACTGCGCGAACGCCGTGACGAGGCCACCCGGTGGGAACTGCATGCGGCCCTCGCGGTCGTGCGCGAACGTCGGCACGCCGAGCTCTCGCGCGAGCGCGACGAGGCGATCCTGCGTCACGGTGAGCCACTGGCCCCCGAGGTCGACGGTCTGGCCACCGACGGTCCCCGTCCGCAGCCGGCCGCCGACGCGGTCGCGCGCCTCGACGACGATCACCCGCGCGCCGCCCTCGGTGAGTCTCCTCGCGCAGACGAGACCCGACAGCCCGGCACCGACGACGATCGCGTCGAGCGTCACGACAGCAGGATCCGGATGCTCCGCGGGATCCGCGCGAGCCACAGCAGCACCGCCATCCGGCGCGGGAACGTGTGGCGGATCGGCCTGCGCTCGATGCAGCGCTCGACGACCTGCGCCGCGCGCTCGGCACTGACGATGAACGGCTTGATCTCGCTCTTCGCCATCGCGGTGTCGACGAAGCCGAACCGGATGTTCGTGACCGCGACACCGTGCTCCTTGCAGGCGAGCGCCAGGCCCTCGAGGTACGACGACATGCCCGCCTTCGAGGCGTTGTAGCTCGGCGCATCGCCGTCGATCCAGCGGTCCGCCTGCGACGACAGGCCGATGAGATGGCCACGCTTCGCGGCGATCATCCGCGGAATCACGACCTCGGCAGTGATCGCGAGCCCGCTGAGGTTCGTCGCGAACGTGTCCGCATCGTGGCTCATCTCCGCGACGTCGAGCAGGTGCCCGATCCCCGTCGCGTAGACGACGAGATCGACGGGCGCGCCGAACGCCTCGATCGCGTCGGTCAGCTGGCCGCGAAACCGAGGTGCCCGAACATCGGAAAGAACGTGTCTGTATCGCTCGTGCGCGACGCCGGCCTCGCGGCGCGCCATCCCGACGACCGAATACCCGGCCTCTACGAGGCGACGTGCAAGCGCCTGACCGATCCCGGACGACGCGCCGACGACGATCGCAAGAGGCACCCGCGCATCGTAACCGAGCCCGAGCCCGAGCCCGAGCCCGGTTATGGATCTGGATAGCCGCCTGACCGGATCAGCGCAGGCGCCCGATCCGGATCAGCGCAGCCGCGCCTGCAGCCAGCGGATCAGCGCAGGGTACATCTCCTTCGCCGCCTTGCTTCCGACGACCGCGCCGACGTGGCCACCCGGCACTTCGAGCACGGCCTTGTCGGTCGCGCCGATGTGATCGAGCAAGGCCGTCGCCGCGGGCGGCGGACAGATCGTGTCCCTGCTCGCCGTGATGACGAGCGTCGGGCACGTGATGTCCTTCAGATGGACCTCCCGTCCGCCGACGCGGTGACCGCCGTCGACGAGCTGGTTCGCCTGGTACATCTCGCGGATGTAGCGGCGATACGCCTCCGCCGGGAACGGGATGTTGTCGCTGGCCCACTGATCGAGCGCGAGGTACGCATCGCGTGCCTTCGCGTCGGTCGCGAGGTCCGGCATCGACATCCACTTCCCGAGCTCGAGCGTCGGCCGCAGTGCGACGAAGCCCGCCTGCATCTGGTGCGGGACGACGTTGCCGGCGTCGGCGACCGCGTCGGCGTCGAACCACGCCGGCTCGACCATGCAGCGCAGCTGGCCACCGCGCTGGAAGTCGATCGGCGCGGCGAGCGTCACGAGCGCGGCGATCTCGTCTGCGTGCTGCGCGGTGTAGATCGTCGTCAGCGTGCCACCCATGCAGTAGCCGAGCGCCGCGATCTGTCCCGCACCGGTCTCGCGCTTCACGCGCCGGACCGCTCGCCCGAGCCGTGCAAGTACCGCTTCCCAGTCGAGATAGCGGTCTTCGGCCTCGGGGATGCCCCAGTCGAGACACCAGACGTCGAACCCGGCGCCAACCAGCGCCTCGACGAGACTGGCGCCCGGCCGGAGGTCGAGCACGTACCAGCGATTGATGAGACTCGGGATCAGGAGGAACGGCTTGTCGGCCCGCGCACCAGCGCCGGGGCGCGCGGCGCCACGGAAGTGGTAGAGGCGGGCGCCTCCTTCGAGCGCGATCTCGTCGCGTGGCGTCTGCGCCAGCGGCGGTGCTGAAGGTCGCGGGAGGCCGAGGACGTCTGCGGCCACCTGGGTCCACGCGTCCCCGACCTCACGCGACCAACCGTACAGCTCGTTCACGAGCTCACGCTCCGAAGCCGGTCTTGCGCACGGCCTCGAAACCGATCTTGCGCGCCTGCGCCGAGAGGTTGGAGGTGTAGGCGATCGAGTCGTGCGCGAGCTGCGCCCACGTGTCGACCGCCTGGTTGGCGCGCGCGAACATCTGCGCCTCGAGCGTCGCGTACTCGTCCGCCCACGCCTGCGTGCGGGCATACGCGTCGCTCACGAGCTTCTGGAGGTTCTGCTGGGCGTTCGTCCACGCCGTCATCGGGTCGAAGCCCGCGAAGCCGCTGGCGAACGGGTTCGCAAACGAGCCGAACGGCTGATTGTGCGATGCAGCAGCCGACGGGTCGGCCTTCGGGGTGGTGTCCTTGGGGTCCTTGCTCGAGTTCGTGTTCGTCTTCTGTTCCGACATGGCTTGTAGCTCCTTTGTGACGCCACCCTAAGGTCGGCATTTCGACCTGTCAACCTGGATTTGTTGCGACGCAGCAAGATATTCTCCTCGACACCTCCACTTCTCTGTTGCGCCGCACATTCTGGATCGGCTACTGAACCGCCATGAGCGAGCACAAGGCCGAGCACAAGCCGCAGTGGGCCGCCTTCACGGCGGCGTGGGTTGGATGGGTCCTCGATGCGTTCGACTTCACGATCTACATCGTGGTCGCGCAGGAGATGATCAAGGAGTTCGGCGTGTCGCCGACCGCGATCGGCGGCTCGCTCACGCTGACGCTGCTCGTTCGACTCGCCGGCGGCTTCTTCGCCGGCTGGATGGCGGATCGCTGGGGCCGCAAGCTCCCGCTCATGCTGTCGCTCGTCTGGTTCGCGGTGTTCGATGCCGCGATCTACTTCGCGCCGTCGTTCACCTGGGTCCTCGTGTTCCGCACGCTGTTCGGATTCGGCATGGGGGCGGAGTGGACCGCGGGGACCTCGCTCGCGATGGAGAGCTTTCCGCCGAGCAAGCGCAAGCTCGCGTCGGGCATCCTGCAGGCCGGCTGGCCGGTCGGCTTCCTGCTCGCCGCCGGCACGGCCGTGTTCGTCGTCCCGGCGTTTGGCTGGCGCGCGATGTTCCTGATCGCGGCGCTCCCCGCCGTGCTCGTGATCCCGATCCGCATGCTCGTGCCGAACCAGCCGGTGCACGGCGAAGCGGCCGAGTCGTCGAAGGGCGCGATCAAGGATCTGCTCGCGCCCGGGGTCCGCAGGATGATCATCCTCGGCTCGCTCGTGATGGCGCTCGGCTTCATCGTCTACTACGGGATGGTCGTCTCGCACATCGGCCTCTTCGTCGAGTCGGCGCACTGCGCGGCGGGGGATACGACGTGTCTCGGGGCCGCGGTCACCGACGGCTGGCACGGCCAGATCTGGTTCAACGTCGGCATGCTGGTCGGCGTGATCGGTGCGGGCTGGGTCGCGAGCCGCTACGGCGTGATCGTCGCGCTCGTCGCGCCCGCGCTCCTGATGGTGCCGGCGATGCCGATGTTCACCGGTACCTCGGGCTCGATGATGATCGGCGCGTTCCTCGGCGGAGCGCTCGGCGTCGGCTACTCCGGCGTCACGCCCGTGCTGACGACGAGCCTGTTCCCGATGCATGTCCGCGCCCGGGCGATCGGGATCGTCTATCACGTGGGCGCGCTGCTCGCCGCGTTCGTGCCGACCCTGATCCCGTGGCTCGTCAAGGAGACAGGCATGACGCTCGCGAAGACGGTCCTCATCGTCGTCGGCAGTGGTCTCATCCTGATGTCGGCCCCCGACCTCGCGCTCCGCTCGATGATCACGAAACCGGCCGAGACGGTCGAGAAGCTCGAATCTCTCCCGAAGTCCGAGGCCACGGGCCACAAGCGCACGCTCGAGGATCCGGTCGCGATCGCGATCGTCGATCACGAGGTCGCCCGCGCCACCGAGCGCCGCGCCATCCTCGGTTGAGCGGTAGGCGTCGGCGTAAGCGATCCGGATCGCCGACGTCGACGAATCAGCTCTTCTTCTTCCCTCGGGCCCGCGGCTTCATCGACTCTCGCACCGCCTGCTTGAGCTCCTGGAGCTCTCGCCTCATCGCAGCGACATCATCTCTGCTGTCCGCCTCTGCCGCCGACGGATCGGTCTTCGCCCTCTTCATCGCGGGCTCGGACTTCCTGCCCGGTGGCGGGCTCTCCTCCGTCTCGTCATCCGGCGCGGCCGCGGGCGACGGCACCGGATATGGCACCGGTGGCGCTCCTCCATATCCTCCGTACTGCGGCGGCGGATACTGCGGCGGCCCTCCGAACGGCGATCCCATCCACATCCTCGTCAGCGCGTCGGTCGCCGCCATCGGGATCTGCGTGAGCGGGTTGTACGCCGCGAGTGACTGCACGCCGCGCTTGGCCTGCAGATAGACATCGAGCGCGCCGGTCACGTAGCGGCTGAAGAACTCCGCGAGCGAGTCGTCGGACAGCCGGATCATCTGGGTCAGCAGCTGCACGGGCAAAAACTTCGCCGCGTTGCCGGTCTCGAGCACGATCTGGGTCAGCGTCGCCTGCGTCAGGTCCTCACCCGACTGGGCGTCGACGACGCGCAGATCGGTACCGCTCCGGATCTTCTGCGCCAGCTCGTCGAGCGTCACGTACCGGCTGTCGCCCGTGTCGTAGAGCCGTCGATTGCCATACTTCTTGATGAGGACCGTCGCCACTGGCCGGACCTTACGGGGTCCTTCGCTGCACTGCAACGGCTGATTTTGCTGCGCCGCAAAAACGCGCTTGACAGTCATGCGTCGGTCTCGTAGCGTGCCGGCCATGTCGAACCGACGCTGGCTGCTGTGTTTGCTGCTGTGCAGCATCGCGGCGGCCTGCGGTGGACCTTCCGGCGCGACGTGCACGACCGACGAGGAGTGCCCGTCGCACTTCTGCAAGGCCGACGGAACGTGCGCCGCGGCGCAGATCGACGGCGGCGGCGAGCCGGCCGACGCACCGGGCGATGGCGTGTCGGGCGTGTGCGTCCCGAATCACGACGGCACGGTGACGCTCGGCGAGCTGCCGCTGATCGCCGGCCGGGCCGCGACGTTCCGCATCGCGACGAGCGCGACCTGGAACACCGCCGGCGCGTCGCAGACGAACGGGTCGCGCGTGTGGAACCTCGCCGGCCAGCTCGCGAACGACACCGACCAGACGATCGCGCTCGCGAACCCGACGGGCACGTGGTGGCGTGCGGACTTTCCGACGGCGACGTACGCGGCGCCGCTCGCCGCGGGCTCGGATCTCCAGGGCGTGTTCCTCGTCGATGGAACGGGCGTGACGCTGCTCGGCGTCGTGTCGCCGCAGGGCGGCACGTACAGGACGGAGCTGACGTACGACCCGCCGGCGCGCATCCTCGCGGTGCCGTTCATGGCGGGCTCGACGTGGGTGACGACGAGCACGGTGTCGGGCTACGCGCAGGGCGTGATCGTCGCGTACACCGAGAAGTACAGCTCGCGCGTCGACCAGGTCGGCACGATGACGACGCCGTACGGCGAGTTTCCCGTGATGCGCGTCGCGACAGATCTGACGCGCACGTCCGGGATCACGACACTCCTCACCAAGCGTTCGTTCGCGTGGGTCGCCGAATGTTTCGGCTCGGTCGCGACCGTACAGTCGCAGGACTTCGAGTCGGGCAGCGAGTTCAGCGACGTCGCGGAGGTGAGGAGGCTCGCGCCGTGAAGGCGGTCATCCTCGCACTCGCGTGCGCAGCCCTGTGCGCCGGCTGTCCCAAGTTCCATCCCGAGCCGCTGCCGGGGGCACCGGCGGACGCGACGTTCGTCGACGTCGACGGTGTCCACGTTCGCTACCGCGAGGTCGGGCAGGGGCCGGCGGTCGTGCTGCTGCACGGCTACTCGGCGTCGCTCGAGAGCTGGGCCGGTGTCGCGCCGGTGCTCGCGCAGGACCACCGCGTCATCGCGCTCGACCTCAAGGGCTTTGGCTGGTCGAGCCGGCCCGACGGCGACTACAGCCCGGCCGCGCAGGCCGAGCTCGTGTGGCACGTGCTCGACAAGCTCGGCGTCACCGACGTCGCGATCGTCGGTCACTCGTGGGGCACGTCGGTCGCGCTGTCGATGGCGGTCGCCCGTCCCGAGCGCACGCGCAAGGTCGCGCTCTACTCGGCATACGTCTACGACGAGCAGGTGCCGAGCTTTCTGCGCTGGGCGCAGGTCGGTGGCATCGGCGAGCTGCTGTTCGGGCTGTTCTACTCGGAGCGCATCGAGGACCGCGCGCCGCTCGCGTATCACGACGAGCGGTTCGTCACCCAGGCGCGCGTCGAGCGCGTCGAGGCCGACCTCGATCGGCCGGCTACGGTCGCCGGGGCGCTCGCGACCGCGCGCGGGCATCACTTTGCTGCGCTGCACGAGAAGCTCGTCGGCTTCGACCGGCCGGTGCTGCTGCTGTGGGGTGAGAACGATCAGGTCACGCCGATCCGGTTCGCGTACCGGCTGCGCGAGGAGCTCGCGAACGCCGAGCTGAAGACCTATCCACGCTGCGGCCACATCCCGATGGTCGAAGCGCGCACGACGTCGACTCGAGATCTCGTCGCATTTCTCGCCGAGAAGGGGGCGCAACATGACGACAACGGCAACACAGGCGATGGAGAAGGAAGCGGAAGCGCTGGCGGAGCTGGTGGCGGCAGCAGTGACGATCGCGGTGTCCCAGGCGATCAAGGTGGCGGTGGCGCTGGCGGTGGAGCACGCGGTGGCGGAGCTGCAACGGTCCTACCCGATGAAGGAAGCCGGCTGACACCGGCCGACGAGGACTTCGCGCTGCCACTCGGTGCGGACCTCGCGGCGCTCGGTGCCGAGCTCGCACCGCGCCAGTACGCGGCCCCGCGCGAGAAGACCGAGGTCATCGTCCACGGCTCACTGCGCGTACGCGAGGCCGGGCTCTACAACCTCGATCTCGATCGTGGCCTCGACGCGCAGGGCCAGCCGCTCTACCCGGTGCCGCTCGCGGGCGGCCAGCTGCTGCGCGCCGGCGATCTGCGCGCGCGCACGGATGCGGCGTTCTACGCGCCCGGCGTCGGCGTCGCGGTGAAGGCGCGCATCGACTGGCTCGACAACATCGCGCTCGGCGGCGAGCCAGACCTCGCCGGCGGGTCCCCCGCGACGAGCCGCGGCCAGCGCCCGACGACGGTCGTGATCAAGCGTGCGTGGGGCGAGGTGCTGACGCCGGCGGGGACGCTCGCGGCCGGCCGCATGGGCGCACACTTCGGCCTCGGCATCGCGGCGAACGGTGGCGACTGCGACGACTGCGATGGTGGCGATGCCGCCGACCGGTTCGCGTTCGTCTCGCCGCTGTTCGGCCACTTCCTCGCGCTGTCGTACGACATCGCCGCGCGCGGCCCGTTCACGCCGAGCCGGGACGGCGGGCACCCGGTCTCGCTCGAGGCGACGACCGCGGTCGGCGGCCCGACGGTATCGATCCTGAAGATGCACACGCCGGCGACGCTCGCGCGACGCGCCGCCGCGGGTCGGACGAGCGTCGAGTACGCCGCGTACGTCTCGCGTCGCACGCAGGACAACGACGTACCGGCGACGTACCTGACCGCGGCCAGCCCGGCGACGTACTCGAGCGCCGACCTGGTCGGTCGCGGGTTCTCGGCGACCGCATCCGGTGGCTGGCTCCGCATCTCGGGCGCGAAGTTCCGCATCGAGGCAGAGCTCGCGTACCTCGCGGCGACGCTCGAGCAGCCGTCGCTGATTCCCGGCACCGTGATCACCGTGCCGGTGACGTCGAACCAGCTCGGTGCCGCCGTGCAGACCGCGTTCGTGCTCGGCCCCGCGCAGATCGGCGTCGACGCCGGCTACGCGAGCGGCGACGATGCGCCGGGGTTTGGCGCGTTCCCGACGCCGGGACAGGTCGCGCCGCCGCCGGGCTCGTTCGACGGTGCGCAGGCGAGCCCGCCGCGCGATCGCACGGTCGACAACTTCCGGTTCCATCCCGACTTCCGCATCGACCAGATCCTGTTTCGCGAGATCATCGGCACGATCACCGACGCGGTGTACGTCCGGCCGAGCATCCGCGCGACGCTCGCGCGCATCGGCACGGGCCGGCTCGAGGCGGTCGCGACGCTGATCGTATCGCGCGCGGTCGAGGCCACGTCGACGCCGAGCGGGCAGGCCGCCCTCGGCACCGAGCTCGATCCCGAGCTGCGCTACATCGCGAAGGACGGCTTCGCGTTCGACCTCGCCTACGGCCTCCTGATGCCGGGCGCGGCATTCGACGGCACGATGCTCGCCGCGCAGCCGGCGCAGTCACTGCGGCTTCGCATGGGGTTCGCGTTCTGATGCGCGCGGTCGCGTGGATGGTCCTCGCCGCGTGCACGACGAACGTGACGCCGCAGCCGGAGCCCGCACCGACCTTGCCGTCGTGCGTGCCGAACCGTGACGGCACGATCACCGCCGACGAGCTGCCGATCGCGCTCGGTGCGACGGTGACGTACTACGCCGGCGCGAACCGCACGATCGCGCAGACCGGCGCGTCGTGGAAGCTCGACGAGGAGCTGGCCGACGATGACGTCATCGAGCTCGGCCCGCGCGCGCTCGGCCCGCAGTGGTACGCGGCGCAGTTCCCGAGCGGGCAGTTCGTCGTCGACGCCGGCAGCGGTCTCGACGGCATCTACCACCAGGACACGCAGGCACTCTGGCTCGACGGTACCGCGTCGCACGACGAGGCGCCGGCCGCCGGCAAGACGCTCGTCGTCTATGCACCGCCGGTCGCGGTGCTCCGCTTCCCCGTCGCCAAGGGGCAGTCGTTCACGACGACGTCCGTGCTGACGAGCGCGACGATCGCCGGCCTGCCGTTCAACGGCACCGACGAGCTGACCGTCGAGGTCGCCGAGTCCGGCACGCTTGCCGTGCCGTACGTCGAGTTCTCGCCGGTCCTGCGCGTCCGCACCCACGCGGTGCGCAAGGCCAGCGCCGTTGGCGTAGCGGCGGTCTCGCGCCGCACGACGATCTTTCTGTTCGAGTGCTTCGGCGAGGTCACCCGCGCCGAGAGCAAGCAGGACGAGACCAACCCCGACTTCACGACGGCCGCCTACCTCAGGCGTTTCGCACTAGGAGTAACACCATGATCTGGGACATGTGGAAACAAGGCTTCGCGGCCTGGGAACAAGCGACCGCGCAGTACATGGAGAAGGTGCTGACGAACCCGGGCGTGCTCGGGCCCGCCGGCGCCATGCTCACGGCCGCGATGAAGACGAAGGCGGCGACCGACAAGGCGCTCGCGTCGTGGTGGTCGACGTTCGGCCTGCCGACGCGGCGCGATCAGGAGCGCGCGCTGCACAAGCTCAACCAGCTCGAGACGCGTCTCTACGATCTCGAGGAGCAGCTGTACGCTCAGGCGACGCACAAGCGGAGCTAGCCATGAAGCGTCCGGACATCGCGCCTCTGCTGAACGTCCAGTGTGCGCCGCGTGCCGTGTTCGACCGGCTCGCGACGCATCGCGATCGGCCGCGCTTTCAGGTCCGCACCGGCGGGACCTGGCAGCCGGTGACGTGGGGACAGTTCGCGGAGCAGATCCGCGGTGTCGCGCGCTGGCTCGTCGAGCGCGAGCTCGCGCCCGGTGCGCGCATCGCGATCTACGCGCAGAACAGCGTCGCGTGGGCGAGCGCTGCGCTCGGCGCGCAGACGGCGGGTGCGGTGTTCGTCCCGATCTATCCGGCATCGACGCCCGAGCAGGTCGCGTACATCCTCCAGCACGCGGAGATCGAGCTCGTGTTCGTCGCCGGCAAGGAGTGCGTGGCGCGGCTCGAGAAGGCGCGCTCGCTCGTCCCTGCCGCGCCGCAGGTCGTCGATCTCGACACCGCGTCGTGGGCGATCGGCGCGCCGGCCGGCGATGACAGCTCGATCCGCGCGGCCTCCCTTCGCGACATCGCGGATCCGTCGCTCGTCGACGCGCGGCTCGGCGCGATCGATCTCGATCAGCCGGCGCAGATGCTCTACACGAGCGGAACGTCGGGCAACCCCAAGGGCGTCCCGCTCACGCACCGCAACGTCGGCCGCAACGGCGCCGACTGGCTCGAGTGCAACGCGCCGCTGCTCGAGGAAGGCGACCGCGATCTGCTCTGGCTGCCGATGAGCCACATCTTCGGCTTCGGTGAGCTGTGCGCGGGCAACTTGCTCGCGTGGGAGACCTATCTCGCGACGCCGGCCGACGTGCTCGAGCACCTGCCGAGCGTCGCGCCGCACGTATTCATGTCGGTCCCGGCGTACTGGGAGAAGATCGCGCGCGCGATCGGTTCAGCCGACGACCGCGCCGCGGCACTCCGCCGCGTCACCGGCGGCCACCTGCGCTTCTGTCTGTCCGGCGGCGCAGGCCTCAAGGTCGAGATCAAGGAGCTGCTGCACGGCTGCGGCGTCCTCGTGATCGAGGGCTACGGCCTCACCGAGACGTCGCCGACGCTGACGCTCAACCGGCCGGCCGCGTTCCGGTTCGACACCGTCGGCAAGCCGCTGCCCTCCGTCGAGCTGAAGCTCGATACCGACGGCGAGATCCTCGCGCGCGGCGAGAACGTGTTCTCCGGCTACTACAAGGATCCGGCGGCGACCGCCGCGGCGTTCACCGACGATGGCTGGTTTCGCACCGGCGATATCGGCCGGTGGACCCAGGACGGCTTCCTCCAGATCATCGATCGCAAGAAGGACATCCTCGTCACGGCCGGCGGCAAGAACATCCCGCCCGCGAACATCGAGGCGAAGTTCGTCGACGATCCGGTGATCGAGCGCGTCGTCGTCTACGGCGATGCGCGGCCGTACCTCGTCGCTGCCGTGTGGGTGCGCTCCGAGGTGCCGGCGGGCGAGCGCGACCAGCTCGTCGCGGCGCGCCTCGACGCGATGAATCGCGAGCTCGCCCGCTACGAGACGATCAAGCGCCACTTCCTCGCCGAGCTGCCGTTGACCGTCGAGGACGGCACGCTGACGTCGTCGCTCAAGCTCCGTCGCAAGGCGGTCTACGACAAGCTGCGCACGCGCTTCGAGGCGCTCTACTCGTGAAGATGCCGAAGAAGACGCCACTCGACTCGATCGCGGCGCTGTGGAAGCGCGTGCCGAAGGGGCCACCGCCCGTCGGGGTGACGCCGCACGACGTCGTGTGGACCGAGAACAAGTGGCGGCTGTTGCGGTTCAGGCCGGCCGTTCCGAAGCACGGCACGCCGGTCCTGATGGTGCCGTCGCTGATCAACCGCTGGTACGTGCTCGACCTCGGGCCCCAGCGGTCGCTGATCGAGTGGCTCGTCGCGCAGGGCCACGAGGTGTTCTGCATCGACTGGGGCACGCCCGGCGCCGAGGACCGCTACCTGACGTGGGACGACATCGCCGGTCGCTACGTCGGCCGCGCGGTGAGGATCGCGGCGCGCTACGGCCGGACCGGCAAGGCGCACGTCCTCGGCTACTGCCTCGGCGGCACGCTCGCCGTCAGCTACGTCGCCGCGTTCCCGGAGTACGTGCAGTCGCTGCTCGCGCTCGCCGCGCCGATCGATTTCGAGCACGCCGGCATCATGTCGACGTGGACGCGCACGCCGACGTTCGATGTCGCCGCGATCCTCGAGGCGTTCGGCAACGTGCCGTGGCCGCTGATGCAGGCGAGCTTCAACATGCTGCGCCCGACGCTGCGCGCCGCGAAGACGGTCGCGCTGCTCGATCGTGCGTGGGACGACGAGTTCCTCGAGGGCTTCCTGGCGACCGAGCACTGGGGCCACGACAACGTGTCGTTCCCCGGCGCGTGCTACGCGCGCTACATCGAGGAGCTGTATCGCCGCAACAAGCTCGTGCACGGCGGCTTCACCGTGCTCGGCCGACCCGCGGAGCTGTCGGCGATCCGCTGCCCGGTGCTCGCGCTCGCGTTCGCCGACGACAACATCGTCCCGCTGCCGAGCGCGGCGCCGCTCGTCGACCGCGTCGCGAGCAAGGACAAGCGGCTCGTCGTCCAGTCGGGCGGCCATGTCGGCGCGGTCGTGTCGCGCAAGGCGGCCGATCGCCTGTGGCCCGTGATGTCGGAGTTCTGGGCGTCGCGCTAAGCTGCACGCGTTGATCGTCGCGCTCGTCCTCGTCTCGGCGCTCCTCCACGCGACGTGGAATGCGCTCCTGCGCATGGAGGCCGACAAGGACCGCACGCTCGTCGCCGCGGTCACCGTCGCGACGATGCTCGCCGCCGTCGTCGCCGTCGTGCGCTGGAGCCTCGGCGAGGTGCCATTCGCGTCGACGGAATCGATCGAGTGGACCGTCGCAGCGGGCGTGCTCGAGTGGATGTACTTCGCGTCGCTCGCGAAGGCGCTCGACAAGGGTCCGCTCGGGCCCGTCTACACGATCTCGCGCGGCGGCGCGATCCTCGTCGTGTGGCCGGTGTCGATCGCGCTCCTCGGCGAGACGGTCACCGCGACCTCGGCGATCGGCAGCGCGGTCGTGCTCGGCGGCCTGGCGTTGACGAGCGCCGGGATCGGCACGTCGGACCGTCGCCCCCGCCGCGACGCACTCGCCTGGGCGGTCGCGTGCGCGTGCTCGATCGCCGGCTATCACCTGGCCTACAAGGGAGCGCTGCGCACCGGCGGCAGCGCGTCGGCGGTGTTCGCGGTCGCGCTCGGGGTCGCGAGTGCGATCAACGTCGCTCGCCTCGGCACGGAGGGCCGGCGGATCGCGGCGTCGATCCTCCGCGCCCGCTTGCCGCGCGTGCTGCTGATGGGCGCGATCTGCGGCGGCTCGTTCCTGATCCTGATGGAGGCACTCGCCGCCGGCGGTGCCGGCTACGTGCTGACGCTGCGCAACACGTCGGTGCTGTTCGCGATCGGCCTCGCGGCGCTGATCGGCGAGCAGCCGAGGCGTGCCGAGATCAGCGGCGCCGTGCTCGTCGCGGCGGGCGCCGTGCTGATGGCCTGGCCTACCTAGCGAACAGATCGTGCATCGTCACGCACTCGAGGCCCGAGGCGTGGAGTGCGGCGACGATCCTCGGCAGCGCCTCCAGTGTCCACTTCTGGCCCTCGTGGAACAGCAGGACGTCGCCGGCGCCGACATGCGCGGGGCTGCACGTCTCGGCGATCGACGCCGGATCGCGATCGCTGTGGTCGAGCGAGTCGACCGACCACATCGCGATGACGTAGCCGGCCGAGCGGAGCGTCAGCACCGACAGCGGGTCCAGCGTGCCGTGCGGTGGCCGGACCCACGGCTGACCGCTGACCTGACCGCCGATCGAGCGCTCGGTCTGCTCGATCTGCTCGAGCAGCGCGCGCCGCGACAGCTTCGAGAACTTGGTGTGGTCGTAGCCGTGGTTCGCGACCTGGTGACCGCGGCGCAGGTACTCGCGGATCAGATCGGGATGGAGCACGGCGTGCTCGCCACAGACGAAGAACGTCGCGGGCACCCCGAGATCATCGAGCAGCTCGAGCAGCTGCGGCGTCATCGGATCCGGACCGTCGTCGAACGTCAGCGCGATGCGCTTGCCGACCGCGGGTCCCTTCCGGAGGACGCCGGGGATCCGGTCGTAGACGGCGTTCTTTACCAGCGCTCGAACGTTCACTGCCACCTCTGATGGGTAGCGGATCCTACGCAGACTCACAAGAACGGGCTGACGCTCAAGCGCGCGAGCCTTCGTGCTCTAACGCACCTCTCACCACTTCCAGTCGCGATACGCGTCGCGCAGCTCGGTCTTCTTGAACTTACCCGCCGACGTGCGCGGGATCGTGTCGACGAACACGAACGCATCGGGGACCCAGAACTTGGGGAACCGCGAGGCGAGGAAGGTTCGCAGCTCGTCTGCCACGCACGCCTGGCCGTCCTTGAGCACGACCGCCGCCAGCGGCCGCTCGCTCCACCTGGGGTGGGGCACGCCGATCACCGCCGCTTCGCGGACCGCGGGGTGGCCCATCAGCGCGTTCTCGAGCTCCTGGGACGCGATCCATTCGCCGCCCGACTTGATGAGATCGGCGATGCGGTCGGTCAGCTTGATGAAGCCATGCCGGTCCAGCCGGGCGACATCACCCGTCCGGAAGTAGCCGTCCGTCGTCCACCGATCGGGCGTGTGACCGCCAACGTAGCTCGCCGAGATCCACGGTCCGCGGATGTGCACCTCGCCGCTCGTCGTGTCATCGGCGGGCACGTCGCCGCTCTCGTTGCGCACGCGGAGCTCGACGAACGGAACCGGGCGCCCCTGTCTCGCGCGCAGCGCGTACTTCGTCGCGTCGTCGGCGCCCTCGAGCGACGCGGGTAGCCGCGACACGGTGCCGATCGGCGATGTCTCGGTCATGCCCCACGCGTGGATCAGCGTCAGGCCGTGACGATCGAAGTCGCGGATCAGCTGCTCCGGCGCCGCCGAGCCGCCGACGATCATCCGTACGTGCGGCTGCAGCTTGTACTGGCCGGGCTTCGCGTCGAGCACGTCGCGGATGCCGATCCAGATCGTCGGTACGCCGGCCGCGACCGTCACGCGCTCGATCGCCATCAGCTCGAGCAGGCTCGGCGGATCGAGATGAGGACCCGGGAATACGAGTTTCGCGCCGACCATCGCGGCGATGTACGGCAGGCCCCACGCGTTGACGTGGAACATCGGCACGACGGGCAGCAGCGAGTCGCTGTGGCACAGCGACAGCGAGTCGGGCATCGCCGCGACGAGCGTGTGGAGCAGCGTCGAGCGGTGCGAGTACACGACGCCCTTTGGCTTGCCGGTCGTGCCGCTCGTGTAGCAGGCGCCGAGCGCGTCGGTCTCGGCGATCGCCGGAAGCGTGCCGGTCGCGGGCGCGGCCGAGAGGAACGCCTCGTAGCTCTCGTGCTGTCCGTGCGTGCCGACTACGAGGACGCGCTCGAACTTCGCGCCCGCCGCGACGATCTTGTCGTAGAGCGGCAGCAGCACGTCGTCGACGATCAGGATCCGGTCTCCTGCATCCATCGCGATGTACGCGATCTCGTCGGGATGCAACCTGAGATTCAGCGTGTGGATGACGGCACCGGCGAGCGGGATGCCGAAGTACGCCTCCAGGTGCTCGGCGTGGTTCCACATCAGCGTCGCGACGCGATGACCGCGCTTGATGCCGGCGGCGACGAGCCCGCGCGCGAGCCGCTTCGCCCTGCCGATCACCTGACTGTAGGTCGTGCGAGACAGGCTCTTGTCGGGCCTGCGCGACACGATCTCGACCTCGGGAAACCAGCGCTCCGCTCGATCTGCAATCCAGTCGAGCGTCAGCGGTACATCCATCATCGTCGAGCTCACGCGATCCTCCTGCGCCGGTGGTTCACTTCGGCGCAGAGCGTAGCCCAGGCGGCGTGTCGCGCGCTCGATCTACCGCTACAGCTCGCAGTACGGGGTCGCCTCGAGCTCGGCCTCGGTGTCGGACGCCACGTTCTTCTGAGGACATGACTCGTCCTCGCTCCAGGCCTTCCATTCGGCGCCGCGGCCGACCGACGCCGCGTAATCCGCCCAGTACTTGTAACCGCCCGCCCGCGACTTCAACACGACCGGGGCGGTGCACACCTGGTTCGCGTCCGCGGCTGCCTTGTCGGCCGCCGCCTTCTTCATGATGAGGTCGTACATCGCCGACGTCGAGCTGTTCCAGCAGCACGTCTTGCTCTTCGTGTAGGCGAGCTCGCCGAGCACGTAGTCGGCCTGCGTGCGGTACTGCTCGTCGAGTGCGGCCTGGGTCGTGTTGAGCTCCCACGCGATCCCGTAGAGCGTGCGGAAGGCCTGCTCGCGGCGCTCGCGTGCCGAGCACGAGGCGGGGTACTGCTCGAGGTGGTGGCGCGCGTCGGCGATCTGCGCGAGCAGCTCGGTCTTCATCTGCTGTGGCGACACCTGGCCGAGCAGCGACCCGAAGCGGGCAGGGCGCGCGGCGATGCGCGGGTAGTCGAGCGAGTTGATCCAGTGCGCCTCGTCGTCGCTCATCCACGTGTTCGTCCAGTAGCCACCGACGTTCTTCGTCACGCGCCAGCGCTTGATACCGCCGCCGAGCTTGGCGTAGTCGACGCCGTCGTCGGAGACGCCTTCGCCACCGGTGTACTCGCTCGTGAAGTAGCCCTTCGACGACTGCCCGGACTGCTTCACGCCCTGGCGGCGCGGCATCGAGCCGCTGATCGTCGTGACGTCGAGGCTCGCGGCGCCGATCGGCTTCACGTCCTTGACGACGAGCGTGTGGCCGATGCCCGACTTCTGCCAGCGCTCGATCAGGATGTCTCCCGCGCGCACGGCCTCGGGCACGATGTTGTAGGTGTTCGCGGTGTCGGCGAGGTTCTGCGAGCTGAGGTAGTTCAGCGTCATCACCGTGAAGTACGCGGCGCGCTTGTTGAGGTGGAGCTCGTCGACGTACGCGCCGAACACCTGGTTGGGGCCGAGCTCGGGCTGCTCGTCGACGCCGCCCCACAGCCTGCGCTTGCGCAGCGTCTGATCCTTTGGCCAGGTCGTGCGCCACGTCGTGCTCGACGTGTAGTCCTTGTACGCGACGCCGAACTCCGGCGACTCGGCGAACCGGCCGGCGGCGGTGCGCACGCCGTAGTGGCCGAAGTAGACGCGCTGGCCGTTCGCGATCGCCTCGAACTGCAGCGGCAGCTCGTACCAGGCGGCGAACGTGATGCGGAGGAACATGCCCATCTCCGCGCACTCGAGGTACGGCGACGGCAGGGTCTTGCCCCACGGCGTCGTCAGCCGGACCGTCGTCGAGTAGTTGTCGACCGACGGGATCCACTCGAGCGACTCGAGCCACCTGGCGTACTTCTCGTCCCACGTGAGGCCGCTGTTCGCAGCCCACGCGAGACCCTCGGCGCGCGCCGCCGGCGTGTCCCGGTCTTCCCACTTGTTCTTCGCGGTCCAGACCTGCGTGCGCGTGGTGTTCGTGTTGACGTAGAGACCCTTGCGGTACTGGGAGTCTTCCTTGCCAGGTGCGGGCACGGGCTCGACGGGGCCGTCCATGCCCCATTCCTCGTCGGGACCACCGGAGGTATCCGCGCATGCGACCAGGAACGCGAGGAGCAGAGTGAGGCGACGCATGATGGCCGGCCCTGCAGCATGGCGCGTGCCGGTTGAACCACGCGGTAACACCGCGCGATCCAAGGGGTGCCGGAGGCGCCGGCAACTCGAGTGGTCGGGCCGGAACGTCCGCTGGTGACTGGCGGACCTAGAGATCGACGCCGAATCCGACCGACGTCACGATGCCGCCGGCGCGCCCGGACAGCGCGTCGTGGACCGTCGCATGGAGATAGCCCGCCTCGGCGGCGAGCCAGCCGGGACCGAGGTGCCAGGCGATGCCGGCGGCAGCGGTCGCGGCGGGTACGACCGACGTCTCGCGCGACGACCCGAGCGAGGACTGCACGAGGCTCGTCGCGGTCGCGACGCCACCGCCCGCGGCAAGCCAGAGCCGCGCGTCGCCGACCGGGCGGCGATAGGCGAGCCGGACCAGCGTCGGGATCGTCGTGATCCGGCCGTCGATCGATTCGCCGGACTCGGTCATCGCGGCGACGCTCGACGTGTAGCCACCGAGCGACGCGTCGACGACGAGGTGTCGCGACACGCGCATCCCGAGCGACACCGACGCGTAGGGCGTCGTGATCCGTCCGAGGTTCGTGAGCACGCCGACCCGAGAAAGCAGCTGGAACCGCGGACCGGATGGCGGAGGTGGCGGCGGGGGGATGACGACGCGCGGAGCCACCGGAGGCGGCGGGGCGGGAGGCTCGTGGTGCACGGTCAGCTCGCAGCTCGCCTGCTGATCGCCGGCGGTCGCGGTGATCACGATCTGATCGACCGTCGTCGCCACGAGCGCGGTCGCCGCGATGCCGGGGCCTGTGGCGACGGGCGCGAGCGTACCGGATGACGCGGTGATGATCGGTGCGGTCACGAGCGGCGCGCCACTGCTCGTCGTGGCGATCGCGACGACGCGATCGGCGAGACATGCCGCGAGCACGGACTTCACCGGCGGCACGCCGAGCGGTTGCTGCTTCTCGAGCGTCGCGCCACGCCGCGTCGTCGCGATCGTGCGGACGGTGGTGATGCCGGGCGGCACGACGATCGATACCTCCGCGACTCCCGTCGCGGTCGCGCGCACCGGTTCGGTCTTCACGCCGGCGACATCGACGACGACGTCGGCCGACGGCGACGTGTCGACCTTGATCGTGGCGCGGCCGGCGAGCGGCACCGCGATCCAGTCGACGAGCGCGCCACCGTCGTCGAGTGCCGCGACGATCGCGAGCTGTGGATACTTCGCGGTCGGCAGCGTCAGCGTCAGGCGCTGGGTATCGCCATCGATCGCCGGTGGCGAGATCGCACCGGCGCTCGTCACCCAGTGGACGAAGCCGTGCGCGCGCGCGGTCAGCTCGATCGACGTGTCGCGGCCGAGCACTGCATCAGGAGCGCTGATCTCGAGCGGCCCGGCCGATCGCGTGTCGGCGTGCGCGACCCGTGCGGCGGCGAGCGCGGCGAGGAGCGCGACGCGCTTCATTTCCAGTCCACGGTCGTCTCGAGCCTCGGCGTCTCGACGGCAGGTGACGGCGCGGTACGGCGGACGACCCTCGTCTCCTGCCGGCCCATCGCGTCCTCGACCATGATGACGATGACGTTCGAGCCCTTCGGGAACGCGACCTTCTCGGCAAACGTGCCGGCCTCGTCGGGAGCCGTGCGCTCGCCGTTGATCGTGACGACCGCACCCGGGGTCGTCTCGCCATGAATGGCGCTGATCTCGCGGTCGGTCCCGGCAGCGCTGATCTTGAGAAACAGCGAGCTCGGGATCGCGGTCGGCTCGGTCGGGGCCTCGCCGCGGCGCACGACGGTCTGCGTGCCCGCGCCGACGGCGACGGTCTCGCCGCGCGCGGTGACCTTCGCATGACCGCGCTGGGTCGCGACGGTGACCTGGCCGGTGCCGGAGCTGAGGACGTCGAACGCACCGGCATTCGTCTCGGCAAACGTTCCCGCGTCGGGTGTCGCGATGCGGATCGTCGTGCCGGATTGCGAGCTCGCCGACACGTGGCCGGTGCTCAGCACGACCTGCGAGACGTGTGTCGAGATCTCGCCGACCGTGATCTCGGTGCCGGCCTCGACGACCACGGTCGCGCCGACGTCGATCTCCGCGCGCGCCTTCGCGCCCGTGCGGATCGTGTCCTGCTCGGTCAAGCGCTCGCCGCCGCTGACGGCGACCCACGTCTCGCCGACCCGCTTCTCGACCGTACCCTCGACGTGGACGACGCGGACGAGCCGCTCCTCGGGCTCGGCCACGACTGGCATCACGACGGGCGGCGGTGCGGGCTGCATCGTCGCGGCGGTTGCGGGCTCGCGCATCCACATCATGTAGGCCGCGTAGCCGGCGCCCGCGACGAGCACGAACACGACGATCGAGGCGACGACGTAGCGGGTCATGTCGCCTCCTGCGTCGCCGGCAGACGGATCACGAACCTCGCGCCACGGCACGGGGCAGTCTCGACCTGGATCGTGCCACCGACGCTCGCGAGCATCGTGCGACACAGCGCGAGCCCCAGGCCGGTGCCCTGGCCGACCGGCTTCGTCGTGAAGAACGGCTCGAAGATGTCTTCCTCGAGCCCGGGCGGAACGCCGGAACCGGAATCGGTCACCGACAGGGCGAGCGCGTCGCCGGTGCGGCGTGCTGCGATCTCGATCGAGCCTCCTGCGGGCGTTGCGTGGAGTGCGTTGCTGACGAGGTTCAGCAGCACCTGCGTGAGCTCGGCGCGCGAGCACCGCACCGGTGGGAGGCCGTGCTCGACGTCCAGCGCGAGCGTGATCCGCTGCAGCTCGAGCTGAGAGCGCGCCGAGTCCGCGACGATCTCGACGATGGTCGCGACGTCGACCGCCTCGAGCGGCGCGGCGTCGGTGCGAGACGGCGCGAGGAATCGCTCGAGCAGCTCGACGCACGCGAGCGACTCGCGCTCGATCCGCTCGAGTTGCTTGGCGACGTACGTCGGGTCGTTCGTGCGGCGGCGCGCGACCTGGGCGAACCCGACGATCGCGGTCAGGAGGTTGCGCGCCTCGTGCGCGGTTCCGACGGCGAGCTCGCCGACGACCGCGAGCTGTTGCAGACGGTGCGTCGAGTCATCGGGAGGCTTGCGATCTCGGTTGTTCGGCACGGTGACCTAGGTGAGGTGGGCGCCGCGTCGCGCGGCGGGAAGCGTGATGGTCATCGTCGTGCCGCGCCCGCCCTTGCTCGACGCGGAGATCCGACCCTTGTGCACCTCGACGATGCGATGCGCGAGTGCGAGGCCGAGGCC
>JAEWJO010000002.1 GCA_023386455.1 Pseudomonadota bacterium | reverse complement strand
CGGCGAGCGCGGGCACGGACTCGATCCCCGGCGGCGTCGCGAGCCTCGGATCGACGGCGGCGAGCGCACCGGGCAGCGCGAACAGCGTGGTCAGGCCGCGCGGGCGCTGGCCGGCTGCCTCGGCCGCGAGCACCTGCGAGATCAGCGGGCTGCGCGCATTCTGCTCGCGCATGTTGATCTCGCCGAGCGCGAACAGCGCGGAGAGATGGACGAGGAACGCGGCGACCGCACGCACGTCGGCCTCGTCGGGCGCACGCTCGAGCATCTGCTCGAACGCGGCCGCGAGCCGCGCCGGTCCGGAGACTTGATCCCGCGGTGACATGTCGGGCACGAGCCGGTACGCGACCGCGCGCGCGAGCTCGGCGTCGCGCAGGAGGAACACCGCGTCCTCCCAGTGCAGCGGCGGCGCGCCGGCGTGACTGTCGAGCAGCTGCGTCAGCGGCGTGCGGCGCAGGAGCGTCGCGACGACCGGCGCCGTGTCGGGCACGGCGAGCAACTCGTCGAAGCCGACGACGGTGACGTCCTCGCGCACGCGCCGCACGCTCTTCCACGCGGTCAGGCGCTTGCTCGGCTTCTGGCCCTGGAACCGCGCGCGGCCGGTCCACCACGACACGACGGTGTCGTTGCGGCTCAGGTGAAACAGGTTGTGGAGTAGCGCATGGCGCGCCATCACGCGCGTGCGGTTCTTCGTGAGCGGCTGGCTGACGAGCGTCAGCGCGTTGTCGATGATGCGGCGGCGCTGGCGATCGCTCACCGACCACAGCTCGGCCCGCGGATGGACGAGGAACAGCGCGTTGTGCAGACCCGCCGCGAGCGCGAGCTCGTCTCCCTCGAGGATCAACGCCGGCGGCCGCACGACGAGCGTCGACAGCACCGCGGTCCGCGCGTCGTCGACGGCGACCTGCTCGACGCTCGCGTCCGAGAGCTCGTGCTCCCACCGCTCGACGTCCGCGGTCGGGATCGGTGCCCCGATGTGCAGCTCGCCGCCGGCGGCGAGCGGCCGCACGAACTTCGTCAGGAAGTCGCGGACGTGCGGGCGCGCCATCGCTCGCTACTTGTCTCCCGACGGCAGGAGCTTCTTGTCGG
This sequence comes from Pseudomonadota bacterium, assembly GCA_023386455.1. Lineage (GTDB taxonomy): Bacteria > Myxococcota_A > Polyangia > Haliangiales > Haliangiaceae > JABFXX01. Next base: position 12,562 of record JAEWJO010000002.1, on the reverse strand, counting down.
GTGCGTCGGGGAAGCCCCACAGCGCGAACCGGCCGACGGCGTCGTTCACGACCTCGGCGTCGGCACTCGGCTCCGCGGCGAAGTCGACGGTCTCTGCCCGATCGACCTCCATCTTCGCGAGCGAGCGCCGCTCGAGCGACGTGAACGCCGCATCCGGCACCTGGAACGGCCGGTTGTCGTTCGTGAACACGGTGACGAACCCGGCCTTGTGGCCGAGCGCCCTCGCGAGCACGTCGGGCGAGACGCGCGGCACGATGTCCATGCCGAGCGGCACGAGCAGCCCGCGCGTCGCCTCGGCATTGCTGCCGCTCGAGCCCGCGGCCTCGCACAGCAGCTGGCCGAGCGGGATGACGTCTAGGTTCTCGGCGCCGACGACCAGGATGCCGCGATCGGTGACCGCGACGCGATGCCCGCGCAGCGAGACCGGGGGCAGCGCGAACAGGATCCGCTTGAGGCGCGGGCCGTGCTCCGTCGGGATCAGCGTCGCGACGACGCGCTTCGGCGGTCCCATCGCGGCCGCGAGCCGCAGCTCGACGCCGATCGGCTCCGCCGGCCGGCCGTCCTGCTGCGCCGGATCGCGCGGCTTCTCGAGCTCGAGGTCGACGCGCGTGAGATCGCCGATGTCGCTCAGCGTCAGCGGCCCGGGCAGCACGTCGCCGCGATCGCCGGGCCAGAACACGTGGAACGTGTCCTGCGGAAACACCGACTGGCACGAGCCGAGATCGATCGGATGCTCGTAGCCGACCGCGACCGCCGCACCCGCGCCGGCCGGCTTGAACACGTCGATGCCCGGCGTGCCGAGGAACAGCTGGAGGATCCGCTCGGGCAACGCGCGCACGTGGATCAACATGTAGCCGCGGCGCTGCTCGTCGAACGCGCTCCCCGACTGCGGCGTGAACAGACCGGCCTGCGCCTCGACGCGGTTGCGCCAGAGGTAGCGGATGATGCCGTCCGACAGGCCGTGCGCGACCGCGAGATAGAGCTCGCCGCGATCCTCGGCCGCCAGTCGCTCGCCGCCGGGCATCTTGCGGATCGAGAGCCGGAACAGGAGGCGCGCGAACGGCAGGTCGCCCTCGCGCATGTAGCTCTGTGCGAACTCGTCGCCGTGGACCATGAAGTCCGTCGACGCCGCCATCGCGCCGATGTCGACCGCGTCGTAACCGTACGGCGAGCGATCGTCGCGGTACTTGACGTAGTGCTTCGCCGTGCCGGTGTAGATCGCGCCGCCGACGAGCCGCGACAGCCGGGCGGCGCGATCGGCCGCGTACGAGCTGACCGCGGGGATCTGGATGACGATCTCGCGGCTGCCGAGCGCGGTCTTCGCCTTCGTGATCGTCAGGTTCGCCATCAGCTCGTCGAGCGAGGCCTCGGCCGAGTACAGGCGCAGCCAGCTGACCGCGCCCTCGAGCGTCGGGAACGTCATCAGGCAGAACCGGCCGAGCAGGATCCCACGTGGGTCGGGGGCGACGCCGGGGGTAAAGAACCGGGTCTGGCCCTGCGCGACATGCTCGAGTGCCATCGCGGCCAGCCTAGCATGGGGGTTACTATGGAGGGCATGACCGGCCGGCTCGTGATGGTGGTGGCGACGCTTGTCGTCGCGTGCGGCAGCAATCCTCCGGCGCCCGCCGAGAAACCGCATACGGTGCGGCCCTCGATCGCGCGGCGCGAGGTGCCTCCGGATCTGTCGCCGCTCGTGCCCTCGCACGGTGTGCTCGCGACCGGCGGCGGCATGAAGTCACCCGCGTTCCGGATCGTCGTCGACACCGACGCGAAGACGATCTACGCCGGCACGGCACCGCCGAACACGCCGATCGGCGGCAAGATGACCGAGCAGAAGACGCGCGAGCTGACGCAGCCCAACGAGGAACACCTGCTGAAGCTCTGCGCGGACGCGTGGGGCGAGGCCGCCGCGGGCGCCGAGGAGCCCGTCGAGGGCTACGACGAGTTCCTCGTCATTGCCGACGGCGAGGAGCTGTTCATGGTCCAGGGACACGGACCGATCAGGCGCCCCAAGGCGGCGAACATCATCGAGACGCTGCGCGCTGCGGCGGCGATGTAGCCGCCGTTCAGTTCGACGCGAGCGTGATGTCGACGCGGCGATCCTTCGCCCAGCCGGACTCGTCGGTGCCGGTCGCGTCGAGCGCGCCGCGCGTGTTGACCGCGAGCTGCGGCTCGCCGACGCCGAGGCGGGCGAGGTACGCGCTGACCGAGCCGGCGCGCTGCGAGCCGAGGCCGAGGTTGTACTCCTCGGTGCCGCGAGGGTCGGCGCGGCCGACGAGCGAGACCGTCTTGCCCTTCAGCGCGCCCGTCGTCAGGCACGTCGCGAGCTGGTCGAGGACCGCGCGATCCTCGGGCGACAGCTCCGCCTTGTCGTAGTCAAACGTCGGGTTTGCCGACGTGTTCGCGGTGATGCCGCAGAGCTGGACGATGTCACCCGAGAGCGACAGCGACTGGCTGACCTGCGTGTCGGCCGGCAGCTGCGCCATGAGCTTCTCGTCGGCCTGCTTGGCAGCCGGCTTTTCGGCGGTCGGGGTCGGCTTCGCGACCTTCTTGTCCTTCGAGCAGCCGATCGCTGCGACCAGGGCGAGAGCGAACATGGTGATCTTCATGGCATCCTCCGATTGATGCTGACTCCATTACCACGCATCGCGGTGCTGATCCTTCTTCTCGTCGCGTGCGGTAAGGGCGGTGACAAGAATGGCGTGAAGAAAAAGGAGGATGCCGCGGGGCCCGTCGCGGCACCGATCTCGCTGCCCCCGCTCGGGGTCGACAAGCTCGCGCGCTTCAACTTCATCTACGAGGCAGGCGCCCCCGCCTACGCCAAGGCGAAGGACGCCGCGAAGAAGAAGGACTGGGCCGAGACGCGCAAGCAGTGCGAGGCCGCGCTCGCCAAGGATCCGAATCACCTCGACGCCCACCGCCTGCTGGCGATCGCGCTCGCGCAGACCGGCGAGAACGCGGCGGCGGTCGATCACCTCGTCGCGGCGGTCGCCGGCGACTTCTATCAGTACGGCGACCTCGCGGCCGAGCCGGGCCTGAAGGACTTCCTCGCGACGCAGCACGGTCAGGCGGTCGCGCTGCTCGCATCGCAGATCAAGGACGAGTACGCGAGGCGCGTGAAGGGCGGGCTCTGGCTCGTCGCGCGGCGCAGCACGTTCAAGTGGCCCTCGAAGTCCGGTGCGCAGACCGGCTCCAGCCGCGGCGAGCTGTACGCGTACGATCGCGAGACCAAGCGCTACTTCCGCCTGACACACACGGATCATCAGGTCGCGGGCTTCGTGCGCAGCAAGAGCGGCGCCGAGGTCGCGATCCTCGGCTACGACAAGATCGACAAGCCCGCGGCCGACACGTCGGCGCCGCTGCTCGCGCGCGCGTGGGTGCAGGCGTTCGATCCGACGGAGTGGAAGCAGACGACGCCGCGGATCAACCTCCCCTCGGCGCGCGCCGCCGCGCTCTACTACGGAGACGGCGATCAGCTGCTCGTCGCGACCGCGCCGGCGACCCAGCGCTGGACGCTCGGCGAGTGGGCACCGCAGTCGGTCGATCGCACGACCGGCAAGCTGACGAAGGTCGCCGGTCCGCTGCGCGCGCCGCGCATCGAGCTGACGCTCGACGAGGGACGCGTCGTGCCGGCACCGGCGATCGAGGGCGTGCAGGCAGCCTGGACGGGAGACCCCGGGACCGCGCCCGAGCTGTCGGTCGGCTCGACGAGGATCGCGGTGCCCGAGTCGGGCCAGGCCGCACACGAGACCGTCGCGCTCGCGCCCGGCGGTGCCGAGCTCGCGTTCGCGACCGCCGTCGATCCGTGCTCGAAGGACACCGCGCCATCGCTGTACGTCGCGAACACGAAGTCGGGCGCGCTGAAGCACCTGCTGACCGCGAAGAGCCGGTTCGCGACCCGCTGGATCGATCCGACGACGCTCGCGTACGAGGACGGCGACGGTGGCATCCGGCTGTGGGATGCGACCAGCGGGCGCGAGGCGATCCGGCTCGAGAACAAGGCCGGCATCGCACTCGACGTGCTGTCGCTCGCGAGCGCGCCGCTCTGCAAGCAGGCGCCGCCGACCGCCGAGCCCGCCGGCTCGGGCGACGAGCTGCCTCCGGAGGAGCCGCCGCCCGGCGGGGCCGGCCCCGTCACGCAACCGCAGTGAAAGAATGGTAGGCGAAGGGGATGGACGGTGATCTGGCGATGCGGCTCGGGACTCGCTTCGAGGTTCGCGCAGTCCATGTCGGCGAGCGCATCGAGGTCCGCGGCATCGAGCCACGGCTGTCTCCGGTGCTGCCGTGCATCATCGAGGTCGCGCCGTCGGGCTACGCGGTCCTGATCCGCGGCGGCGCGGTCGTGCTGTTCGGCATCGATCCGATCCAGCAGGAGCGCTTCATCAAGGATCTCGGCGCGCGGATCCACGAGGCGTACGAGAAGCACGAGGTCGAGCGGGCGTTCGTGCGGCTCGGCGACGGCGACGGCGTCGATCCAGATGCGCTGATCGTCAAGGAGATCACCGTCGAGCGCCTGCAGGTGATCGCCGAGGTGCTCGCGAAGAGCGTCATCCTCCAGCGCTACGAGCAGGAGATCGACGACGTGTTCAAGTCGATCGAGCCGATGGCGCAGCAGATGCGCGACAAGCCGAGCGGCCTGCCCTGGAAGCAGGCCGACATGGTCCAGCACATCGGCGAGGCGATGCTCGCCGAGCACCAGCTCGTCGGCACCGCGGAGGTCACCGAGAAGCCGGACCTGCTCTGGGACAAGCCCGACCTCGACCGGTTCTACGCGCGACTCGAGGACGAATACGAGATCCGCGAGCGCCTCTCGGTCGTCGAGCGCAAGCTCGCGGTCGTCTCGAATGCGGCTCGCACGATGCTCGAGCTCAGTCAGAGCCGCCGATCGCTGCACGTCGAGTACTACATCGTCGCGCTCATCCTGATCGAGATCGTGCTCTCCCTCTACGAGATGTGGCACCGCGCCTAGTAGAGTCCCCCCATGAGGATCTATCTCGTGCGTCACGGCGACGCCGTCCCCGAGGACGAGGCCGGTAGCGATCGCGACCGCTGGCTCTCGCCGAAGGGCCGCGAGGCCGCGCGCGTCCTCGGCCGTCTGTTGCGCGAGGCGCGCGTCGAGCCCGATGCGATCGTGTGCTCGCCGCTGCCGCGTGCCGTCCAGACGGCGGAGCTCGTCGCCGCCGGGCTCGACTACCTCGCGCACATCCCGTCGTGGCGCTGCCTCGAGCCCTCGGCCCAGCCGCGTATCGCCGCGCAGCAGCTGCCCGCACTCGGCGAGTCGGTGATCGTCGTCGGCCACGAGCCATCGATCTCGTCGCTCGGCGCATTCCTGCTCGGCCGGCCGTCGTTCCCGCCGTTCCGCACCGCGCAGTGTTGTGCGATCGAGGATCTGAAGCCGACGTTCACCGCGCGTGCCGACCTTGCCCAGATCCTGCCGTACTTTGTCGAGTAGCCGTGTGATCGGGGCGCTCACACCTCCCGTGTCCGGGCGCCGTTCGAGTCGTCAGTCGACGCTCGCTCGACCGAGCCGGTGCAGCAGGTGCACGGTGACGACGACCAACGGGACGCCGGCCGCCCAGCCGGCGAGCACGTCCATCGGCCAGTGCGCGCCGAGGTAGACGCGAGAGATCCCGATGCACGCGACGAGGAGGGTCGCGGCGATCACGATCGGCAGCCTCGCCGACGGGCGCAGGGCGATCGCGACCGCGGCAAGTGCGCCGTAGATCGACATCGCCGACATCGAGTGGCCGCTCGGGAAGCTGTACGAGTCGGGCCTCGCGATCACCTCGAACAGCGTCGGCCGCGCGCGGCTGAACACCTGCTTGAGCAGCGGGTTCAGGACCATCGCCGCGATGCTGTTGACGACCAGCACGACCGCGAAGCCACGGCGGCCGCGCTTCACCGCCCACAGCGAGACGAGCGCGATCGACGCGATCAGCACCGGCCCGCTGCCGATGTACGTGAACGCGATCATCACGTAGTCGAGGATCCGCGTCTGCGCGGTATGGACCGCGAGCGCGATCGTCGTGTCGATCGCGTCGATGTCGCCCTCGCGCAGCTCGTCGGCGATCGCGACGAACGCGAACGTCGCGAGCGCGGCGATCGCGAACAGCGTGAGGCCCCGCCACGGAATCGTGCGACGCGAGGGTGCCTGCTCGGTCATTTGCCCCCGTGCGTGGCGAGGAACTTGTCGAGCACGCGATCGAAGCCGTCGAGATCGTCGAACCACACGAAGTGGCCGGTCCTCGGGATGACGACGACCGCGTGGCCCGGGATATCCGCGACCTGCTTCTTGTAGCGGTTCTGCAGGCCACCGTCGGCGAGCACGATCAGCGATGGCACCTCGATCGAGTCGAGCTTGTCGGTGATGTCGGTCGTGACGAGCTCGTAGATCGCGTCGCCGATCGCCTGCCGATCGGACTTCGCGATGCGCGCGAGGAACGGCTCGATCCGCCTGGGGTGCCGCGTCATCGAGGTGAACACGTTGCGGATCTGGATCGGCAGCTCGTCGTCGCCGGCCTGCGCCCAGGTGTTGCGAAGCAGTCGCGCGTACTCGGACCCGGCCTCGAGGCTCGGGCCGGCGTCGACGACGACGACGCCACCGATCGCGTCGGGCGCGGTCGCCGCGAGCCAGTACGCGATGAAGCCGCCCATGCTGTGACCGACGATGATCGGCGACTCGAGGCGGTTCGAGCGGATGTAGTGGACGAGCTCCTTGCGCACCTTGGCGGCGAGCGGTGGCCGGATCGCGGGAACCCCGGCGAAGCCGGACAGCGTCAGCACGTGGCTCTCGTAGCGATCGCCGAGGTGCTCGACGACGTCGTCGAAGACCTCGCCGGGACAGCCGAGGCCGGGGATGAAGATGACCGGCCTGCCCTCGCCGTGGACACGGGCGGTGAACGCGGTCGGCTCGAAGCCGGCGCGGTTGACGAACGGACTGTCGGTGTCTCGGTCCGTGGCCGGCTCGGGGTTCGCCTTGCCGCCGCAGGACAGCGCCGCGAGCGCGAGCGCCGGGAACCACGAGCGGAGGGGCACGGTGAAACCATACCCGGCGTCGTGAGGTCGTGACAGTCCCGTCACCGCTCGAGCACTCAGCGCATCGAGCGCGGCGTGAACATCGCGACCGGCTGCGACTCGACCCACCTCGTGAACGCGGCGACGAACGCGTCGGGATCGTCGGTGCTGGCACCCTGCTCGACGCCGTAGATCATCCGCGTGCCGCCGTCGACGAGCTCGAGCTGGGCGAAGCCGCGCACGGCGTCGCGCTTGCCGCCCCTCGGCTCCCAGCGCACGCACAGCGTCGCCTCGTCGTACGTGTAGACGAGCGAGTACGTCAGCGACGAGCTGAACTCGAACTGGACCTCGCGCGCGAGCCCGCCTTCGCCACCGTCGAGGATGCGCGCGCGGCGCAGGCCCGGTACCCAGGCGGTCAGGAGCTCGGCGTCGGTCAGGGCGCGCCAGCAATGCTCGGGAGACCGGTCGATGACGGTTTCGGCGCTACGCATGTTGTGCACGTGGGGTTCCATCGCGACGCACCGATCGACGAAGCAAGTCGCGAGCCCGATCGGGTAACCAGCCGCGACGAGGAGTTGCGCCTCGGAGGAAGCCGGAGTCGCCGCCGCCGGGGCTATCCCGGTAGCCAGCGACGCTGCGCACTGTCGTCAGCAGCGCGTGGAGACCGTCGTCCCAGGCACTCGCACGTCGATCGTCGGTCGCGCGTCGCGCTGATGGTAGTTCGCCGCGAGCGCCGACCGAACAGAGCGTCGACCGACCAGGCAGCCGGCGGCCACGTGGCGGTGCCGCACGGATGTAAGGTCGGCGCCGCTCAGCGCGAGCCGAACTCCTGGCGCGCTCGCGCAGCGAGGCCCCACGCGACACTCGTGAGCTCCTCGCCGCCGACGACCTTGTCCGCGCCGAATCGCGAGGCGAGGCGCGCGCGAACCGCGGGGACGAGCGAGCTGCCACCGGTCGCGAACGCGCGATCGACGTCGCTGCCGCTGACACCGGCGCGCGCGAGCACGTCGTCGAGCACGCGCTCGATCGCGACGAGGTCCTCCTCGATCCAGCTGTCGAACGCGGGCCGCGTCACCGGCAAGTCGAGCGTGAGCGCCGGGAGCGAGACGCGATCGTCCTCGCGCGCCGACAGCCGGACCTTCGCGCCTTCGACCGCGCGGTGGAGCGGCAGGCCGAGGTCTTCCTCGACGACGCTGACGAGCCGGCCGATGCGCTCGGGCTCGAGCGAGCCGCGCGCGACACGCTCGAGCAGCCGCTGCGTCGAGTCCTCCTTGAGGAACGACAGCAGGTGCCACCGCCGGAGGTGGCCGTAGAGCCACGCCGGCACCGGCGCCTCGCCGCCCATCTCGTCGCGGTAGCGCGACCCTCGGCCGAGTGCCGGCGCGACGACCGCATCGATCACGCGCGCGTCGAATGCGTCGCCGGACACGCCGATACCGCCGGTCGCGAGCACCTCGGCGCGCCCGGGACCGACGCGGATCGCCGAGAAGTCCGTCGTGCCGCCGCCGAAGTCGGCGACGACGATCAGCTCGTCGTGATCGAGCGTCGCGGCGTAGCGCGCGGCCGCGCCGACCGGCTCGTACTCGAACACGACCTCGTCGAACCCGGCCTTGCCGAGTGCCTCGCGCATGCGGCCGACGGCGCGCGCGTCGTCGGCGTCGTTCTCGGCGCCCCAGTACCGCACCGGCCGGCCGATCACGCAGCGGTTGCCGAGCTCGACGGGCGATGCCGCGCGGACGAGCCGCAGGTACGCCGCGATCATGTCGTCGAGCGCCCACCGCCGGCCGAGGATCGACGTCCGCGTGAACGACGCGCTCGCGAGGTGGCTCTTGATCGACTGGACGAGCCTGCCCTCGCCCTCCGTCTCGATGTAGCGTGCGATCGCCGGGGCACCCGCCGTGATCCCACCTCCATGCTCGAAGTAGAGGACCGTGCGCCAGTAGCTCGCGTCGTTCAGTGGGACGAGCTTCACGTCGCCGTTCGCGTCCGCGATCGCGACGGCGGAGTTCGTGGTCCCGAAATCGATGCCAACAAACATGGGCATCACCGTCGGCGATCCGTTCGCTATTTACTAGCTGACGCGGTCCGCCTATCCTGTGGGAGCTGTTACGGATGAGGGGCCGCCGCCGAGCTCTCGTGCGGCCCGCAGCGACCGGCGGCGTGCGAATCCTCTAGAGGACGTCGACGAGGTAGCGGACGCCGAGCGCGAGCGTGTCTGTATTCATCGTGCTGCGGTTGCGCAGCTCGAAGTCCGCGCGCACGAACACGTCGAGCACGGACGCGCGCGGGTTCTTCGACGTCATGAAGTGCGCGACGACCTCGGGACCAACGAACACGCTCGTCTTCGGGTTGGTGAACGCGGCCGAGGCGCTCGCCGCGAGCGTCAGCTTCCAGACGCCGACGCCGATGCGCAGCCGGGTTGCCCACGCGCTGGAGTCGAAGTACCGGTTGCCCTCGAGCGCGAGCGAGAACCGCGGACGCTCCATCGTCTTCGGCCGGATGTTCTCGAGGCCGAGCACCTCCTGGATCGCCTCCTCGATCACCTCGCGCACGAGCTGGTCGAGCGACGCGGGATCGGGCCGGTTGCCCTTGAACGACAGCGCGACCTGCTCGCGGAGCTTGGCCTTCGCGCGCTCCTTCACGAGCTCCTTGAAGCTCTCGAGGCTCGGCATGATCGGCACCTTGAACGTCTCGACACCGAGGCCGAACGTCAGCGCCGCGTCGGCATCGCCGGGAGACACGATCGACGCGCCGTAGAAGCCGACGGTCGGGCCGATCGAGATCGAGCGTCGAGCCCGGCGAAACGCACCGCGCGCGATCGTCGCGAGCGTCGGCGAGGCCGCGATCGCCTGCGCGACGAGTGCGTCGGTGTCGAAGATCGAGGACTGCACCGGCTCGCCCGGCGGAGCACCATCGGGCCGCGGCTCGCTCGGTTCAGGTTGTCCCGGCTGCGCGTATGCGGTCCCGGACACGATCGCGCAGACCAGCGTCGCGATCGCGACGCGCTGCCACCCCACGCTCGATTTGGTCATTCAGGGCATCTTACCGACGGCCCCGTCATCTTACTTGACCGACAGCTTCTTCCCGCCACCGGAAATTCCGGCAAAGAAGTCATTACCCTTGTCATCGACGACGATGAACGCCGGAAAATCGACCACGTCGATCTTCCACACGGCCTCCATCCCCAGCTCGGGGTACTCGAGCACGCTGACCTGCTTGATGCAGTCCTTCGCGAGGCGCGCCGCCGGACCGCCGATCGAGCCGAGATAGAACCCGCCGTGCGTCTTGCACGCGTTCGTCACGTCCTGGCTGCGATTGCCCTTCGCGAGCATGACCATCGAGCCGCCGTGCGACTGGAACAGGTCGACGTAGCTGTCCATGCGGCCAGCCGTCGTCGGGCCGAACGAGCCGGATGCGTAGCCTGCAGGCGTCTTCGCCGGACCGGCGTAGTAGACGCAGTGATCCTTCATGTACTGCGGCAGGCCCTCACCGCGATCGATCCGCTCCTTCAGCTTGGCGTGCGCGATGTCGCGCGCGACGATCAACGGGCCGGTCAACGACAGGCGCGTGCGGATCGGATGGCGCGCCAGCGTCGCGCGGATGTCGCTCATCGGCTGGGTCAGGTCGATCTTGACGACGTCGCCGGCGAGGTCCTCGTGCGTGACCTCCGGCAGGTACTTCGCCGGCTCGGTCTCGAGCTGCTCGAGGAACACGCCGTCGCGCGTGATCTTGCCGAGCGCCTGGCGATCGGCCGAGCAGCTGACCGCGATCGCGACCGGACAGCTCGCGCCGTGGCGCGGCAGGCGAATGACGCGCGCGTCGTGGCAGAAGTACTTGCCCCCGAACTGCGCGCCGATGCCGGTCGTGCGCGCGATCTGCAGCACCTGCTCCTCCCACTCGAGGTCGCGGAACGCGTGACCGCTCGGCGAGCCCTTCGTCGGCAGGTGATCGAGGTAGCGCGCGCTCGCGAGCTTCGCGACCTTCAGCGTGTGCTCGGCGCTCGTGCCACCGATGACGACCGCGAGGTGGTACGGCGGGCACGCCGCCGTGCCGAGCGAGCGCAGCTTCGTGTCGAGGAACGCGGCCAGGCTCTTCGGGTTGAGCAGCGCCTTCGTCTCCTGGAACAGCATGCTCTTGTTCGCCGAGCCACCGCCCTTGGCCATGAACATGAAGTGGTACTCGTCGCCGTCGACCGCGTAGAGCTCGATCTGCGCCGGCAGGTTCGTGCCGGTGTTCTTCTCCTCGAACATGTCGAGCGGCGCAACCTGCGAGTAGCGCAGGTTCGCCTCGGTGTACGTCTGGAACACGCCGCGCGAGATCGCCTCCTCGTCGCCACCGCCGGTGACGACGAGCTGGCCCTTCTTGCCCATCACGATCGCAGTGCCGGTGTCCTGGCAGCCCGGGAGGATGCCGCCGGCCGCGATGTTCGCGTTCTTCAGCAGCTCGAGCGCGACGAACTTGTCGTTCGGCGACGCCTCGGCGTCGTCGAGGATCTTCTTCAGCTGCGCGAGGTGCCCCGGCCGCAAGAGGTGCGCGATGTCCTTCATCGCGGTCTGCGTGAGGAGCGTCAGTGCCTCGGGCTTCACGTCGAGGAACGTGCGACCGCCCGCGGTGAACGTCGACACGAAGTCAGAGGTCAGCTGCTTGTACGGCGTGTCTTCGTGGTGACCGACGGGCAACAGCTCCTGATACGCAAAGCTCGGCATGGCGCGCAGCATAGCTCGCGCAGGAAATGCGGCACCAGCCGGTCACGGCCGCCAGCGCGCGAGAAATCCCGTCTCCGTCGTCCACCGCCTCGGTGACGCCCACGGATCGCCGGCCACGCGCGGCTCGTACGCGTTCGCGTGGTACGCGCCGGCCTCGATCCCGCTGCCGAGCTTCACGAGCGCCTCGAGCTGCGCGCCGTAGCGGACGAGCAGCCGCGCCGGCGCCGCGTCGATCGCGCCGCTCGCGAACGCGTGCACCCACGACAGCGCGCCTCGCCCGTCGAGCACGTAGCGCGAGGTCTCGAGCATCGACGTCGCCTCGAGCCGCCACTCGCCCGCGAGTCGCTGGCCATCCGCGGTCGCCGTCGGCGCGCGCACGAGCCCGAAACCGGCCCGCCGCCGCGCCTTGTCGGTCTTGTCGCGCCACTCGACGTCGCTGCCGAGCCGCATGCGGAACGCGTTGTCCGCGAGCGTGCCCGTCGCCGCGTCCGCCTCGAGCCACGACCAGCCGAGGTCGACCGCGAGCACGGCGAGCAGCTCGCGATCGATGTACAGCGTGAAGTCGGTCGTGCCGAGGCCGACCTGGACCTCGCGCACCTCGCTGTCGACGCCCGTCACCAGCGCGCCGGCGACGCCGGTGCCCGCCGTGCGCGGCCGGTGGATCCGCGTGTGCTCGACGCGCGCGCGGAGCAGCTCGATGCTGCCGCGCGGCAGCTCGCCGTCGAGTGGGGCCTTGCCGAGCCCCATCCCGAGCGCCTTGCGCTCCGCGTGGTCGAGCTGCGGCGTGTCGTACCAGCGCGTGCCGCCGACCTCGCCGCGCGCGCTCGCGCCCCAGCTGAAGT
>JAEWJO010000735.1 GCA_023386455.1 Pseudomonadota bacterium | reverse complement strand
GCGCTGCTCGGGGTGATCGCCGTCCTCGAGACGCACGCGCCCGACCTCGCGCGCGCCGCGCTCGCGGGTGCTGCCGCGATGTTCGCGATCGCCGAGCTCGCGAGGCCGATGCCGCCGAGCTGGTCGCCGCTCCCCGCGGTCGGTGCGTCGCTCGTCGCGGGCGGCCTCGATCCGAGCTTCATCGCGCTGCCCGCGATCGCCGGCATCCGCTTCCTACGCGGTCCGTGGCCGCAGCCACGCGGCTCGGTCGCGCTGCCGATCGCCGGCATGCTCGGCATCGGCCTCGCCGTCGTCGCCGCGCTCGCGACCGACGGCATGATCGCGGACCTCTGGGTCGCGTGGACGGCACGGACGCAGGAGCACGCCGCGATCCCCGACGTGCTGGCGCGCGCCGGCGATCTGCTCGGTCCGATCAGCGCGGTCGCCGCGCTCGCCGGGATCGCGACCTGCGCGACGCGCGGGAGGTTCGCGGCCTCGAGCGTCGTCGGCGTCGTTGCCGGTGCGATCGCGGTCGATCTCGTCACCGGCCAGCTCGGCACGGCGACGCCGATCGCGGGAGCGCTCGGTGCCGGTGTCGCGATCTCGCGCCTGACGACGATGGTCCGCTGGCCGGCAGGGCAGGCGTTCGTCGGTGGCACGGTCGGATTCATGCTCGTCGTCGCGCCCGCGCTCGCCCTCGCCGGACTCTGAACGCGCTATGGTTCGGTCGCGATGGATGTCGTTCGCGGACACGAGAGCGTCCCGCCCTGGCGAAATGGCGCGGCAATCGCGATCGGCAACTTCGATGGCGTTCACCTCGGCCATCGCGCGCTGATCGCGCGGGCACGCGAGCTCGCGTCCGCGCACGATTGCCGCACCGTCGCGCTGACGTTCGATCCGCACCCGTCGACGCTGTTCGCCGGCAAGTGTCCGCCGGTGATCGCGTCGCTGTCGCGCCGGATCGAGCTGCTCGGCGAGGCCGGTGCCGACACGGTCGTCATCGAGCCGTTCACGCGCGACCTCGCGGCGAAGGCGCCGCACGCATTCGTCGATGACATCCTGATCCACGCACTCTCGGCGCGCGCGATCGTCGTCGGCTACGACTTCACGTACGGCCAGGGCCGTACCGGGACGACCGAGGCGCTGCGCCAGCACGGCGGCCGCGCCGGGATCGAGGTCAGCATCGTCCCGGCCGTCCAGTGCGGCGGCGAGATCGCGTCGTCCACGCGAATTCGTACGTTCTTGCGCGACGGCGATCTGCCGGGGGCGAACCGCATGCTCGGCCGCCGCTGGGACGTCGATGGCGTCGTCGTCCACGGTGCCAAGCGAGGCCGCGAGATCGGCATCCCGACCGCGAACATCCGGCCGGATGCCGAGCTGCCGATCCGCGCGGGCATCTACGCCGTGACGCTCTCGGTCGAGGGCGGCCCCCCGCTGCCGGCGGTGGCGAGCCTCGGAACGAACCCGACGTTTGTCGAGGGCGGCGGCCTCGTCCTCGAGGTCCACGTGCTCGAGGGAGGCGGAGACTTCTACGATCGCCGCGTGCGAACCGCCTTCGTCGAGCACCTGCGCGACGAGGCGAAGTTCGACTCGGTCGACGCGCTGCTCGCGCAGATCCGCCTCGATATCGACGCAGCGCGCCGCATCCTGGCAGCGGGCTGACGCGACGCACGGTCGCGCCCGGAACGCGTGAGGTGCGGGCGCCTCTGAGAGATGTCGACCGCTGGTCTCATCGTCGATGGCGGATGTCATGCCACCCGCGTTGGAGGATCGAGGCGCGTCGTGTCTGATGGCCCCGCTTCTGGGAGGCTTCCATGCGCATTCGTACCCTCGCGATCACCGCCACGCTCGCTGCCGGTTTCAGCCAGACCGGTAACGCCTTCGCGCCGCACAAGGGCGCTGAAACGACCGTCACGAACGGACGCGCCGCGCGCCTGCACCGTGATGTCACCTGGCGCGCTCCACAGGGTGCGCTCGCCGGCCTGCCGAGCTGGCGCGTGATCTGGGATCGCGACACCGACGTGCCGCTGCGCCTGTGGGGCGAGCCGCTCGCGGCGCCCGGTGCGAGCGGCAATGCCGCCACCGCGGAGACGACCGCGCGCCAGTTCCTCGCGGATCACCTGAAGCTGCTCGCGCCCGGCAGCGACGTCAGCGACTTCACGCTGCTCGCGAACGACCTCACCGGCTCGCTGCGCACCGTCACGTTCGCGCAGAACGCGCTCGGCCTGCGCGTCGTCGGCTCGGCCGTCGCGTTCACGTTCTCGCACGACCGCCTCGTCTCGATCGCGTCGACCGCGATCCCGAACGTCGCGGCGCACATCCGCGCGGCGGGTGGCAACCTGCCGCCGGCGCAGCTCGCGTCGGCCGCGAAGAGCTTCCTCGCGCAAGACGGCCACCTCGTCGACGTCAAGGAGCACGGCAAGCGCGTGATCGTGCCGATCGTCCACCCACGCGGCGCCGCGCACGCGCCGTCGATCTCGTATCACGTCGCCGACACGGTGACGGTCGAGGCCTCGCGCGAGGTCGGTGCCTGGGAGGTGTGGCTCGACGCGACGACCGCGACGCCGATCGCGCGCCGCTCGACGCTGATGTTCGCGTCCGGCAAGGTCCTGTTCGACACCCCCGAGCGCTACCCGCTCGGCGCGCGCAGCCCGAAGCCCGCGCCCGAGGCGACGCACCAGCTCGCCGTCGGCGCCGCCGCGGCGACCCCGGTGACGTCGCTGCTCGACGGCACGATCACGTGGGCCGATACGTCGACGGTCACCGTCGCGCCCGGCCTCATCGGCCCGAGGGTCAAGGTCACGAACCGCGCGGGCACGCTCGCGACGGCGTCGCTGTCGCTCGCGCCGAACATGTCCGTCACCTGGAGCCAGGCGAGCGACGAGCTCGCCGATGCGCAGCTGATCGCATTCGTCGCGACGAGCACCGGCAAGCAGTTCGCGCGCACGCGCCTGCCGGCGAGCCAGCAGCTGCTCACGTGGCTCGACGGTCAGATCCCGGTGTTCGTCAACGAGAACCAGACGTGCAACGCGGTCTCGAGCGGCAACGACATCCACTTCTACAAGGGCAACGCCCAGTGCGAGAACACGGGCCGCATCACCGACGTCGTCTATCACGAGCTCGGTCACTCGGTTCACGCCCAGTCGGTCATCGCCGGCCTCGGCGCGTTCGACCCCTCGCTCAGTGAAGGTCTCGCCGACACGCTCGCCGCCTCGATCACGAACGACCACGGCATGGGCCGCGGGTTCTTCCGCAGCGACGAGGCACTCCGCGATCTCGATCCCGTCGGCATCGAGAAGAAGTGGCCCGACGACGCGGACGGCGAGCCGCACAACGAGGGCGAGATCATCGGCGAGGCCCTGTGGGACCTCCGCACGAACCTCGAGACCAAGCTCGGCGCGCAGGCCGGCTTCGAGAAGTTCCTCGCGCTCTACTTCGGTGTCCTCCAGCGCGCGACGGACATCCCGTCGGCGTACGCCGAGGTGCTGATCGTCGACGATGACGACGGCAACCTCGCGAACGGCACCCCGAACCAGTGCGCGATCGCCGAGGCGTTCGGCCGCCACGGTCTCGTCGATCCCGCGGCGACGCTCGGCGTCGAGCCGCCGGTTCGCGCGGGCTACAAGATCTCGATCACGGCGCCCACGCCGTCGGCGGCGAGCGAGTGTCCGCCGCCGAGCGTCACGGGCGGCACGCTCACCTGGAAGCCGACCGGCGGCACCGGCGGCAACGTCGACCTCGCCGCGGCGGGCGAGGTGTGGTCGGGCAACATCCCGACGCAGCCCGACAACACGGTCGTCCTCTATCACGTCACGCTGAAGCTGTCCGACGGCTCGACGATCACGTACCCGCAGAACCCCGCCGACCCCGACTACCAGTTCTACGCCGGCAACGTCGAGAACATCTGGTGCGCGGACTTCGAGAGCGGTCTTGGCGACTGGGTCCCGAGCGGCACCGCGGGTCGCGTCGAGTGGGAAGCCGGCACGCCGATGGGCGTCGGTGGTGATCCGACGGCGGCGCACGGCGGCACCGGTGTCCTCGGCATCGACCTCGGCACGACCGGCAACATGGACGGTCTCTATCGCTCGCGGACGATGCAGTACATCGAGTCGCCCGAGATCGATCTTCAGGGCCACACCACCGTCCGCCTGCAGTACTGGCGCTGGCTCAACGTCGAGGACGCCGTGTTCGACCCGGCGACGATCAGCGCGAACGACAACATCGTGTGGACGAACCACGCCTCGGCGAGCCAGAACTCCGCCGGCATCAGCCACACCGACAAGGAGTGGCGGTTCCAGGACGTCGACCTCAGCGCGCAGACCTCGACCGGCAAGATCAAGCTGAAGTTCGGCCTCGAGAGCGATCAGGGCCTGCAGTTCGGCGGCTGGACGATGGATGACGTCTGCCTCGTCATCCCGGGCCCGCCGTCGTCGACGTGCGGCAACAACAACCTCGACGAGGGCGAGACCTGCGACGACGGCAACACCGCCGATGGCGATGGCTGCTCGGCGACGTGCGGTGCCGAAGGCGAGGGTGGTGACGAGGGCGGCTGCTGCAGCGCCGGGACGAACCCGGCGGGCGCGTTCGCGCTGTCGTTCCTCACCATCGGCCTCGTCATCCGCCGCCGCCGCCGCCGCCGCGCGTAACTCCGAGCCTGCCGCAGCCGTATGGCGGTGCACGAGATCGTGGCGCTCGCGCGGCAGATCCTCGCGCGCGAGATCGACCCCATCGAAGGATGCCGGGCGATCGTTCGCCACCAGCGGACGCTCGCGGGGCGGGCGCGGCGCCTGCCGGCGCTGCTGTTGATCGTCGCGATCGAGGCGGAGACCGATCATCTGCCGACTGCCGAGACGAGGGCCTCGTTCGGCCCGCTGCAGCTGCGCGAGAAGGATCGCTGGCGCGCCGACTACCTCACGCGCCACGAGCCGGTGCTGCGCGACGCGTGCAAGGAGCTCGTCGAGCACCTCGCGTGACGCGTCACTGCATCGGCGGTGGGTTCGCGAGACACGCCGCCAGATCCGGCGTCTGCGTCCAGCCGCACGCGCCGTCCGCCTGGCGCTCGCACGTCGCGGACGCGTAGCACGCGTACTCCGCGCGGTACTCGCACGTCGTCATCACCTGCTTGTCGGGCTCGCTGCACACCGTTCCGCTGCAGCCGCCCTTCACGCACTCGCCCGCCGCCGGCGTCGTGTCGCCGCTGCCGGTCGCCGGCGGTGCGGTCTCCGAGGTCGGAGGAGTGGACTTGCCGCCGCACGCGACGACGAACATCAAGGCTAGCGCGTATCGCATGCCGCGACTGTAGCCGTTCAGACGGCGACCGGCAGCACGCGGCGACGCACGAGCTTGATCGAGAGCAGCCGGTACAGCATCTTGCTCACCTCGAAGCTGCCCATCCGCGACTTGCGGATGATGTCCTTCACGGTGTTCTTGCCGTTGACGAGCTCGAGCACGGCGAGCTCCTCGCGCGTCAGCCGGCCGCGGCCCATCTGCGCGACCGAGTCCTCGTTGCGCAGGAACACGACGTCGAAGTTGTCGATCGCACGCTCGATGAGGTGCCACTCGTCGACGCGCCGGTAGCCCTCCATCAGCACCGCCTCGACGTCGAGTCCGAGCGCGGCGTCGATCACCGACGG
>JAEWJO010000780.1 GCA_023386455.1 Pseudomonadota bacterium | reverse complement strand
GCCGCGACAGCCGCGTGCGCCGACGGCGCCGACGACCGCCGATGCCGGCGCGAGCGGCGAGATGGCGATCGAGCGCGGCCAGTACACCGAGGCCGCACCGAGGACGACGAGCGGCAGCGCGATGCTCGACCAGCTGACCGCAGCTGCTCGCCAGGCGCGCGCGACCGACCTCTACATCGCGACTGGCGCGGCACCGGCGATCCGCACCGGCGGCGAGCTTACCGCGATCGACGGACGCCAGGCGCTCGACGCCGAGACGATCGCGCGCGAGCTCGGCATCGTCGCCCCCGCCGAGGCGCGCGCCGCCTGGACGGAGAAGGGCGTCGCGACGTTCACGTACGGCGACGGCGTCGGCCGCGTCCGCGCGACGCTGACGCGCGACCACCGCGGTCCGTGCGCGACGATGCGGCTGCTCGTTGCCGAGCCGCCCGCGATCGACCGCCTCGGCATCGGCCGCGAGGTCGCCGCGTGGCTCGAGGAGAAGGGCGGGCTCGTTCTCGTCGCCGGCCCGTCGGGCAGCGGCAAGACGACGACGCTCGCGGCGCTCGTCCGGGCGCTCGGCGAGAAGCGCCGCCGGGTCGTCACGTTCGAGGCGCCGATCGAGATCATCCACGTGATGACGCCGTGGGTCAGCCAGCGCACGCTCGGCGAGCACGTCCCGTCGATCGCGGTCGGCGTGTCGACGGCGATGCGCGAGGCGGTCGATGCGATCGTCCTCGGCACGATCGCGACGGCGGAGGCGGCTGGGGCCGCCGTCGAGGCGGTGGCCGCCGGTCACCTGGTGCTCGCGACGATCGCGGCGTCGAGCGCGCGGCACGCCGTCGACCAGCTCGTCGACCTCTTGCCCTACGACCGGCGCGACCTGGCCCGCGGGACGCTCGGTCACGGCCTCCTCGGGACCATTGCACCCGTGGTCAAGGGCGGCGGGCGTTCGTTCGAGGTCGTTGCCGGCCGGGGTGGATAGCGGGGCGAAATCCGCGATATATAAGAGGACAGGAGTGACAGACGACTATCGAGATGGCGGAACGCTGATCCTGCAGCGTCCGCTCGGGAATCCCGAGGAGAAGAAGGGGCCGACGGGCGAAGCATGCCTCGTCAACCTTCATCCACCCGGTCCAGACATCGGTCGGCGCATTCCGCTCGTCAACAGCCAGTACATCGTCGGCCGCGATAGCGAGGCCGGCTTCGTCGTCAGTCGCAGCTCGGTGTCGCGCCAGCACGCGCGCCTGTTCGTCGACGACGACGGCAACTGGTGGGTCGAGGACCTGAACTCGACGAACGGCACGTTCGTCAACGAGAACCGCATCCGCAGCCAGCAGCTCTCCGACAGCGACCAGGTTCGCTTCGGCGACGCGATCTACAAGTTTCTCGCCGGCAGCAACATCGAGAGCGCGTACCACGAGGCGATCCACAACATGGCCATCCAGGATGGCATGACGGGGATCCACAACAAGCGCTTCTTCATGGAGTTCCTCGAGCGCGAGATCGCGGTGGCGAGCCGCCACGGTCACCCGCTGACGCTCGTCATGTTCGACGTCGATCACTTCAAGAAGGTGAACGACACGTTCGGCCACCTCGCCGGCGACGCGGTGCTGAAGGACCTCGCCGGTCGCATCCGGCCGCGCATCCGCCGCGAGGACCTGTTCGCCCGCTACGGCGGCGAGGAGTTCGCGTGCGTGCTTCCGTCGACGGCGCTGCCGGGCGGCATCGTGTTCGCCGAGCACCTGCGGACGCTCGTCGAGGAGCGGCCGTGCGCGTTCGACAATCAGGCGATTCCGTTCACGATCAGCCTCGGCGTGACGACGCTGCACCGCGAGTCCGGCGTCGACCCGGCCGGCCTCATCAAACGGGCAGACGACAATCTCTATGCCGCGAAGCGCGGTGGTCGGAATCGGGTGATTCCCAGCCTCGCGGATCTCATCCCGGGCTGACCCGCTCGCCAGCCGGCCAGAGTCAGCGTAAACCTTGCGCCCGATGCTGGCGCAGAAGACCCTGGATGACCTCGGCTGGCCGACGCTCGTCGACCACTGGGCGAAGCGCTGCGCGACGAAGCGCGGCGAGGCCGTCGTGCGCGCATTCCCGCTGTTCGACACGAGCGATGCCGCGCGCGAGCGTGCTGCCGAGATCAAGGAAGCGCGCGACCTCGCATCGCGTGACGCGTCGCTGCCGCTCGGCAACATCTCCGACATCGCGACGTCGATCGAGCGCGTCCGCAAGGCCGCCGCACTCGACGCGCCGGAGCTCGTCGCGGTCGCGACGACCGGCAAGTCGCTCGCACGCCTGCGCGCGCACCTCACGGAGCACGCGGCCATCGCGCCGAAGCTCGGTGCGCGTGGCGCGGCGATCACCGACCTCGGCCACGTGTTCCACCCGATCCTCGACGCGTTCGACACCGACGGCAAGCTCGTCGATCACGCGTCCGACGCGCTCGGCCCGCTCCGCAAGGCGCTCGCGTCGATCAAGAACCAGCTCGTCAAGCGCATGGAGACCATGCTCACCGACGAGAAGTTCGCGCCCTACCTGCAGGACACCTACTACACGCAGCGCGAGGAGCGCTACGTGCTGCCGGTCCGCACCGACGGCAAGGGCTTCGTGCGCGGCATCGTCCATGGCACGTCGCAGAGCGCGGCGACGCTGTTCATCGAGCCCGAGGAGATCGTCGAGCTCAACAACCGGATGAAGCTCGCCGAGGCCGAGGTTGCCGACGAGGAGCGCCGCATCCTCAACGAGTTCTCGGGCTGGGTCGCCGAGGAGGCCGACGCGTTCACGACGTCGCTCGCCGCGGCCGAGACGCTCGACGTGATCGCCGCCGCCGCGAAGAT
The DNA here is from genome assembly GCA_023386455.1 of Pseudomonadota bacterium. Lineage (GTDB taxonomy): Bacteria > Myxococcota_A > Polyangia > Haliangiales > Haliangiaceae > JABFXX01. The sequence continues at coordinate 3,986 of JAEWJO010000780.1, read as the reverse complement.
GGCCGACGACACCGTCAGCGCCGAGCCGATCATCGACGACGCACCGCGCATCGGCCTGCTCCACGCGCGCCACCCGCTGATGCTGCTCGCCGAACGCCGCTGCGTCGCGAACGACATCACCGTCGCGGCGGGACAGACGCTGCTCGTCTCCGGCCCGAACGCCGGCGGCAAGACGGTCGCGCTCAAGACCGTCGGCCTCGCCGCGCTGATGGCGCGCGCCGGCCTGCACCTCACCGCCGAGAGCGGCAGCGTGATCGGCTGGTTCCGGGCGATCGTCACCGACATCGGCGACGCGCAGAACCTCGAGAAGGACCTGTCGACGTTCTCGGGCCACATGGTCAACCTGCGCGAGCTCCTGGCGTCCGCGTCGCCGGGCATGCTCGTCCTCATCGACGAGATCGCGGTCGGCACCGATCCCGATCAGGGCGCCGCGCTCGCGCAGTCGGTGCTCGAGGCGCTCGCGGCCAAGGGCATCACGGGCATCATCACGACGCACTACGAGCGGCTGAAGTCGCTCGGCGCGACATCTCAGAACGCGCTGCACCCCCACTTCGCGAACGCCTCGGTCGGCTTCGACATGGAGCGGCTCGAGCCGACGTTCAAGCTGCACCTCGGCTCGCCCGGCAGCTCGGGCGCGCTCGCGGGCGCCAAGCGCAGGGGCACCGCATCGGCCGTCGTCGACCGGGCGCGCGAGCTGCGCGGCGGTACCGGCGCGCGCGTCGAGGAGCTGCTCGCGAGCGTCGCCGACCAGCGCCGCCGCATCGAGCAGGAGCGTGCAGCCCTGCTCGCCGAGCTCGAGGCCGCCGAGGCCGAGCGCAACGCGATGCGCATGCAGCGCGAGAAGACCCAGGCGCGGTTCGAGAAGCAGACGCGCGCCGCGCACGGCGAGGCGCTGTCCGCGTTGCGCTCGGCGCGCCGCGAGATCGAGGAGGTCCGCAAGGTCGTCCGCATGAAGGCGATGACCGAGCAGGCGACGGCGGAGGACGTGCGCGAGGCAAACCGCAAGCTCGCGACGCCCGGTGCGACCGTCGCGCAGCTCGAGCCGAAGCGAAAGCTGCCGCCGGGTACACCGGCGACCGTCGAGTCGCTCGTCCCGGGCGCGCCGGTGATCGTGCCGACGCTCGGCCGCTGCGAGGTCGTCGCGCCGCCGCACGATGGCAAGGTCGAGGTTCGCCTCGGCCTCATGCGCGCGACGGTGCCGATCAGCGAGGTCCTCATGGACTCGCATCGCGCAGCTCGCTCGGCGCGCCGCGAGCGCGAGGAGACGCCGCCCGACGAGAAGCCGCAAGGCCCGAGCGTCGTGCTCGTCGACGGCGTCCCCGCCGGCGGCCGCGCGACCGCACGGACGATCGACTCGACGATCGACGTCCGCGGCCAGCGCGTCGACGAGGCGGTCTCCGCGGTCGATCGGTTCGTCGACGAGAGCCTGATGGCCGGTCGCGATACCGCGTTCGTCGTCCACGGTCACGGCACCGGCGCGCTCCGTCAGGCGATCCGGACGCACCTGACGTCGCACAAGGCGATCGACAAGTTCCGCGCGGGCGAGCCCAACGAGGGCGGCGACGGCGTGACCGTCGCGTTCATCAAGGGCTGACGACGATGAACGACAGCCGGTAGAACGTGTCGCGCTCCTTCGGAGCCGGCAGCCCGAGGCGGTTCGCCTCGATCTCGAGGCAGCGCACGGCCTCGACGGTCACCGGATCGCCGGTACTGCGGCCATCGACGTTCAGCACGTTCGTCGCCTTCGTCTCGGCCGGCGGCACGCGATAGATCGGCCGGTCGCGCGCCGTCTCGGGCGTCCGCGGACCGACCTTCGTGATCGTCAGCTGGAACGCCGAGAGCGGCAGCTTGGCGACGCAATGGCGCAGCATCGGGTACGGCTTCTCGAGGCTCTTCTTGAGGTCGTCGATCGAGACCGCCGCCGAGCCGCTGTTCGTCAGCGTGTCGCGCGCCGGCAGCTTCATCGCCGCGATCTCGCGGACGTGCTCCTCGGCGCGCTTCTTCCACGGGCTGTCACCGGCGAGCGAGAGGTAGCGACGGAAGTAGAGCAGGGCGTACTCGGGGCGCGGCATCGCGTAGAGGTACGCGAGACCCTGCATGTACTCGGTGTCGCCGGCGCCGAGCAGCGGCTGCCGCGGCGACGTGATCTGCGACATCGACTGGTCGTAGCGCTTCGCGTTCTGTGCGTTCTCGAGCGCATCGTTCGGGCGGCGGGCGCGGTCGTAGGCGAGCGCGAGCAGCCAGCGCGTCAGCTCGTTCGGCGAGTCGGTCTGGTCGAGTGCGGCCTCGAGGGAGTCGATCGCCTCGTCGAGCTTGCCGAGCGCGACGCGCGTCTCGCCGAGGCGCATGTAGAGCTCGCCCTTGTTCGTCGTCGCGCTCGCGGCGGCGGCGACGAGGATGCGCTCGGCATCGCCGGTCTTGCCGGCGCGCGCGTAGCAGACGCCGAGATCGATGCGGGTGCGCGTGCGGCGGTCGTCGCCGACCTTGTTCGTCGCCTCGGCGGCTGCGAGGTCGGCGGCGCACTTCGCCCACTGCCGCTGCTGGAGGTAGATGGTGCCGCGCACGACGAACGCGTCGGGCTCGCCGGGCACGCGCTTCGCCGCCATGTCGAGCTTCTCGATCGCGACCTTGACGTCGTCGGCGGTGCCGCGCTCGATCAGCTTCTTCGCCTCGCGGACGAGGTCGCGGTAGGGCTTGAGATCGGGATGGAGCGCGCCATCCCACAGGTCGGAGTGCTTCTCCTCGATCAGCTCCTGATCAGGAGCGACCGGCGGGTACTTCTTCGACTGCGCGTGCGCGGGTCCGGCCGCTGCGAGCACGAGCAGGCTCGCCGCGAGGAAGAGATGTCTCACCTGAGTATGCCGCGCCATGGTGGGTCGAACGGAACACCCCCCTTGCGTCGCTTCTTCGCGAGCAGTGCATCGAGGTGTGCCTTGGCGCGCGGCTGGAACTCGGGATGTGCGCCTGATGCGATGTACTTCTTCCAATTGTCGATCGCTTCCTCATCGAGACCGAAGGCTTCGTCCGAGAGCGCGAAGTAGTAATGCTTCTCGCCCTCTGGAACGAAGAACGTGTCGCCCTGGATCACCTTGCGGTGGAAGGCGCTGCGCTGCTCGTCGCCGAGTGACTGGATGACCTCGATGGCTTGTTGAGTGCGTTCGTCGCGGTCCAATGCAACGGCGAAGCCATACCAGGTCGACGTCTCGCCCGCGCCGCCACCGCGGAGCGCGATCTTGTACATCTCGATCGCCTCGTCCATGCGGTTCAGCATCATGTAGGTCTCGGCGAGGTTGCCGACGACGTTCTCGCTGACGGCGTCGCCGGCAGTGTCCTGCCGCGCGAGGATCTTCTCGTAATCGGAAGCGGCCGCCTCGAGGTGGGACGGCGTCGCGAGCTTCGTGTGGAGGATCGCGCGGCGGAACAGGATCTCGGTCTCGCCGAACCCGCCGACGCCGAATCGCGGATCGAGTGGCGCGCGCGCCTCGAACGCGTTCCACGCCTCGATGATCTCCTCGGCATGCTTGCGATCGAACGCGCGCGGATCGGCGCTGCAGAACGGCGAGCGGAGCGACAGCGCGATCACGACATCGTTGCACTCGAGGAAGAACGAGTAGAGCGTGCGGCCGATCCGGAAGTACGGCTCGCCCTCCTTCGGCTTCGCGGCGGCGGCGTTCTTGTACGACGTCACGGCGAGCTGGATCTGGCGGCGGACTTCCTTCGGCGACAGGCCGTGCGCGCTCGCGAGCGATGCATGCTCGTCGCCGGAGCGCATCTCGCTGTCGTACGTGTCCTGCGCGGGGTCGGGCTTGCCGCGCGCGACGGCGTCGTCCCACACGTTCGCGCGTGCACTGGCGCCGAGTGTTCCGAGCGCGCCGAGGAGCACGAGCACGGCGAGGCGGGAGCGAGCGCCACGGATCACGGCTGTGGCCTCCGGCGCGGCGGGGGCGGCGGCAGCGGCCGGATGCCGGTCGCGCGCGTGGTCGCCG
>JAEWJO010000695.1 GCA_023386455.1 Pseudomonadota bacterium | reverse complement strand
GCGGGGGGTGCCGGCCCCCCCCCCCCCCCGAGGCACGGCGTGCCGTTGCCGAGCAGATCGATCACCTGGATCCGCTCGGGCAGCACCGTATCCGGCAGCTCGATCGCATACGGCTCGCTCCAGCCATTGCCCGCGAGGTTGAGCCAGACCTGCACGCGCGTGCCGTCGAGGTACAGCAGATCGCTCGCGCCGGTCCCCGTCAGGTCGGCGAGCTGGAGGCGGCGCGGGTCGAACGTCGCGCCGATCCGCGGCGCGTTCGCCATCGCGACCTTCGCGCCGAACCGGCCGAATCCGAGGTTCGGCCAGTAGCAGACCTCGCCGTCGCGCACGCGCGCGATGTCGGCGAGTCCGTCTCCCGACAGATCGGCCAGGAACAGGCGCTGGGTGCGATCGCTCCACACCGCGACCGGGCCGTGCTCCTCGTCGCGAGCCGGCGGGACGCTCTCGCCCTCGGCGTAGCCGGCGCGGCCACGCGATCGGTACCACCGCACCGCCGTGTCCTCGGTCACGAGGAGGTCGGTGCGACCGTCGCCATCCAGATCGATCTGCAGGACGTGAGGTGACGCCGTGTCGACGTGCGCCATCGTGTCGAACGACTCGAACGGCCGCCAGCTGTCGGCGAGCTGATCGAGCTCGAAGTAGCCGTGCCCCGGCGCGACGAGCTGACGACTGCCATCGCCGTCGAGGTCGGCGACCGCGAGCTCGCCATTCGCGAGCCCGTGCACGGACGGTTGCGCCAGGAGCGCGCGCGGCGCGGTGAACGCACCCTCGCCGAGGTTGCGCTTGTAGTACAGCGCGCCCGCCTGCTCGCTGAGGATGCCTGCGATGCCCTCGTTCCACAGGTCGACCCAGCGATACGCGTCGCCGAGGCCCTCCGGGAGCCCGGCGAGGTCCTCGGTGGCGAGCTCGCGGATCTCGGCCTGCCAGTGCAGCGGCTGATACGCGAAGTGCTGCGATGGCAGTGCCGAGACCGCGTACAGCTCGTCGCCCGTGCGCGAGTAGCCGCGCGTGCGTGCGCTTGCCAGGTAGGTCACCTCGGCGAGCTGGGCCGTCCCCGGTTGCGAGCTCGCATACGCGAGGTCGAGCGACTTCACGAGCTGCGGCGCCTCGCCGAGCTCGGCGAAGCGATGAAACATCAACACGCGGCGGCACAGCCGCAGCGTCCGGACCTCGAAGCCGCCGCGACTGTCCGAGTGGGCATCGCTGCGCGCGGGCCATGGTCGATCCTCGACGAACGGGACGGCGACCGTCACCGCATCGTCGGGAACCGGCTCGCCGTGATCGCCGTAGTCGAACACGAGCTCGAACGCGAACGTCAGCTCCGGGATCACCGGCGCGTACGTCGACGTCGCATACCAGGGCTCGCGAGTGCCGTAGCGGGCTCGCTTCAGGTAGCGCTGCGTGAACCGCGGGCGCCCGAGCTCGTCGAACCGGTTCGCGTCGTGCGGCCCTGCCGGTCCGGGTGCGCCGTCCTCCGCCTTGTACTCGTGGACGAGGACGTTGCCGCGATCGTCGTGACCGAGCGACGGCAGCCAGCGCAGCACGCGCGACGGATCGTCGGGATCGGCGAGGCGCGACTCCGGCGTGAGCCCGAAGAACGTGACGTGATTGGTTCCGGAGGTCGACTTCCAGTAGAACGTCGGTTCGCCCTCGATCCAGATCCGTTCGATCAGCGCGAACGCGCCCTCGACGCGCGGCCGGTACCGCTGCACGTGGACGCCACCCTCGGAGGTCTCCCAGCGCGTACCATCGTCGCGAAGGACCGGCACCAGCTCGTCGGCGCCCGCGAGCGAGAACAGATCCTCGTCGCGGTACCGCGGCAGCCGCTTGTCCGTGCGGCGCGTGATCGCCGGCATGTCGAGCGCCCAGCCAAGTCCGAACGCACCGTTGCCGTTGCCCGAGTCGTAGCGCAGCGTCAGTGCCGGCGCCGTCCGTCCCGCTGTCGTCGGCAGCGCGAGCGACATCGACGAGGTCCCGGACACCGCGTTCACGCGAAACGCATCGTCGATCGGCTTGTGCGCGCCGCCGCCCTTCGCGAGCGCGAGCTGCGGTACCTCGACCGCCGCCGGTGGCGTCGTCGCCGATCGGCCGAGGATCGGATGGCCTTGCTTGGGTTCGCTCATCGCGGGCTCATGCGATCGAGTAGCGGACGAGGAGGACGATGTCGGCGAGCGCGGACCTGTCGACCGCAGTGGCCGCGACGGGGTACGCGCGGATCGGCGACCCCGCCAGGTTCACGGCTCCGCGGCTGCTCCCCGCGCCATCGCTCGCCCAGCCTCCGACGGCCGTGCCGCCGACCGAGAGCCCCATCGCCGGTGCATCGACGGTCGCCCCGGGCTTCGCCTGCGGCCACACGGCGACCGCCTGCGAGATGTCGAGCGTCTGGTCATCGAGCCACACCGGCAGATGGCGCCGCTCGAGCGAGAACGTCGTCGCCGGTAACTGTCCGGGCGGCGGATTGCACAGCTGGTAGAACGCGTCGGGGAACTCGTGCCGCATGCTGACGAGGCGGAACAGTCCGCGCTGCTGCGCGTAGTCCTTCACCCGATCGAGCAGGTTCGTCTGCACGGCCTCCGAGAACGCGCCGTCGTAACGCGACGTATAGTCGATCGTCACGATCACGTCCGCGAGGGTCGCGTAGTCGAACATCCGCAGCTGACCGGGCAGCGCGAGCGACCACGTGCTGTTCACCGCGCCGGCCCCTTCGAACGGCAGATAGCGCTCGTCGCGGAAGTTCAGCTCGAACGTGCCACCGTCGTTCTGCGCGCTGCTCGTCGCGATCGTGCGCGTCATCGTCAGCGGGACGTCGAGGATCTGGCCCGGATCGACATCGGGCACGCGGCGCACCTGGCTACCGAGCAGCTGGAGCTTCGCGGCGACATTGACGTACGGCCCCGCGACGCACGGGATCGTGAGGCGGACCGACTTGATGAAGCGGCGGTAGTGCCCCGGATAGAGCACGTCGAACCACGCCTCGTCGATCGTGAACTCGCAGCCGCCGGTCTGGCGGAGTGTCTGGAGCTCGTCGGGCGCGATCTGCAGGAGCGAGAACGACTGCCGCACCTCGAGCTCGCGCAGGTTCGTCTCGAGATACGCCTTCTCCATGCGCGCGAGCTGGAGCTGCAAGCGCTCGCCGGCGAGCAGCCCCGAGCGCTCGGACTGCCAGTTGTCCGCGAGGATGTACGAGGTCGTCGAGTCGCGCTCGAACTGGAACGCGCGCTCCGCCTGACGCGCGACACGGGACGCGAGCTGGTACGCCTCGCGATAGAGCTTCATCAGCTCCCCCGAGAGGAACGTGTACAGCTCGGTATTCGTGAACTTTGCCTTCAGGAACTCGTGCACCTCGGCCGCATGCTCGAGCTGGCGATCGAGCAGATCGAGATCGCGCTCCGCGATCTGGACACGCAGGTCGGCCGCCCTCACCTGCTGCTCTGCGCCCGCGAGCTCCTCGGTCGCGAGCGTCAGCGATTGATCCCAGTCCTCACCGCGCCGCTGGAACGACGCCTCGAGTCCGGCCGAGCTCGCGGCGGTCTCCGCGAATCCCGACATGCTCGCGTACCACTGGGCGAACGCTTCCTGGCTCGCACCGAGCTGACTGCCGCCGTACTTCATCGCGAACGGGCTGCCGGTGTCGGGGAGGAGCCACACGATACCGCCGAGCAGGTGGAGCGATGCCTCGGCGGTCTTGAGGCCCGTGCTCGTGTGCTTGAACACCTGCTGCAGGGACTCCCAGGTATTCAGCCCCGACGCGATGAGGTTCGTGAAGTGGTCGACCTTCGCCTGCGCGCTTCGCTGCTGCGCGAGCGCCGCCGCCTGCTGCGCACGTGCCTCGTCGATCTGGTGCTGCTTCGTCGCGCGCTGCAGCTTCGTGATGTTCTGCTCGTGCGTCGAGCGAAGCTGCGACAACACCTCGCCATCCTTCTTCTCGAGCGCGGACAGGAGCGCGCTACCGAGCGACTGCACGGTTCCCGCATACTGCCGCGCCTTCTCGACGAGGTACGTGAAGCGATACGCGGGCACCGGCTCGACGAGCGGACCGACGACGCTCTCGATCGACAGCCCGGCCGCCTTGGCGCGCACGAGCAGCATCGGATCGATCGGCGGCTGGAACAGCGGAATCTTCAGCGGGTCGCCGTTGATGTCGAGGCAGTGCCGGATCTTGTAGAGCCGATCCTCGAGGCGGTCCCAGTACGCGAACAGCACCTCGTTCGGTGGGACGCAGAACGCCGGGATGTACTGGCGCTCGAGGCCTGGACGCCGGCCACCGGGTCGCCGCCCACCAGGAGCTCGGGTGCTGCCGGGACTCCGCGTACCGGGCCGCGCCGTCGCGTAGCTCGTCAGCTCGGGGCGCAGCTCCACGCGCGCGGCGGCGGTCGCCCCGTTGCGCAGGCTCGTCGCGCCGACGGCCGTGACCGAGCCGAGCAGCGTCGACTCGACCGCGATCTGGTTGTACAGGTTCTCGACGTACATGAGGAACTCGGAGCCCTGCTCGATCGCGGGACCGAGCGTCGCGTACGTGAGCTGCTCGTCGGTGGCCGTCTCGCACGGACCGACGCTGATCGGCCGCGGCCCGAGGATCTCGGCGGCGAGGACGTACAGCATGATCGCCTCGTTGACCGACTCCATCGTCGCCTGCGTGAACAGGTCGTCGCCCCAGTCGATGAGGTTGTCGACGTACTTCATCACGATCGCCTTCTGGTACGCACTGAGGCGCAGCCGCGCGATCGCGTGCGGATTGAACGGATCGTCGTGATAGACCTCGATGGCGGCCGCATTCGTCAGCAGGTCCTTGAGCTTCGGGACGCTGACGTCCCTGAGCTCGAAGTACTGCCAGACCCGGTGACCGACGTTTGGATCGTTGGCCGGCGCCGGCGCCATCGGGTTGAAGATCTTCTCGTACCAGTGCTTCGCGTCCTCGTAGCGGCCCTGCGCGTTGAGCTGGTTCGCGATCAAGAACGGGATGTGGAAGAACAGCTCCTTGTAGTAGGTCCCGAACGCGCCGCCGAACGGCAGCACCCCGTACGGCTCGGACTGGAACTGGAGCTGGCCGGCGTCGGACGTCTGGAACAGCACGGAGAGCTCGCCTTGCGTCGTCTGGGTCTCGAGCGTCAGAAACTGCTCGAGACCGCCGGTGAAGAGACGCTCGGTCAGGTAGCGGTCGAGCGTCGTGTTGATGCGCGTCGCGAGGCGCCGCGGCGTGAAGTTCGTGCTGCGCTTGTGCACCCAGTGCTGGTGTTTCCAGTGCTGGATCACGGTATCCGACGGCCGCCCGGTGATGCAGATCGCATCGTGCGCGTTCTTCGCGTTGATGCCATTCGAGACGAGCTGTCCGTTCTTCTTCTTCGCGGTGACGAGCATCGCGTCGGTTGCCGCGGGACGCGAGGTGATCGCGTGACGTCGCCGCATCAGCGCGATCCACGACAGGTCTGAATCGTCGGCGTTCTCCTCGAAGTAGACTCCGATCGCGCCGACGCCGCTGCTGCCGTCGAAGTACATGTCCTCGGCGACGACGTTGGGGTACGGCACCTTCTCGTCGTCGTACGCGGTCGCGTAGGGACTCGAGGTCGCCCCGGACAGCGCGTTCGTGACGAGGTCGAGCTTCGTGCGGTAGTAGAGCAAGCTCGGCGAGTACTTGGCGTTGATCTCGAACGTGTTCGCGCCGAGCTTGACGACGACCTTGTCGATCATCTTGTCCGACACCGGCTCGTACGTGTAGTGGATCTGCGGCGGATTCGGAGGATCGGCGTCGACGTGCTTGACCTTGATCTCCGCGTCGGTGCGGACGAACTCGCGGTAGTAGTGGAGCTGCAGCGTCGTGTCGTCGAGGACCGTCGTGAACACCTTCTGGTAGGTCTTGGTCCCCCGGAACGTGGTCGCCATCTTGCGAGAGCGCGCCTTGTTGATGCCAAAGAACGCGAAGTTCTCGGGCACGAGATCCTTCAGGACCTGCGGGGTCTCGTCGGTGATGGAGCGATCGAGGAGATGCTCGAGGAACAGGAGCTTCTGGGCCGCAGCCCACCGTCCGTTGCTCTCGCGGTACGTGTACTGGACCTTCACCTGGTGCTCGATTCCGGTGAACATCGAGCTGCCGCCAACGAAGTCGGTCTTCTCGGCCGACGAGACATCCGCCCAGAACAGGTAGAGGCGCCCGAGGTGGACACGCGCCGACACCGAGGGTGCGCTGATTCCGACGTCGATCGCCTCCCAGGGCTCCCATCGCATCGAGCCGTAGTGGCAGCGGCGAAGGAAGTACTTGTACGGATCGGAGTGCGACCGCGCGATGAACCAGAACGTATCGTTGTCGTCGTCGAGGCAGGACGCGACGACCTTCAGGCTCGCGAGCGTCGAGAACGTTGCGAGGTAGTCGTGATAGGCCTCCTGCGCGGACTCGAGCGTGATCTCGCGCTGGAGCAGATCGTCCTCGAGCGTCTCGAACAGCGGCGTCTTGTCGTCGCGAAGCTCGGGCTCGAGGTAGCTCTCGGGATAGAGGAAGACCTTGCGGTTCGCCTCCCACACCCGGTAGTTCCTGCGCCACTCCCACTCGTGCTGGATGTCCTCGGCGTCGATCTTCGGCAGCACCGCAAGCCCGTCCGACTTCGCAGTCTCGAGGTTCATCAGGCAGCGATAGACGTAGAGCTGCAGGCTCGAGATCGCGGCGACCAGGCGCGACGTGTCGAAGCACCCGGCCATCTCGACGTCGATCAGGAAGTACGCGTAGAGGTCCGCGCGGTCGACGAACCCGAGGGTCGCCTGCCGCGAGATGATGTAGTCGCACAGAGCATCGCGGCGACGCTCGTCGAGCGCGCGCGTGTGCTTCGAGATCCGCTCGGCGCGCACGACCTCGTCGGGGTACTTCTTGTGGAGCAGGCCGAGCAACCACAGCGCGGTCGCCTCGAGGCCGTCGAAGTCGCGCGCGGTCAGCTTGTCGAGCGAGCCGCCGCGGATCCCGAGGGTCGTGCACAGTCGATACAGCTCGAGCGCGCGCGCGAAGCCGGCCGTGGCGCGCACGGGCAGCTGGACCGACTCGAGCACCGACCGCAGGACCGTCGCATCGAGACCGGCACGTTCGGCCCATCGCTCGATCTCCGCCGCAGCCAGCGGGCTCGCGACGATGGCCTCCGGGGAGGGTGCCGGCGCGGGGCCGAGTACGAGCGGGGCGTGCTCGGGCGCGGCGAGTGCCTTCGCGAACACCGGCACCGCGGCGGCCGAGGCGAACACCGCAGCCGGCGCGAGGCTCGCGCCGCCATGCGCGCGCACGTGGTACTGGAACGCGAGGTCGCGCGCCTCGCCGGCGGACAGCGAGCTCAGCTTGCGCCATTCGCGATAGGCACGAAGCGCGAGCAGGCCCGACAGCCCGACCTCGCTCGCGTCGGCGACCGAGAACACCGCCGGATACTGCGCGACGAACCACGCGTCCTCGGCCTCGAGCCCGAGCTCGGCAAACATGCGGCCCGTCCGTACGAGGTCGTTGGCGAGCGC
>JAEWJO010000663.1 GCA_023386455.1 Pseudomonadota bacterium | reverse complement strand
GCTATGCGCTCGCCGGCGAGCACGAGGGCGCGGTCCGCATGCACCTCGCGCGGGCCGCGCGGGCCGGGACGCGACAGGGCGAGATCGCGGCGCTGCGCGATGCACTGCGCTGGGCTGGTGACGACGCGGAGCTGCGCCGGCGCGCGGCGAAGGCGCTCGGCCGCGCGCTGTGGGAGAACGCGAAGGCCGAAGGCATCGCGACCGAGCGCGACCGCAACAAGATCCGCGAGGCCGCCGAGATGCTCCAGCTCGGCGACGACCACGCGAGTGCGGGCGAGGCGCTCGAGGGCATCGGCGACCACCAGGCCGCCGCGCTCGCGTACTCCGCGGGTGGTCTCGTCGAGAAGATGGAGCAGGCGCTGTCGAAGGACGACGTGAAGTACCTGCGCGATCGCGAGGTCGCCGACGGCTTCGCGGGCTACGAGACGCACATGCGCGTCGGCCGCCGCGACGATGCGCGCGCCGAGCTCGTTCGCGCGATCGCCGCGAGCGATCAGGCCGGCGAGTACCGCAGGCTCCTCGACCAGCTCGACACCGCGCTGCTCACCGCCGGCAAGGTCGACCTCAAGCGTCGCGGCAAGCCGGTGATCGTCGCGTGTGCGGCGCCGAAGATCGTCCTCGGTCGCGATCCGCTGTGCGACCTGCCGCTGCGCGCCGGCGGCGTCTCGCGCCAGCACGCGGAGATCGATCGCACCGCCGGCGGCTTCGAGCTGCGCGACCTCGACTCGCGTAACGGCACGTCGGTGGCCGGCCTGCCGCTCGTCGGCAGGGTCCCGCTCGCCGGCGCCGGCAAGTTCGGGCTCGGCAACGAGTGCACGCTCGAGTTCGAGTCGGTCGGCGACGGCGAGGCGCTGATCCTCCGCGTCACGAACGGGCTCGATCGCGGCGTCGCGCTGATCGCGGGCGACAGCGGTACGCGCCTCGATCTCGCGCCGCTCGGCGTCGGACTCGATGTCGTGTTCCAGGGCGGGCGGCCGCTGCTCGGTCGCGGTACCTGCAAGGACGTCATGTTCAACGACGAGCCACTCGGCGACCTGCGCGTCCAGCTGATCCGCGGTGATCGCATCGTCGCGGATGGCGACGAGATCGACGTCGGGTAGAGTCGAGCATCATGGCTTCGTGGTGGCGCCGGATGTTCGGCCGGCAGACCCAACCCCCGGCGATTCCCCCGCCGGCGCCGGAGCCCCTGCACCTGTCGAGCGAGGAGGAGGTGTTCCTCGCTCAGCTCGTCTCGGACCTCGGTGACGGCAAGCGCCGCGACGAGGTCGGACAGCCCGACGTGCTCGCGAAGATCGACGGCCTGTGGAAGTCCGGCCACGAGCGCCTCGCGATCGAGTGGACCGAGAAGCTGCTGACCGTCCCCGAGGTGCCCGCCGCCAACACCGCGCCGCTGCGTGCCGCGCTCGTCGAGCGCTACGAGCAGCGCGGCGAGCTCGACACCGCCATCCCTCACCTCGAGCAGCTCGTCCACCTCGAGCCGTTCGCGCTGCGCGCCCACTACCTGCTCGCCGAGCACGCGCGGAAGCGTGCCGACCACGAGCGCGCGCTTCGCCACTACGAGGCCGTGCTCGGCCGCGATGTCGACTATCCGAACGTGCGCGTTCGCGTCGAGCGCCTGCGCCAGCTGACCGGTCGCAGTGCGCCGGTCGCCGGCGAGACGATCGCGGCGGGCGACGTCGCGGGCGTGCAAGCCGGCGCGCGCTACCGCCTCATGCGCGAGCTCGGGCGCGGCGCGACGGGCGTCGTCTACCTCGCACGCGATGCCGAGCTCGATCGCGACGTCGCGGTCAAGCTGCTCCACCCGCACCTCGCCGGGACCGAGCGCGCCGACGCGCTCGCGCGCTTCTTCCACGAGGCACGCGTGATGGCCTCGCTCCGTCACCCCAACGTCGTCGCCGTGCTCGATCTCGACGAGGCATCGCGCCGGATCGTCATGGAGCTCGCCGCCGGCGGCACGCTGCGCGACGTCCTGCGCGAGCGCGGCCCTCGCTCGCTGCGCCGCGGCCTCGAGCGCCACGGCCAGATCCTGTCGGCGCTGGCGGCGGCTCACCGTCGAGGAATCATCCACTGCGATCTCAAGCCGGCAAACCTGATGTTCCGCCGCGACGCCGATCTGCCCGGCGTCGAGGTGATGCTCGGCGACTTCGGCGTCGCGCACCTCCCCGACGTCAGCGGCCAGGCGACCGCGACGGCGACGCCGAGTGGCAAGACCTCGCGCGAGGCCGTCGGCACGCTCGCGTACATGGCGCCCGAGCAGCGCCGCGGTGAGCTGTCGGCGGCCGCCGACGTCTACGCGAGTGCCGTCGTCCTGTTCGAGATGCTGACCGGCCGCACGCCCGGTTCCCGCGAGGGCGTGATCGGTGGCCGCCGCGCGTCCGAGGACTTCCGCCTTCCACCCGACGTGTTCGCCGAGGCGCCGAGCGTCGCACCCGACGTGCAGGCCCACCTCGATCGCATCTCCGAGCCCGATCCGGCGAAGCGGCCGACGACCGCGCAGGCCCTCGTCGAGTCGCAGCGCCTGCGCGAGCGCGTGATCGCCGCCGGCGCCACCTAAAGCGGGGACGGTCTTAAGTTGGTTAAGTTGCGCGCTGTAACACCCCGAGATGACTCGGGGCGGTACCGGTCTTTTTAAGTTGTCGGCATGTCGCCGCGCTGTGAATGGACACGCGTCGGTCCGCATCGCGTACTTAATTTCACCGGTACCGAGTCGTGGATCTATCGCGAGTTACGGATCGCAACTTAACCAACTTAAGAC
>JAEWJO010000650.1 GCA_023386455.1 Pseudomonadota bacterium | reverse complement strand
CCGCTGCTGCCGGTGCCGCCGGGCCGCGCGAGCGCAGAGGCGGCGGAGCGCGCCACGCTCGCGACCACGAGCGCAAGAGCTGCGCGCCTCACGCGACCCCGCGGCGCCGGCGCGGTGGTGCACCGAGATGCTGGATCGAGCTCGCGAGCTCGTCGATGTCGTCGAGCCGCCGCGGCAACGCCTCGGCGAGCGCTGGCGCGAGCGTCGCGAGCTGGCCCGCGAGTGCCTCGGCGCCACGCGGCAGCACCGCCTCGAGCGCGCCAGCCCAAGCGGCGAGCTGCTCGATGCCGACCTTCTGGAGCACCCCGACGTCGCCGACGAGCTCGACCTGCCGCTCGCGCAGCGCGATGTACACGAGAATTCCCGTGCGGTCGCGCGTCGCGTGCACGCCGCGCTGGACGAACGTCACGCACGCCGCGTCGTACGCGTGCTCGCTGCGAACCCGCGCCGGGACGAGCGCGCGGTAGAGCGGGGGAATCGCCTCGACGAGCAGGGCCGCGAAGATCGCCGCCATCACCGGCAGCGTCAGGATCTGCCACAGCGTGAACGTCAGGTGCGAGTAGAGCAGGAACGCGAGCAGACCGACGGCGGTGACCGCGGCGACGATCGCGTGCTGCAGCATGAAGTCGCGTGCGCGTGGCCGGATCGCGATCATGATCTCGGCGGACGACACCGACTCGATCGCGGTGACCGCGTCCTCGAGCGCCCGCTCGCCCGCCGCCGTGAGGAACGTCATCGCTCGAGCTCGTGGAGCAGCTCGACGAGGCGGCGCACGCCGTCCTCTGGAAACGCGTTGTAGATGCTGGCGCGCATGCCGCCGACGGAGCGGTGGCCGCGCAGGCCGCTCATGCCGCGGGCCTCGGCCTTCGCGATCAGCTCGTCCTCGACCTGCTTGCTCGGACCGCGCCACGTGACGTTCATGTTCGAGCGGCTGCCGGGCAGGGCGTGCGGCTTCCAGATCGACGAGTGATCGAGCGCGTCGTAGAGGAGCGCCGCCTTGCGCGCGTTGCGCTCGGCCATCGCGGCGAGCCCGCCCTGGGCTTTGATCCACGCGCACACCTCGCCGATCATCCAGATCCCGAACGTGTTGGGCGTGTTGTGCATCGACCGCTCGGCCGCGTACGTGCGGTACTGCGCGAGCGGCGACAGCGTGCGACTGCCGGTCTCGATGAAGTCCTTGCGCGCGATCACGAGCGAGATGCCGCTCGGGCCGAGGTTCTTCTGCGCGCCGGCGTAGACGAGGCCGTGGTTCGCGAGCGGAAGCGGCCGGCTGAAGATGTCGCTCGACGCGTCGCACACGAGCGGTGCCGGTGCCGTCGGTGGCGCGGCCCACTGCGTGCCGTAGATCGTCTCGTTGCTCGTGTAGTGGACGTAGCGTGGCTGCTTCGACCACGACAGCTCGCTCGGAATGCTCGCGAAGTTGGCGCCGGATCCGTCGCACGCGACGTGGACGTTGCCGACGCGCCGAGCCTCCTCGATCGCCTTGCCCGACCACACACCGGTATGGAGGATGTCGACCGTCTCACCGGCGCCGAGGAAGTTCTGCGGCACCATCGCGAAGTGCTGCGTCGCGCCTGCCGTGACGAACAGGATCGCGAAGTCATCGCCGATCCCACCGACCTCGCGCACGAGTGCCTCGGTCCGGTCGAGCACGCGGCCGAACTCGGGCCCCCGGTGCGAGTGCTCGAGGATCCCGATGCCGGATCCGTCGAGGTCGAGGATGGCCTCCTGCGCGCGGCGCAAGACCTCCTCGGGGAGGACCGCCGGTCCCGACGAGAAGTTCAGCTTCCGCGTAGAGGCCTCCAGAGCGGGTGGCTACGACCGCTCTTCCCAGTAGAAGACGGTGATCGCGATGCAGTGAAACGCTTCGTCTGACGACTGCGTGATCACGATGTCGGTGACCTTCTTGTGGTCCTTGTTGGCCGCGATCCAAGCGGTCACCTTCTCGCCCAGCTGATCCCTATCCGCCACCATCGTCGCCGAGAAGACCTTCACGCCGTTGAACTTCACGTCCTTACGAAGCGTGATCTGCCCTGACTGGTTGGCTTGATTTGCAGACACCGGCTCAACCTAGCACGCGCTACTCGTCATCGTCGAGCGCACGGTCGAGGGCGTTGGCAATGCGCTCGGCCTCCGCGGCTGACATGCCGCTGGGCGTGAACGCCTTCTCTGCATTCTCGACGAGGGCCGACATGCGGGCCTGCTCGACGGACATCCCCGAGGGGTCGTTCGTGATCCACTCGTCGAGCTCTTCCGTCAGGCGTTTCTTCGGAGCCCGCGCCTCGACGCCCCTGGGCTCCAGTCCACGTATGGGCGCACCACGACGGCGATACGTGATCGAGCCATAGCTGATCTCGAGGTCGCGCCGGAACTCGACCATGTCCTGATAGCGCTTGCCCGGGTCCTTCTGCATCGCCTTCAGGATGACGGACTCGGCCTGCTCCGTGATCTCCCGATGCGGCGCGAACTCACGCGGCGACGGCGGAGGCTGGTGGATGTGCATCGACAGCACCTCGCTCGACTGCGGTGCCTCGAACGGCGGTCGGCCGCACAGCATGTCGAACAGGATCACGCCGAGCGAGTAGACGTCGGCGCGGTGGTCGACGTCCTCGCCGCGCGCGGCCTCCGGAGACATGTACTCGGGCGTGCCGAACACGGCGCCCTGGACGGTCTCGGCCATGAGCTCGTCCTGGATCAGCACCTTCGCGATCCCGAAGTCGAGCACCTTCACGAAGTCGTACGACTCCTCGCGCTCGGTGATCCAGTTCTGCTCGGGCGTCATGCGGACGAGGTCACGTCGACCGGGCCGCTTGAGCAGCATGATGTTGTCGGGCTTGAGATCGCGATGGATGACGCCGACCGCGTGCGCCGCGTCGAGCGCGAGTGCGATCTGGTTCGCGATGTTGAGCGCGCGGTGCAGCTCGACCGCGCCCTCCTTCTCGATCAGATCCTCGAGGCTCTTGCCCTCGAGGAACTCCATGACGAAGTACACCGGACCCTCGGGCAGGATGCCGAAGTCGGTGACGTCGACGATGTTCGGATGATTGATCGACGTCGCGGCGCGCGCCTCGCGAAGGAAGCGGTGGATCGCCTCCTGGTAGCGCGCGAACTGCGGGTGCAGCACTTTCACCGCGACCGGCTTCTTGATGTAGATGTGCTCGCCGAAGTAGACGGTGCCCATGCCGCCGCGGCCGAGGATCTTGTCGAGCCGGTAGTTGCCGATGTTGTGGCCGAGCCGCGCGATGTCCTCTTCTTCCACGAGCACGGCGGAGTCGTGCAAGCAGAACCGCTCCCCGTCGGGGAAGCGCGTGAAGCAGCGCGGGCAGACTTTCACTTACCGAACCTCGATTGCACGAACAGCGAGAGGAATCGGTTATCGATCGGGCTCTGACCCTCGGGCGGCTTCACGTTCAGCAGCGTGAACTCGAGGCCGATGTCGAACTTCTGGTTCGGCGAGAACTCGACGCGGCCGGTGACCGGCACCTGGAAGTTGCCGGCCGACGTGTCGAAGTCGGGAATCCGCAGCTGGCCGAACACGACGACCGAGAGCGGCGGCACCGGGTTCGTCGCGATCCCGATCGACGGGTTCAAGTCCGGCTTCGCGCCGTTCTCGATGCAGTTCATGACGTCGGCGGTCGCGGGCATTCCCGCGGCGTCGGTCCCGAGGCCGTTGCAGTATGCGGGCAGACCCGCCGCACGCATCTTCGGATCGCCGCGCACCGAGCCGTTGAAGTCGATGCTCATCAGCGTCTGGAGCGCGACGATCGCGATCTCCGGCTTGATCGCGTAGCGGAACGGGAACCCGATGTCGATCGAGAACTGCGTGCCGGCCGCGTCGTAGTTACCCGACGGCAACGTCGCGGTGTCGGCGGTGCACGTCGTCGGCGCGTCGGGATCGTTGCCGCAGAAGCGCGGGATCGCGAAGCGGTGCAGGTTCGCCGCGAGGCGGAAGTCGACGATGTCGTACGCGAGCGCGCCCTCGAAGCCGGCGTAGAAGCCAAACTGCTTGAAGTTGTACGCGTCGGTGATGCCGCCGATGACGCTGAAGTTGTCCTTCACGCCATAGATGCCTTCGACCGACAGGCCGAAGGTCTCGAACGCACCCTTCGCGCTGAGGTCCGTGCCGACGGCGGCGCGGAGCTGGCCGATGCCTTGCGTCATCGTCAGCGGCCGCGAGATCTCGCGGACCGGGTACGTCTTCAGCGTGAACAGGCCGCCGGCGGTGACCTCGGGCTGGTCCTTGGCATCGGGGTCTTCTTCCTCGCCCTCTTCCCCCTCTCCCTCGTCACCGCCGCCGTCGTCACCACCGCCGTCGTCCTCCTCGTCATCGTCATCCGCGTATGCGGTCCGACCGTGATCGTGGAGGGCGACATAACCAAAGCTCAGAGCTGCCGCCAACAGCCCTCTTGAAAGCAGGCGAAGCATCACCACCTCGATGAAATGCTACAGCAAACGCAAACCGACAGGGGAAGGCCCGACCGCCGATTCCGTCGCCGTCGAGGCGGCACCCGAAAGCGGCATCCGTGAGTTGAAAATCGCGAAGCCTGTTCGACCCCGAAAATGCCGAAGGGCCCGTCGGCGACGAGCCCTTCGACCTTCAAGCTAGATTACTAGCGAGAAGGAGCAGGAAACTATTTCCGCTTGCCCTTCTTCGCGCCCTTCTTACCGCCGCCGGTCTTCTTGGCAGCGGCCTTCTTGGCGGCGGGCTTCTTCGCCGGCTTCGACGCCTTCTTCGCAGGGGCCGACTTGCCGCCCTTCTTGCGCTTGCTGCCGCCGACCTGACGCTCCTTGCGGGCAACGTCGCCGTCGCCGTCGAGGTAGTAGAGGTACTTGCTGTAATCCATCTCGATGCCCGCGGCAGCGACCTTCGCCGCCTTGCCCTTCGGCTGCCCGGGCCTCTTGCGCGGCGTCGCCCACACGTCGCCGCTCTTGATGTAGTACATCATGTCGTTGTCACGCTTGATTCCGAGCTTCGCGATCTTCTCACCCATGGTTTGAGACCCTCCCTAGGGGTAATTGGGTGGCAAGACGCTACACGAGTCGTCTGACAAACACTCCCGAAATCTCCGAGGAAAGATCGTTTTTTTCGATTTTTCTCGTCGAGGAATGGGAGATCTCTCCCGCATCCTCGACGAGGAAAAGCTGTGGATAACTCGTTTTCCGACGAGGATCTAACGCGATCTAAATCCTCGACGGGAAACGACATTTCCTCGACGAGGATCGGGCTTCTCACAGATGATGACCTGGCTCTCGGCCGCTCCGTCGAGGGGCTTGCCCGAGAAGTCGCCGTATCGCTCGATCACGCGCAGTCCGGCGTGGGCGACGAGGGTCTCGAGCTCGGCCGGGAAGAACTTCCGCTGCGAGAGCTTCACGATCCTCGTCGGTCCCTTGCCGTCGACCGGCTCGTAGTAGAGGCGGATGAGCGCGATCTGTCCGATCGGATCGTAGTCGTGGTTCGTCGAGTAGAACATCTGCCGCTTCGTCGTCGGATCGGTGAAGCGGGTGCGCGCCCATCGCTTCTGCGGATCGCGGATCAGCCAGGCGAGGTCCGGAAGCTGGACGTCGAACGCGAACGCGCCTCCGGGCGCGAGGTGCTCGGCGACGCGGCGCAGGCACGCGTCGACCTCGACGCGCGTGTAGAGGTGCTCGAGCACGTTGAAGACGGCGACCGCGAGCGGGAACGCGCCCTTCTTCTTGATGTCGACGGAGAACGTGCGGAGGTCGCCCTCGTGGACCGTGATCCGCCGGGCGACCGCGCTCGGCAGGGCGGCGACGCGCGCGCGCAGCTTGCCGAGCATCGCGGCGCTCGCGTCGACCGCGACGACCTCGAAGCCGGCGCGCGCGAGCGGGATCGTGACGCGGCCCGAGCC
>JAEWJO010000573.1 GCA_023386455.1 Pseudomonadota bacterium | reverse complement strand
TCGCCGCGCCGCTGCCGGCATGGCCCGGCGCACCGCTGCCCGTCGCGCGCGCCTTCAGCATGCAAGAGCCCAGCTCGTCGCTGACCTGCTGCGCCGCCTTCGTGTCCGCCTCGCTGAGGGTCGGCGCGCCGCCGCTCGCCTGGTCGGCGTTCCATGCGGTCATCTTCTTCGAGACGGCCTGCGCGCACGCGGCGTCCTTGCAGCCGCACATCTCGTCGCGAAACGCGGTGAGCTTGGCGACTGTCTTGTCGCCTGCGGATGCGCCCTTGTCCTTGCAGCCGGTCAACGCGAGCGCACCGACCATCGCCATCCACACGAGCGTGTTCATGCGCTGCCACGATACCCGATCGTGGCAATCGCTCCAGCGGAGGCCTCTCCGCGATCGCGGCAATGTCACGGCTTGTAATCGATCTGGTAACCGCCGCCGGCCGATCTCCGTGCGACGTCGACAAGACCTGAACAGGAGCGCAGCCGACGCCGAAAAAAGAAAACGGGCTCCCGAAGGAGCCCGTTCGAAATCGAAGCTAGGCCTAGTTCAAGACCTAGACGCGATCACTTCGCAGCCGAGCCAGCCGCCGCCGGAGCAGCCGAGCCCTCGGCCGCCGGGGCCGCCGAGCCAGCCGCCGCCGAACCCTCGGCCGGAGCCGCCGCCGAACCCTCGGCCGGGGCAGCCGCCGAACCCTCGCCAGCCGGCGGGGCCGCAGGCGTCATCGCCTTCTGCATGCACTCGCCCATGCGCGTGCCGATCTCCTGCGCCTTCTTGGTGTCCGCCTCGTTCATCTTCGGCGGCTCCTTCTGGTTCTTGCTCTGCTCCTGGCTCCACTTGGTCATCTCGTCGGAGACCTTCTGGGCGCAGGCCGTGTCCTTGCAGGCGCACATCTTGTCGGCGAACTCGCTCATCTTCGCCATCGCCTCACCAGCGCCGCCGCCGCCCTTCTTCTTGCAGCCGCCGAGCGAAACGAACGCCATCGCAACCATGAACGCAAGCGTGATCTTCTTCATCTGATTCTGTCTCCTCTTTGAGACTTGACGATGCGAGATCCGCGCGCGGCAAGCAACGAATCAACTGTATTGCTTTGTAGCGATCAGGAGACGAGATATCGCTCGTACGCTGCAAAGTCGTATTCACGTCCGAGGAAGGATCGAACGAGCTCGGCCGCATCGCGCGAACCACCCGGCGCGAGCACCTTATCGCGATACGCGAACGTCACGTCCTTCGCCATCAGCCCCGCGTTCTCGAACGGCGTGAGGAGGTCCTTCGCGATGACGAGCGACCACTGGTACGTGTAGTACATCGCGGAGTAGCCCACGAGGTGACCGAACGACGCGTGGAACCGCGTGCCCGGTACGTAGCGGAACGGCGTGTACCGCTTCTGCAGGCGCTGCACCTCACCGAGCTGATCGAGCGAGTCCGGATCCGCGCGGTGGAAGCCGAGCGAGATCGCCGCGTAGAAGATCTGCTGCACGGTCGCGGTGCCGAGACCGAACTTGTCGGCCTTGCGCATCTTGTCGACGAGCTCGTCCGGGATCACCTCGCCGGTGGTCACGTGACGCGCGAACCGCGCGAGCGTGTCGTGCGTCCACGCCCACTCCTCGAACATCTGCGACGGTGCCTCGACGAAGTCCCACTCGGTCGCGACGCCGCTCTGCGTGATCCACTTCTGGTGGCCACCGAGCACGTGGTGCATGAGGTGACCGAACTCGTGGAACATCGTGACGACGTCGTCGTGCTCCATGAGGGCGGACGTCGGATCGCCCTTCGTCGGCTCCGGGAAATTACAGACGAGCACGCCCTCGGGCAGCTGCACGCCGCGGACGCCGTCCTTCAGCGGGAACTGCGCCGCGTGCTTGTACTTGCCCTCGCGCGGATGCATGTCGAGGTAGATGCGGCCGAGCTTGTTCCCGGCGCGGGTCACGTCGTACGTGAGGACGCTCGCGTGCCACGCCTTGTCGGGTACCGGCACGTACGCGATGTCGAAGATCTCGGCGGTGATCGAGAGCAGGCCCGCGAGCACGCGCTCGTACGGGAAGTACTGGCGGACCTCGCTCGCGTCGACCTCGTAGCGCTCCTTCTTCACGAGGTTCTCGAGCCAGACCTTCTGCCAGTCGCAGACCTCGGTCGCCGCCGGCTCGACCTTGCGGAGCTGGCGCAGCAGCTCGGCGTAGTCCTGCTCGGCGCGCGGCGCGGCGAGCTTCCACACCTTCTCGATGAAGTCGCTCGCGTTATTGCCCGACTTGATCATCTTGTCGGCGGTGATGTAGTCGGCCCAGTTCGCGAACCCGAGCAGCGACGACTTCTCGGCGCGCAGCTTCAGGATGTCGTGCAGGACGCTCTCGTTCTGCTGATCGCCGCGGCTCCGGAACTTGATGTAGAGCTCGCGGCGGAGCGCATCGTCCACCGCGTATGTCATGAACGGGTTGTAGTCGGGGTAGTCGGTCGTGATCCGGATCGTGCCGCTCGCATCCGCCGGGTGCGACGCGACGAAGTCCGCCGGCAGGCCCGCGAGGCGGCCCGGGTCGGTGATCTCGACGACGCGGACGTCCTCGGAGATGTTCTTCGAGAAGATCTGGCCGAGGCGCGTCAGCTCCTCGTCGATCGCCTTCAGGCGCTCGCGCACCTCGGGCGGCTTGTCGACGCCGGCGCGGCGGTAGTCGCGCAGCGTGTGCTCGACGAACCGCTGGGTGTCGGCGTCGGCCTTGCTGACGTCGACGGCGGCGAGCGCGTCGTACATCTCCCGGTCGAGCGCCAGGTCCGAGTAGAAGCGCGAGACTTCCTGCTCGCACTCGCGCGCGGCGTCGCGGATCGCCTCGTCGGGATGAACCTCCGACATGAGACCCGCCATGGCGTTGGTCGCGCTCGCCGACGTCAACAGCTCGTTGTAGGGAACGAGCGTGCCGTCGATCGATCGGTCTGCCGAACCGATGATCGCGGGCCGGAGCTCCTGCGCGCGACGCAGCCCGGCGAGACACTCTTCGGTGAACCTCTTCGTCTCCTTCTTCACCGACGCAGATGGTACACACGAATCCGTGGCCGAACACGCTGACGAACACGCGATCACACAGCTGGGGGATGCGCTTCCGCTCGTCCCGACCGGGCCGCGGTGGATCGAGGTCGCGATGTCGGACCTCGATGCGGTGCACGCGGACCACCTCCACTGCGAGCGCAAGGCCGCGCAGAGTGCGCTGTCGCTGATCCGCAGCTATCCCGAGCGCACCGATCTCGTCGAGGCGATGGCGCGGCTCGCGCACGACGAGACTCGCCACGTCATCCAGGTGACGCAGCTGATGCAGCGGCGCGAGCAGCCGGCGGCGTTCGACTTCGGCGACGACTACGCGGCCGCGCTGCGCGACCAGATCCGCAAGCCCGAGCCGCTGCGCCTGCTCGACCGCCTGCTGGTGTTCGCGGTGATCGAGGGACGGTCCGCCGAGCGCCTCGGCATGCTCGCCGGCGCCCTGCCCGACCCTCGTGACGCCCAGCTCTACGCGAGCCTTGCCACCGCCGAGGTCCGGCACCGCGACATCTTCCTCGCGCTCGCCCGCGACACCAAGCCCGACCAGTGGCGCGCCCGCGCCGGCGAGCTCGCCGCCATCGAGGCCGACATCCTCGCGAACCGACCGATCATTCCGCGAATCCACTGACGGCTCTGCCGACGCCTCGACGGTGGGGTACGATTGATCCCGCGGTGGCCGGGACCGACGACGACAGAACGGCTGTACGAGCGTTGGGCCTTGCGCCGACGGAATCGCTGTCGTCCAGCGACCTCGAGCGCGCGTCCGATCCGCCGTCGTCGACGTCGGCGGAGCAGCCGGAGGCGCGGCGGGCACCGCGCAAGCGTCGCGACTCGGCGCACGCGCTCGACTTCTCGGGCAACCGGACGATCGGCCGGTTCGAGCTGATCCGCGAGATCGCGCGCGGCGGCATGGGGCAGGTGTTCCTCGGCCGAGACACCAAGCTCGGCCGCAAGGTCGCGATCAAGTTCCTGCTCCGCGACGACCCGCAGTTCATCTCGCGGTTCCTCGTCGAGGCGCGCGCGACGGCGCGGTGCACGCACGAGAACATCGTCATGATCTTCGAGGTCGGCGAGCACGAGCGCCTGCCCTACATGGTGCTCGAGTTCCTCGAGGGCAAGACGCTCGCGCAGGTGCTCGACACCAAGCCGACGATGCGGCAGTTCATCGAGCTGATGGTGCCGGTCGCGCGGGCCCTCGAGCGCGCGCACGAGCACGGCATCGTCCACCGCGATCTCAAGCCGAGCAACGTGTTCGTCACCGATCGCGGCCAGGTGAAGGTGCTCGACTTCGGCGTCGCGCGAATCATGGACCGCGACGAGAGCCTCGTCGCCCGCGCGACCGAGGCGGTCGAGGCATCGGCGCAGCCCGATGCGACCGGCGCGAGCTCGCTCGTCGGCACGATGCCGTACATGAGCCCCGAGCAGTGGGGCGCCGGCCCCGTCGATCACCAGTCGGACATCTGGGCGTTCGGCGTGCTGTGCTGGCGCGCGCTCGCCGCGGTGCACCCGGTTGGCTCGACGGCGCCCGACAAGCTGCGCAAGCGCGTCCTCGATCCGGCGCCGCTGCCGTCGATCGGCGCGCGCGTGACGACGTTGCCGCGCGACCTCGTCGCGATCATCGACCGGTGCCTCGCGAAGCCGAAGCACGAGCGCTACGCGAGCGCGACGGCACTGCTCGCGGATCTGACGACGTTCCTCTTGCCGCGCAGCGACCGCCCGAGCATCGAGGTCTGCCCGTATCGCGGGCTCGCCGCGTTCGGCGAAGGCGACGCGAAGTACTTCTTCGGCCGCGATAGCGAGATCCGATCGGCGATCGCGCAGCTCGACGTGTGGCCGATGCTCGCCGTGATCGGTCCGTCGGGCGTCGGCAAGTCGAGCTTCGTCCACGCCGGACTCGTCCCGGCGATCCGCGACGCCGGCGGCACCTGGAACGTGCGCGTGCTGCGGCCCGGCCGGATGCCGCTGCAGCGCCTCGCGGCGGTCGTCGAGGAGGCGACCGGCGAGACGTCGAGCGACCTGATGCAGCAGCTCGCGGATGCGCCCGGGCTGTTCGGCGCGAAGCTCCGCGAGGCGGCGGCAAAGAAGAAGGAGCACGTGCTCGTCGTCGTCGACCAGCTCGAGGAGCTGTTCACGCTGTCCGACAGCGACGACGCCCGCAAGGTGTTCCTCGCCGCGCTGCTCGCGGCGGCCGACGATCCGACGTCGCCGGTGCGCGTCGTGCTGTCGATGCGCGCCGACTTCCTCGATCGACTCGCCGGCCACAAGCACTTCCTGACCGAGCTGTCGCGCGGCTTGTTCTTCCTCACCGCGCCCGACCAGGACAACCTGCGCCAGACGCTCGAGCGGCCGGCCGAGCTCGCCGGCTACTCTTTCGAGGATCCGTGGATCGTCGAGGACATGATGCAAGCCGCGACGAGCAAGGGCGCGCTGCCGCTCCTGTCGTTCGCCGCGACGAGGCTGTGGGAGGCGCGCGATCGCCAGAACAAGCTGCTGACGGTCGCCGCGTACAACGCGATGGGCGGCGTCGGAGGTGCATTCGCGCGCCATGCCGACGAGGTCGCCGCGACCGTGTCGCCGCAGAACCAGATCCTGCTGCGCGCGATCATGACGCGGCTCGTGACGCCCGAGGGGACCCGCGCGGTCGTCGATCAGAGCGAGCTGCTCGGCCTGGCGAGAGAGGCGCGCGAGGTCGAGCGGATCCTCGATCAGCTCGTCAGCGCGCGGCTCGTCCAGCTGCACATCGATCCCGAGCACGGCACGACGGTCGAGCTCGTCCACGAGATGCTGATCACCGAGTGGCCGGCTCTCAAGCGCCTGCTCGAGGACAGCCAGGCGCTGCGCGGCTTCGTGCACGAGCTCCGCCAGGCGGCAAAGCAGTGGGCCTCGCGGGGCAAGCCGGCGGACCTCGTGTGGCGCGGCGCGATGGCGCACGACGCGATGGGCCACGCGCGCCGTCACGTGCTCGATCTGTCGGCGATCGAGCGCGACTTCCTCGGCGCCGTGAAGTCGGAGGCGCAGCGCGCGAAGCGACGCCGCGTGCTCGTGCTCGCCACGATCTTCAGCGCGCTCGGCCTCGTGATCGCCGGCGGCAGCCTCGCGCTGTGGAAGATCACGAAGGCGGAGAAGCACGCCTCCGAGAAGGCGACGCAGGCAGAGATCGACCGCGCCGCCGCCGAGACCGCGAAGGGCCAGCTCCAGACGAAGTACGACGAGCTCGAGGCAGCGAACAAGGCGCGCGTGACCGCCGAGCGGGCGAAGGTCGCCGCCGAGCAGGAGGTCGTGCACACGAAGGAGATGTCGAAGGAGCAGCTCGAGGCAGCGAACCTCGAGCTCGAGCGCAAGGTCGTCGAGGCGCAGGCCGCGAGGAACAAGGCGCAGGCGTCGGAGGCGTCGGCCCGCCGCGCGACCGACGAGGCCAAGGCTGCGAAGGCGCAGGTCGAGAAGCTGCTCGAGGCCAAGCGCGCCGAGATCGAGCGGCTCAAGGCGCAGCAGAAGGACATCTACAGCGGTGACCTGAACAAGGCGGGCAAGAAATGAGGCGCGCGCTGCTCGTGCTCGTGCTCGTGTTCGCGTCGTCGACGGCGTATGCCGACGCGCCGTGGGAGCAAGGCATCTCGAAGGCGCAGCGCGATCGCGCGCAGGCGCTGTTCGCCGAGGGCAACACGCTGTTCGCGCAGCAGGCGCACGGCCCCGCGCTCGCGAAGTACAAGGAAGCGATCGCGCTGTGGGACCACCCGCTCGTGCGCTTCAACATGGCGGTCACCGAGATCCGCATGGACCGGATCCTCGCGGCGGCCGAGGATCTCGAGGCGGCGCTGCGCTTCGGCGACGCGCCGTTCTCGGCGGAGATGTATCGCCAGGCGCTCGACTACCAGACGCTCGTCGCCGGTCGCGTCGGCGTGATCGACGCGAGCTGCGATCAGGCCGGTGCGCAGGTGCAGCTCGACGGCAAGCCATGGTTTCAGTGCCCGGGCAGCCAGAAGCAGCGCGTCCTCGCCGGCGAGCATGTCCTCGTCGGCGAGAAGCCGGACTTCCTGACGTACTCGCGCCGCGTCGTCGTCACCGGCAATGCGACCGCGACCGATCGAATCCAGCTCGTCCCGCTCGACGATGTCGTGCGCTACGAGTACCCGGCGCCGAAGTGGCTGCCGTGGACGACCGCGGGCGCCGGCGGCGCGATCGCATTCGGCGGTCTCGCGTTCTGGTTCGCGGGACAGAGCCAGATGGATCAGTTCGAGGCCGACTTCGCGCGCGTCTGTCCGACCGGCTGCAGCCTGGCAGATCAGCCGCAGCTCGCGCGCGACCACGACAGCGCGCGGCTGAAGGGCACGATCGCGGTGACCATGATGGCGAGCGGCGGCGTGCTCGCGATCGGCGGCCTCGTGTGGGGCCGTTTCATCAACAAGCCGCGCCGGATCGTGCCGAATGTGCCGAGTGTCGAAGTGCAGCCAACTGCCGGCGGTGCGACCGCAACCCTCGCCTGGCGCTTCTAAATCCGGGGACGGTCTTCACTTGATTAACTTGTGCGCGCTATCTGTTCGAAACTACTCGAGCGTGTACCGGTGAAATTAACTTAGGTGCCTGGACCGCGCCGTCGGCATGGCGCGCGGCGTTGCGTCCGACCACCGGACATCGAGATCAGATTCCGCTGGCCGAATCGCTCGGGCAAGCCCACAAGTAAATTTTACCGGTACACGATCGTGTGATTCCGTGGACTTCCGCGCCACAAGTTTACTAAGTTAAGACCGTCCCCGTTTGTAGGGCTCAGGTTTCGTCGGCGGGCTTCAGCTCGTGCAGCGGCGGCATCTTCGCGAGCTCGCGCCACTTCACCGCGACGAACCCGGCCACGATCATCGCGACCACGCCGCCGGCGACGATCGCCGGTACCGTGCCGATGACGCCCGCGGCGAACCCGGACTCGGCGGCGCCGAGCTCGTTCGACATGCCGATGAACACGTAGTGAACCGCCGAGACGCGGCCCCGGATCGTATCGGGCACGACCATCTGCTCGAGCGTCAGGCGGATGACGACGCTGATGTTGTCGAGCGCACCGGCGGCGACGAGCAGCACGGCGGATAGCGCGAACGACGTCGAGAGGCCGAACGCGATCGTCACCGCGCCGAACAGCGCGACGACGATCAGCAGCACGCGACCGGGACGGCGCCACGCGGGCAGCCGGCTGGCGATCAGCGCCATGAGGACGGCACCGACCGACTGTGCCGCGCGCAGCACGCCGAGGCCGAGCGAGTCGACGTGGAGGACATCGCTCGCGATCGCCGGGAGTAGCGCGGTCACGCCGGCGAACAGCACCGCGAACATGTCGAGCGTCAGCGCCGGCAACAGCAGCGGCGAGCGAAAGATGAAGCGCAGACCGGTGCGCCAGTCGCGGCGGCCGGCGATCGCGGCGGGCGTGCCCTGATCGAACTCGCGCGGCTTCGGCAGCGTCCGGAACAGCGTGCCCGATGCGAGGCCGGTGAGCGCCACGAACGCGTAGATCCAGTGCGCATCGACGACCTTCAACGCCAGGCCGGCAAGTCCCGGTCCGGTGATCACCGCGAGCTCCTGCAGGCTCGAGCTGATCTGGTTCGTGCGGACGAGATCCTCCCGCGCGATGATGAGCGGGATCAGCGACACGCTCGACGGGGCCATCACCGATGCGATGCAGCCGAACACGAGCAGGAGGCCGAGGTAGACCTCGACCGGCGCCGCGAAGTACGAGGCGAGCGCGAGGCCGATGCCGATCACACCGGCGCCCATGGCGGCGAGCGTCGTCAGCGTGCGGCGATCGCTGCGATCGACGAGCGCGCCGACCGGGACGAACAGCAAGATGACCGGGATGAC
Organism: Pseudomonadota bacterium; assembly: GCA_023386455.1. Taxonomy (GTDB): domain Bacteria; phylum Myxococcota_A; class Polyangia; order Haliangiales; family Haliangiaceae; genus JABFXX01. Next base: position 8,815 of record JAEWJO010000573.1, on the reverse strand, counting down.
CTGGACCAGGCCGACCGCGCCGAGCACGAACGTCGACTCGGTGCGGGCGTAGAGCTCCCAGCCGACGGTCAGGCTGATGATCGCGCGGCCGAACGAGTTGAGCGACCGAGCCGCCACGAGGCGGGCGATCGGACTCGCGGAAACTCCTGGCACGGCGCTGGGATGCTAGCGCGTTGCCGATCGGTGCAAAGCCCCCGTGCGCAACGGATCGTCGCGGCAAGTCCGGTTCACCGACGGGCGCGACTCGGAATCCTCGATGCGTCGTCGGTGGGCGCATGGCAAGATCGTCGTCGTGAACGCTCGGCGCGTGGCGGCGGCCCTCATGATCGGCGCGACGATCTCCGCGATCGCCACGGCGATCACCGCGCACAGCGTGCTGCGCAGCACCTCGGGCACGCACTTCGTGCTGCTCGTGTTCCTGCCGATCCTGCTCCTGCCGGGACTCGTCGTGTGGTGCTGGCCGCGGCCGCGGACGTTCGGGCTGTGGACGACCTGGGGCGCGGTGTCCTCGGTGATCTGGGCGATCGGCGGCTCGCCGTATCAGTACGAGCGCGACCTCGGCGCGTGGCCGGCCGTCGAGGTCTCGGCGTGGGTCACGATCGCGATCGTCGTCGTCGGCAGCGCGACCGCGGGATTCTGGTTCTCGGCGCGGCCACGGACGGCCGAGGAGCTCGCGACGCCCCTCGCGCGGCGACTACGCCGGATCGTTCACCTCGTCGTTCCGATCGCGGCCCTGACCGGCACCGTCGGCCAGTTGCCCGGCTACCGCATGTACTTCGACGACACGTTCCTCCACGAGCAGACCGCCGGCGGTGGCTGGCTGATCCTGTTCCTCGCGCTCGCGCTCGCCCCCGCTGCGATCGTTCATCGCGATCCGCGGCGGCGCTGGGCGTGGATCTGGGCCGCATGGACGCTGCCGTCCGGCTTCCTCGTGATGGCGGTGTCGTTCGGCTTCTCGATCTTCCAGCGCGCCGTGCCGCTGTGGCCGGCGCACGTCGTGCGGTTTGGCGTCGGCACGATCCTCGTGCTCCTCGTGTTTGCCGTCCCGATCATCGCGCTCGGATCGCGCGGCTCCGACGAGCCCGAGCCATCGAGGTTGCCGCAGGCGCGTCTCCGCTCGCGGAGCTAGAAGCCGCAGGACGGGTCCGTCCAGAACCCGTTCGCGTAGTCGACGAACGATCCGGTGTACCAGCCGCCCGGCACGGGGCGCAGCTCGTAGCCGTTGACGACGACGTAGTACTCGAGCGCGACCTGCGCGTACTGGCCATCGGCCGTCGGCTGCGGCCGGACCTCGGGGCAGTGATACGTGCGGAACGGATCGAGCTCGCGCCACGACAGCGCGTAGCGTGCGTCGTTATCGACGCGGCGATCGAAGTTGACCACGCGCCCCTGCCACGTGTTCTGACCGGCGAGCCGCCAGCGCAGCGACACGTCGAGCTTCTGCCACAGGTCCGGGTCGTCGTGGTCGGTCATGCCCGGCTGGTAGACCTGGAAGCACAGGTTCGTGATCGCGGCGCGCTGGCGCGTCCACGTGTCGAACGAGAAGCCCTGCTGCGCCGGCGTGCCGCCGCAGATGTCGCCGCTCGTGTCGCGCGTCGTCAGCGTCGACATGTTGCCGACCCACTGCGGCGGCGTCGCCGCGTCGAACACGTAGTTGTCGCCGTAGTTCGAGTCCCACTGGTGACAGCCCGATGCGCTCGTCGACTCGAACCACACGACGGCGCGGCGGGCGTCGCTCGGCACGGAGATCGTCCACTGACCGTCGCGCACGCTGCCGGCGAGCAGCTGGTTGCCCGGCTCGAAGCGGACGTGCGCGGTGATGTCCCAGAGCTGATACGGACCCTGCGTGTAACGGCAGCCGTCGAGGCGCGCCTGCGCGTACTGGATCGACACCTCGCCGCCGGGCGCGAGGACACCCTCGCGATGGTGCGTCCAGTTCGCGTCGAACACGAAGCGCGCGCGCTGCGGGCCCGCCGGTGGGACGCACACCGAGTCGTTGCGCCAGACCGAGAAGTCCGGCGACGCGATCACGTAGTTGTCGGTGTCGCCCGCGTTGCGGTTGTGATCGAACAGGCGGCCACCCTGCTGCATGCGCAGGTACGGCACCGCCTGGATGCGCGTGTTCGCGAGCGCGGTGCCGCTCATGCCCGGCCCCGGCAGACCGTCGAAGATGCGGACGTCGAACCGCGCAAAGCCCGGCGTCGCGGCGACCTGCGCGGGCGTCGCCGTGACCGAACGCCACTGCGGATCCGAGCCCGCCTGATAGATCAGCGTCGGCACGAGACCCTCGGCGGCGGCTGCCTCCGAGATCTCGATCGTGCCGGCCCAGACCCAGCTCGTGCCGTGCGTCTCGTACGTGAAGCCCGTCCACGGCCGCTCGAGGTTGCGCAGCACGACGTTGCAGTTGCGATCGGCGCTGTCCTGGCTGCCGTCGACCCCGACGAGCGGCTCGTTGGTCGATGTCTCGTCGGGAGCATCGACGCAGGAGGCGAGGACGAGAGCGACGAGCGCGAGGCGAACCATGGGCGCGCCTCTAGCGGCTCTCGTGCCATGCAGCGTGAAGGCGATCCGCGGTGTTAGCGCGCGGCCGTCCCTCGCGATGCTGCCGATCGCAACGCGCGGTGCTACTTCTTGACGAGGACGCGGCCGGAGCGCGCGGGCACGGTCACCGCGACGGTGCCGTCGGTCTTGACCGTGAACGTCGCGCCATCGCCGCCGGGCATGACGTCGGTCAGCACCGAGCCGGGCGCGAGGGTCGTCTTCAGGCACGCGCCACCATCGGTCGTCGGTGCGCAGCTCTCGCTCGACTGCGTGCTCGAGTTCAACACGACGAGCACGGTCTGCTCGCCCATCACGGTGCGCTCGAACGCGAAGATGCCGGCGTCGCGGCGCGCGCCGCTGACCGTCGTCGACCACACGGGCATCACCTGACCGCGGCGCAGCGCGATGTTGTCCTTGCGCATCTTGATGAGGCCCTGCACGAAGCCGAACAGCTCGCCGTCGGTCGCGAACGGCGCGAGGTGGAGCAGCTCGTTGCCGCGGAACATGTCCTCGCGGTTCTTCGGATCGACGCCGCCGGCGAAGCCCTGCTCGGTGCCGTAGTAGACGCACGGGATGCCGTCCCACGTCATGAGGTACATGAGCGCGGACCTGAGGATCGCCGGGTCGTTCTTCTCGAACATGAAGCGCGGCAGATCGTGGTTGTCGAGGAAGTTGACGAGCACCTGCTGCGGCGCGAGACCGATGCCACCGTCGGCGGAAGATGCGTGCGGTGTCGGCTGGTAATCGGGGCCCTGCGGATAGCCGTTCGTCTGGCAGAACGTGTCGGTCGGGTTGCGGCCGACGCGCGAGTTGTAGAGGCACTCGAGGTTCTTCGTCGGCTGGCCCTGCGCGAAGACCGCGTCGATGCCGCGGTACTTCTGGGAGAAGTAGAACACCGAGTCGAGCCGGCCGAACGCGCCCTGCGCGTCCTGACCGCCCCACGTGTACGAGCCGATCAGATCGTCCTTGCCGTCGAACGCCTCGCCGAACAGGAAGAAGTTCTGCTTGCCGAGTGACTTCGCCTTCGCGCGCATCCGGTCGGCGAAGTCGCCCCAGAATGCGCGCACGTTGCGGTTCACCTCGGGACGATCGATGTGCTTGACCGTGTCGATGCGAAAGCCGTCGAAGTCGGCGACGTCGATCCAGTACTCGAACGCGCGGATCAGCGCCTCCTTCGTATCTGGATTGTCGGTGTCGAGATCCTTCAGGCCGCCCGGAAAGTCGCCCTTCGTCTCCTGATCGCGGACGAAGTCGTTCGTGTAGTCGGCCTCGTGCCACCACACGTAGACGCGGCCGCGCCGGTTGTACCAGCTCGGATCGTCAAACCACGGCTTGTCGTCCGGCCAGTCGAACCACTCCGGCGGACGCGGCGGCGGCGTGCGGTTCTTGTCGGGCCAGTCGGTGAACCGCACGTCGGCGGGGCCCGAGAAGCCGAGCGAGGTCCAGCCCTGCACGCCGCGAGGGTCGTAGTCCGGATCCCACTCGATGATGCGCTCGAGGTAGTCCTTGCCCTCCGTGCAGTACTCGATCTCGTCGGTCGAGCACGCCGCCGGGTTCTGCTTGCAGATCTGCAGGCACGTGTGGCCGTAGCCGCCGCCGAACAAGCTGTCGTCGGGCTGACCGTTGCCGTTGATGTCGTAATAGAACAGCTGCCCCATGTGGTTCGTCACCACATCGAGGATCACGAGCATGTTCTTGTCGTGCGCCTTGTCGATCAGCTCGCGCAGCTTCGCGAGGTCGCCGAAGTGGGCGTTCGGTCGCAGAAAGTCCTGCGTCCAGTAGCCGTGGTAGCTGTGAAACCCGGCGTCTTCCTCGACGTTCTTCACGACCGGCGAGATCCACAGCGCCGTCACGCCGAGCTGCTCGAGGTAGTCGAGCTTGTCGATCACGCCCTGCCAGTCGCCGCCGTGGAACTTGCCCGGCACGCTCGGCTCGACGTTGAAGTCGTTGTTCGGATCGCCGTTCGCGAACCGGTCGATCACGATCTGGTAGATGACCTGGTCGCGCCAGTCGACGTCCGCGTTCGAGCGATGCGGCCGATCGGCCGGATGTTCGACGTCCGACGCACCACCGCAGGCGGCAAGACCCAGAGCGAGAACCGACGCTAGGACGCGCGACACGGCGGGCATGGGGAGCACGATTCGTGCCCCGAAGAGCGTCTCCAGATCAACATGTTACTGATCACACTCCGTCGAGGACGTTGCGAACGGCAACGCGTGTTACCACCGACATGGTGAAGAAGCTGCCGATCGCCCCGAAGGCGCCCCCGGCCCGGCGCGAGCTGAATCTCGCCAGCGAGGTCCGCGCGCTCGACACGGCGGCCCGCCCGATCCTGGCGGTCTGGGAGATCACGCTCGCGTGCGACCTCGCGTGCGGTCACTGCGGCTCCCGCGCCGGCCGCGCCCGACCCGACGAGCTGACGACCACCGAGGCACTCTCGCTCGTCGACCAGCTCGCCGAGCTCGGCGTCATCGAGGTCGTGCTGATCGGCGGCGAGTCGTACCTGCGCGAGGACTGGCTCGAGATCATCGCGCGCATCGCCGAGCGCGGCATGGAGGCGCTGCTCACGACCGGCGGCCGCAACATGACACCCGAACGGGCGAGCGCCGCGAAGGCGGCCGGCCTGCTGTCGGCGAGCGTCTCGATCGACGGCATGGCCGCGACGCACGACACGCAGCGCGGCGTCAGCGGCTCGTGGGCCGCTGCGATCGAGGCGATGGCGAACCTCCACGCCGCGGGCGTGCTCGTCTCCGCGAACACGCAGATCAACAAGCTGTCGCTGCCCGAGCTGCCCGACGTGCTCGAGACGATCATCGCGAACGGCGTCCACAGCTGGCAGATCCAGCTGACCGTCGCGATGGGACGCGCGGCCGATCGGCCCGAGTGGATCCTCCAGCCGTACGACCTGCTCGAGCTGTTTCCGCTGCTCGAGCGGCTCGCCGCGCGCTGCAAGGAGGCGGACGTCCTGCTGTGGCCCGGCAACAACGTCGGCTACTTCGGGCCGACGGAGACGACGCTGCGAGGCACGCTGCCGCGCGGCCATCACGTCGGTTGCGGCGCGGGCGTGTGGGGCATCGGCATCGAGGCCGACGGCACGATCAAGGGCTGCCCCTCGATGGCGACCGCGACGTGGGGCTCGGGCAACGTGCGCGACGCGCGTCTCGTCGACATCTGGGAGCGCTCGGCACCGATGCGCTTCAACCGCGGGCGCGGCGTCGAGAGCCTGTGGGGCTACTGCGCGACCTGCTACTACGCCGACGTCTGCAAGGCCGGCTGCACGTGGACGAGCGAGGCGCTGCTCGGCAAGCCGGGCAACAATCCGATGTGCCATCACCGCGCGCTCGAGATGCAGCGCATCGGCAAGCGCGAGCGCCTCGTCCAGATCGCGCGCGCGCCGGGCCTGCCATTCGATCAGAGCAAGTTCGAGCTCGTCGTCGAGGATCTCGACGGCGCGAACACCGACGCGTCGCGTCCGTCTTGATCGTCGTCCATGCGGTCCGTCGTTCTGGCAGTTCTTCTCGTCGTCGCTGCAGGTCGCAGCGCAGCCGCGCAGATCGTCAACGTCCAGGGTGCGCTCGCGAAGCAGCCTGCCGAGGACGGCGTCTCGGGCGAGCTGTCTCTCAAGGTGAACTGGCGCGAGGGTAACAACCCGATCCTCGACGTCGGCGCCGGCGGCTCCACCGTCGTTCGCCACGGGCGCTGGCTCGGGCTCGCGATGGCGCGCGGCGGCTACGGCAAGAGTCGCGGCGTGCTGCTGACGCGCAAGACGTTCGAGCACGTGCGCGCGCGCGTGACGCTCGATCCGCAGTGGCGGTGGGAGCTATTCGCGCAGCACGAGTACGATCAGTTCCGGCGCCTGCGCTTCCGCGCGCTCAGCGGGACCGGGCCGGCCTACCAGATCGTCGACAGACCCGCATTCGGCCTGCTCGCCGGCGCGGCGTACATGCTCGAGGTCGAGGAGCTCGACGACCGGATGGGCACGACCGACGGGGGCGCGCGCTCGCTCGCCCACCGCGCCTCGGCGTACGTCACGGGCCATCAGGGCGCGAACCCGAACGTCGACATCGTCGAGACGCTGTACTTCCAGCCGCGGCTCGACGCGCCCGGTGACTTTCGTCTGCTCGGCGAGCTCGCCGTCCAGAGCAAGCTCGGGAGCCGGTTCTCGCTGCGCACGGCGCTCACGGTCGCATTCGACTCGACGCCACCGCAGGAGCTCGTGCGCTACGACACCGCGCTCGAGGTCGCGCTCGTCGTCAGCCTCTAGACGAAGCGTCGTCGCGCGGGCGGTGCGCCGTACGGCTTCGCGTTGAGGTGATCGAGGCGGCGCCTCCGCAGCTCTTCCTGCTCGCGACGCTTCTGCTCGCGCCACTTCTTGCGCTGCAGCTCGCGCGCGTCGAGCTCTTCCTGCGAGAGGCCGGCGTCGACCGCGATGCCGGCATCGAGCGCGGCGTCGACATCCGCGTCGGCGAGCGCCGCGTCGCGCGGCGTCGCGTGCTCGACGGTCGTGCCATCGTGATCGAGCAGCTTCTCGAGATCGTCGCTGCCCTGGGCGCTACCGGCGGGCGGTGGCTCCGCGGCCTTCTTGTCGGAGCACGCCGCGAGTGCGGCGCTGAACGCCGCGGCGCGGGCGAGCCGGCCGGGGATGCGGTGCAACGCACGAAGGCCGGTGAGCGCAGTGGCGCAGAACGGACAGCGCGTCTCGCGGCTCGCGACGTGACGTCGACACTGCGGACACGGCGCGAGCTCGGTCATGGGCCGATCATAGACGCACCACGCGCGGCGAGGGTCTAGACGATCCGCCGGCGCGCGGGCGGCGCACCGTAGGGCTTGCAGCACGGGCCGGTATCGACCGGGATGGGCTCGTACATGCCGCGCGCCTCGGTGATCGCGCCGGCCGTGACCGCTACTTCGGTCATGTTCATGTTCGAGTTCGGGCGATCGGGCTCCTGGAATACGATCCCGTACGTGCCGGGCGGCAGATCGCGGAACACGAACTCGCCGTTCGCGTCGGTCCGCGTGTAGCCGCCCTGCGAGAGCCGGATCGGCATGTTCGCCATCAACGCCCCGTTCCGATCGACGAGCACACCGTGGATCGAGCCGGTGCCGGCCGCCGGCGGCGGGACCTCGGTCTTCAGCGCCTGCGTCTTCGTCTCGGTGTGCTTCGAGTCGTTCTCGAGCTGCTGCGTCGTCGTCGTGCCCGGGCTCGCGTGACACGCACCGAGCGTCGTCGCGCCCGCGAAGATCGCCGCGCGGCTCCAGCGTCCGACGAGTGCGGGCCGGCGCGGTGCGGACTCGATCGGCGCTCGGCAGAAGGGACAGGCGGTCTCGTCGATCGCGACGTGACGCTTGCACTGCGCGCAGGGCTCGAGCTGCATGCAGCGAGGCTACACGACGCGGCGGCGCGCGGGTGGCGCACCGTACGGCATCGGCTGCTGGTTCGGATTGTACGGCTGGATGTAGACCGACATCGTCTCCTGCGTCGTCTCGTCCGGCTTGACGACGACGGTGATCGTCGTCGGCGAGTGCCGCGGATGGCCGTCGTGCCACTGCACCTGATAGGTACCCGGCGGAACGTTCGCGAACGTCGCGTTCCCGCTCGCATCGGTCGAGACCTGCTGGTTCGATGGCGACGCGGTGCCGAGCAGGCGCACCCACCTGCCGGTCACCGCGTTACCGGTGTTCGAGTCGACCACGGAGACGATGATCGTGCCGGTGCCGGCGGCCGGCGGCGGGACCTCGTTCGCGAGCTCGCTGCCGGAGCCGGTCCCTTGCTGCTCGCGATCGCGTCCGTGGTCGATCGGCGTCTCGCGCGGCGCCGTCGAGCCCTTCCAGCACGCCGGCACGGCGAGCGCGGTGCTCGCGAAGATCGCGGCGCGCGTGAGCCGGCTCGGCACCGTCGGTGTGGAGGCGAGAGCCACCGCCGCACCACAGAACGGGCATACGCGCTCGACCTCGGCGACGTGACGGCGACACGACGGGCACGGGTGCAGGCTCATCCACCGAGCTTAGACCACGCGCGGCGCGAGCGTCATGGAATCGAAGTGAGCGGGTCGAGCCAGCGACAGAGCGCGGCCGCGAGCGAGTCGTCGGCACGGCCGATGCCGTAGTCGCGCAGGCTCGCGTCGCGATCGGCGTGCCAGCCGAACAGGTGATCGAGACCGGGGACATCGACGATCGTGGTCGCGGCACGCGCGAGCATCGCGATGCGCGCCTGATCGTCGGCGCGAACGACCCAGTCGTGCTCGCCGCGGACGACGAGCACCGGGACCTCGAC
>JAEWJO010000555.1 GCA_023386455.1 Pseudomonadota bacterium | reverse complement strand
CCTCCGGGTCGGGAGGCGCGGGCTCGCGTAGCTCGGCGGCGGCACCCTGCGCGGTGCTGCGCTTGGTGCGGGCGCTGGTCGCGCTCGCATCACCCGGTCGGGGACCCGCGACGGCAGCCCGCGCCGTGATGCGACTGCCCGATGCATCGTCGACATCCGCGGCGGCGGGCTCGCGCGGCTCGACCGCGGCACCCTGCGCGGTCACACGACGGACCGGCTCGGTCGTGCCTGCCAGCCTGCTCGCGACGGCGATCTGACGTGCACGCGCACGCTGCTCCGCGGTCCCGCGGATGGTGGCGGGATCCTCGCCGCTGAAGTCGTCGCCATCGAGGGCGACGTGAGGTGCACGCGCACGCTGCTCCACGGTTCCCGGATCTTCGCCGCTGACGTCGTCGACATCGACGGCGCCGTCGTCCTCCAAGCCGGCTCCGGCGAGCGGCGCGCGCCGATCGTCGTACTCGGTCGGCGGGTCCCACTGACCGTCGTCGGTCATTCTATCCGCGCCGCGTGGCCTTCGCCGGCGCTGTCTTGGATCGCTTCGCGGCCGCAGTCTTCAAAGGCGTCGTCGCCGCAGACTTCGTGGCCGCGGTCTTCGGCGCGGCAGTCTTCGTCGCCGCAGACTTCGTGGCCGCGCTCTTCGTCGCGGCAGACTGCTTCGACGCTGGCTTGTTCGTCGCGCCTGACCTCGCCGCCGCTGACTTCATCGCCGGCCTCTTCATCGCCCGCTTCTTCGGCGCAGCAGACTTCGTGGCCGCGGTCTTCGTGGCCGCCGCCTTCGCCACTGCTGACTTCCTTGCCGGCTTCCTCGTCGCCGCCGACTTCGAGGCGGCGGTCTTTGCGGCCGGTGCCTTCGCGGCCGCAGGCTTCTTCGGCGCCGCTGATTTCGTCGCCGCTTTCGCCGTCGCCGTCTTACGCATCGGAGCTGTCTTCTTCGGCGCGGACGCCTCGGTCGACGGTGGCGCGACATGCACGCCGTTCGTGCGGCTGTTCGCTCCATTGCGGCCGGACTTCGCAGGCAGTGGCACGGTCAGCTCCGGCAACGCGACGGCTTCGAGCGCGGGCATCGCCTTCGCCTGATCGAGCAGCTCGCGCAGCGTCGCGTACTCGAGCCAGTCGGGATCCTCGTCGTCGTAGAAGCCGAGCGCGGCGTCGAACGGCGAGATGCGCTCGACCAGCGCGTCCGGATCCGACGCGCCGTACATGTAGAGGAAGAACGATCCGTCCTCGGTCTTCGATCCGACGATCTCCCAGCCGAGTGTCGAGCAGGCAGGGCGCAGCCACTGCTCCTCGAGCTCGCCGAGGCGGCGATAGGCGTCGGCCGTCGGAAGTCGGGAAAGCTCCATGGTCGGGTAGGGGAGCTCGACCACGAAGATGCGCGTGAGCTGCTTCTGAGGATCCAGCTCGCGGATCCGGAACATCGTTGGCGTCCCGTCGTCGCGCTTCGCCTCGACGATGTGCCACAGCTCGCCGTCCATAACTCGCGAACCTACTCCGAAATTGTCGCCGTCGGATCTGTTTAGCGATCCGGCGATGGATTGGCTAAAATGCCGGGCCATGCACCGGGTGGTCGCAGCCGTACTGCTCGTTGCCTGCAACGCGTCGCCCTCGGGACCGACGACGTCGCAGCGCGAGCAGGCTCACGAGCACGCGACCGGCAGCGCCGCCGCGGCGACGACCCCGGTGAAGCCGGGCGGCCATGTCGAGGGTGCCGGCACGATGAGGCCCCATCACGAGGACCCCGTCGTCGAGTGTCTCGCCCACGTTCCCGAGAACGCGGACGACGAGACGCGGGTTCAGGCGCTGCTCGACCAGGCGAACAAGGATATCGAACGAGGTATGTATGGCGCGGCCTGGACCTGCGCCGACCGCGCCAGCGACATGATGCCGAGCTCGGTCGAGGCGCACCACCTCCGCGGCGCGACCCTCGCTGCCCTTGGCCGCGACTCCGAGGCCCAGCTCGCGTACTCGCTCGCGCTCGCGCTCGACCCCGACGATCCCGAGACGCTCCGCGCGGTCGCCGACTTCTATATCAACGGCAAGGGCGACCGCGGCCGCGACGCGCTCCGGCTCGGCCTCGAGCTCGCCCAGCGCGGCAGCCGTCGGGCGCTCGCACGGCGCCGCCGCAATGCACCGCTCGCCGCCGACCTCGCGGTGCTCGAGGCGCAGGCGCTCAACGACCTCGGTCGCAGCGACGAAGCGCTCGAGCGCGTCGACGCGGCGCTGCGCATCGCGCCCACCCGGGGCGACGCGATGCACGAGCGCGGGGTCGCGCTGTTCGATCTGTCGCGCTTCGCGGACGCGAAGGTCGCGTTCTCAAAGGCGCTGGTCACCCAGGATAACGACGCGTACACGCACCAGATGCTCGGCCTGACGCTCGAGCAGCTCGGCGAGATCGCGGCCGCCGACGTCGAGCTCGAGAAGGCCGTCGAGCTGGCGCCGCACGAGCTGACCGCGCCCGTCCTCATCCCGGTCGACGAGTTCCAGAAGGAGATCGATGCGGTCGTCGCGGAGCTGCCCGCCGAGCGCAAGGCGCACGTGAAATCGATCCGGGTCGAGATCGCGGACCTCCCGGACCCGACCGACCTGCGCGCAGTCCAGCCACCATTCCCCCCGACGATCCTCGGCCTCTATCGTGGCCCGGTCGGCCGTGCGCCGTCGCTCGGCGACGAGGCGCCCTCGATCGTCCTCTATCGCAAGAACCTCGCGCGCGCGGTGAAGACCCGTGTCGAGCTGTCCGAGCAGATTCGCGACACGCTCCTCCACGAGATCGGCCACCTCGAGGGTCTCGACGAGGACGATCTGCGCCGCCGCGGCATGGAATAGACCGCCTCGGCTCGCCGGTCCCCAGGTAGGTACCGGACCCGCGCCTGGGGTACGATGCCGATCGGATGTCGGACGGTACGGGTCTAGCCACGAGCGCGGCAGACGCACCCACGGCGGTGCAGACGCTGGCGGCTGACCTCCGTCGCGAGCAGAAGAAGGTCGCGCTCGTCCAGGAGGTCAGCAAGGCCCTCTCGACCGTCGGCGATCTCGACACGCTCCTTCGCCTCATCATGGAGAAGGTCACCGAGCTGATGGAGGCCGACCGCTCGACGCTGTTCCTCGTCACCGAGGACGGTCGCCAGCTCTGGTCGAAGGTCATCCAGGGCAGCGAGGTCGTCGAGATCCGGCTCGACGTCGGCGAGGGTGTCGCCGGCTGGGTCGCGCAGACGCGCGAGATCGTCAACATCCCCGACGCGTACGCCGACCAGCGCTTCCAGCCCTCCGTCGATCTCAAGAGCGGCTACCGCACGCGCTCGGTCCTCAGCGTGCCGATGCTCGGCGCACTCGGCGGCCTCGTCGGCGTCCTCCAGGTCCTCAACAAGCAGGACGGCGGCGTGTTCACGACGCCCGACGAGGACCTCATGTCCGCGCTCGCGAGCCAGGCCGCGATCGCGATCGAGAACGCGCGCCTCTACCACTCGCTCGTCACCCAGAACCAGGAGCTGTCGCGCGCCCGTCGCGATCTCGAGCGCCGCCAGCGCGAGCTCAACGCGCTCTACGACGTCGAGAAGGAGCTCTCGGCCGCGCTCGATCTCGACGATCTCCTGTCGCGCATCCTCGCCCAGGCGATCACCGTCCTCGGCGGCGGTGCCGGCTCGATCGCGCTCGTCGAGCCCGACGGCGCGCTCCGCTTCCGCACCGTCCAGGGCCCGGCCGCGCCGCGTCTCATCGAGCGCACGCTCCCGCATGGCACCGGCCTGCTCGGCTGGTCGATCGCCCACCGGACGCCGATCATCGTCGACGATCCGTCCCGCGATCCGCGCCACGCCGCCGAGATCGCGCGCGAGGCGGGCGTCAAGCCGCAGCACATCATGGTCGCCCCGCTCGTCGACGGCGAGGACGTCATGGGCGGCATCGAGATCATCGATCAGCGCCGCACCGTCCGCGACGGCGAGGCCTCGTGGTCCGACGACGATCTCAAGCTCCTCGTCCTCATCGCCGCGCAGGCAGCCAGCGCGATCGGCCTCGCGCGGCGCCGCAGCGAGCAATCCAACCGCGATCGTCTCGCCTCGATCGGCCGCATGCTCGCGGGCCTGCTCCACGACCTCAAGACGCCGATGACGATCATCTCCGGCTACGCGCAGCTCATGGCCGCCTCCGACGAGTCGCAGCAGCGCGAGACCTACGTCGAGCAGATCCAGCGCCAGTTCGATCTCATGGCGGGCATGACGCGCGAGGTGCTCGCGTTCGCGCGCGGCGACACCGACCTCGTCGTCCGCAAGGTCTACGTCAACCGCTACACCGAGGAGCTCGCGACCCAGCTCGGCGCGGCCACCGCGGGCCGCGGCATCGACTTCGAGATCGAGGCCAGGTTCGATGGCGTCGCATACTTCGACGAGCAGAAGCTCCTGCGCGTGTTCCACAACCTCACGCGCAACGCGGTCGAGGCGATGCCGGAAGGCGGCAAGCTGCGCGTCTCCGTCGACAAGGTCGGCGACCAGCTCATGTGGACCGTCAGCGATACCGGTCCGGGCATTCCGCCGGAGCTGCGCGGCCGCCTGTTCGAGCTGTTCTCGACCGGCAAGAAGGGCGGCACGGGCCTCGGCCTCGCGATCGTGAAGAAGGTCGTCGACGACCACAACGGCACGATCGCCGTCGAGTCGGGCCCGGCTGGCACGACGTTCATCATCCGGATCCCGCTCAATCGCTCGGTCGATACCGACTGAGTAGGGCCGCGCACAGGCGGGCGGAGGTCTGCTTCGCGGGCAGGACGACGTCGAGAGCGACATCGCGCTCGCCGTCCGAGATCTCGATACTGCGGTTCGCGCACTCCACGCTCGTCGACGCGCCTGAGCGGCGGCGACATGCCATGCTCGGCGCGTGCTCGAGCTGCGCGACATCACGAAGGCGTACGGACGCCGCCGCGCACTCGCCGGTGTCTCGCTGACGGTGAATGCCGGAGAGGCCGTCCTCCTCGTCGGCCGCAACGGCGCGGGCAAGACGACGCTCATCCGCATCGCGACCGGCTTCCTCGACGCCGACGCCGGAGAGATCCGGATCGACCGCTTCGATCTCGCCACGACGCGCGCATCGGCGCAGCGTCGCCTCGGCTACCTGCCCGAGCACGCGCCCGCGCCGGCCGAGCTGACCGTGCGCGCACACCTCGCGACCCGCGCGCGACTCAAGGGCATCCCGGCGCTGGAGGCCGGCGCGGCGATCGACAAGGCGATGGCGGCCGCGGCGATCGAGAGCGAAGCAGCGCGGCGCATCGGGACGCTATCGAAGGGCTATCGCCAGCGCGTGGGCCTCGCCGACGCACTCCTCGGCGATCCGCCACTGCTCGTGCTCGACGAGCCGACGAGCGGCATGGACCCGATCCAGACGAAGGAGCTGCGCGACGGCCTCGTGCGCGCGACCGCGGAGGCGAAGGGCCGTGCGGTGCTCGTGTCGAGTCACGCCGTCGCCGACCTCGAGGCGCTCGCGACGAAGATCGCGGTGCTGCGCGAGGGCGAGCTCGTCGCGTTCGATACCGCGAACGCGCTCGTGCGCGACACGAGGACCGCGAAGCTCGAGGACGCGGTCGTCGCGCTCCTCGGCCGCGAGGCTGCCAAGGAGGCGTCGTGAGCGACACGACGTCGTCGTCGAGCGACGGCGATCAGACGTCACCCGTCGCGCCGGCACGCTCGCGCTCGCTGCGTGCCGCGTACTGGGTGTGGCGGCGCGAGCTCCAGATCACGCTGCGCGCGCCGATCGTCTACATCATCGGCGGCCTGTTCCTGGCGGTGCAGGGCATCGCGTTCGCGGGCCTCGTCGGCGCGCTCTCCGATCCACGCAAGCCGGCACCGCTCGGCGCGCTGCTCGAGGGCCAGCTCGCCGGCACGCTGCTCACGTGGGTACTGCAGCTCGTCGTCCTGACGCTGCTCGGCATGCGTACGATCGCCGACGACAAGCGCAGCGGCGGCTGGGAGCTCCTGCTCACCGCACAGGTGGGCGAGGGCGCCGCCGTCGTCGGCAAGTGGTTCGCCGCCGTGACCGTGTACGCGCTCCTCTGGGTACCGACCCTCGCATACCTCGTCGTCGTTGGCATGTACCGTGTCGACAGCGGCGGCTGGGACCTCGCGAGCATCGCGACCGGTTACCTCGGCGCGATCGCGCTCGGTGCCGCGCTGCTCGCGTGGACCGTCGCGGCGAGTGCGGCGACCACGACGACGCTCGTCGCCGGTGCGATCGGGTTCGCGATTCTGATCGGCCTGTTCCTCGTCGGCGAGCTGCCGGCCTCGTTCCCGGATCTCGGCGCCGATCATCCGGCGCTCGCGCGCGTGCTCGGCGCGCTGTCGCTGCGCGGTCACCTGACGACGTTCGCGCGAGGTGAGCTCGCGGCGTCGTCGGTCGTGTTCGTGCTCGCGCTCGCCGCGACCGGCCTGTCGGTCGCCATTGCCGCGGCATGTGCCGGGCGTCGCCGCCGCACCGAGGTTCGCAACCGCGCACTCGCGAGCCTCCTCGTCGGTTCGATCGGTGCGCTCGCGTGCGCGCTCGCCCTGCGCCATCCCGTCCGGATCGACGTCAGCGCGACCGGTCGCAACTCGCTCGACGAGCAGACACGCGTCGTGCTCGCCGAGCTACCCGGTCGCGCGACGCTGACGATCGTCCGGCCGACGCTCGGCGCACTCGAGCCGATCTACGACGAGGTTCGCCGCGTCGCTGATCGCATGGCAGATGCCGGCCCCATCACGGTGCGCACGTACGATCCGGCCTCGCTGCCGGGTGGCCTCGATGCCGCCGCGCGGGCCGCGGGTGTCGCGCCCGGTGACCTCGCGTCCAACGGTGGTGTCGTCGTCGAGCTCGGCGATCGCCGGCGTGTCGTCGATCGCCTGCAGCTCGTCACGATCGGCCGCGACGCCGAGGGCACGGCCTCCGTCGAGTCGCTCGCGATCGAGCAGGCACTCGCCGGTGCGCTCGCCGAGCTCGCATCGCCCACGCCCGTCACGGTGTGCGCGACGACCGGCCACGACGAGCTGCCACTCGACACCGCCCCCAACGACGCCGACTGGTCGATGGTCGTCGAGCGTCTGCGCGGCGACGGCATGACGGTCGAGCCGATCACGCTCGAGGCTGGCGTGCCCGCACGCTGCAATGTCGTCGCCATCGCCGGGCCAACGACGCCACGCTCCGCCGCCGAGGCGCTCGCGATCCAGACCTTTGTCCAGCGCGGCGGTGGTCTCCTGGTCGCCGCCGCGAGCCGGCCGGTGACCACGGCGCCGGGAACGGCGCAGGCGACGTCCCTCGCGGCGACCGGGCTCGAAGGAATGCTCGGAAACGTCGGTCTCGGCCTTCCTGCCGCGATCGCCGTCGACCCGAGGTTGACCGTCCGCGAGATTCCAGGCGCACTGCTCGTCGTCGACGGCTACTCGCAGCACGAGATCAACAATGGCTTCGCGAACGCCCGCGCGACGATCTGGTTCCAGCCGCGCCCCGTGATCGCGACGGGCCCGTCGCGGCCGCTCGTCTCCGCCACCGTGGCGAGCTGGGGCGAGCGCGATCTCGAACACGCGCCGCCGCAGAAGGATCCCGACGACCTCGCGGGCCCCGTCAGCCTTGCCGCGGTCTGGAGCGGTACTTCGACGGGCCGCATCGTCGCGGTCGGGTCCGCCGAGTCGTTCACGACTGCGGTCCTCCGCGGTGGCGCATCCGCCGGTGACCTGTGGCTCGATCGTGCGATTCGGTACCTCGCCGGTCGCTCGGCTTCGACGCACGAGATCCGCGGCCGCGCGCCCGATCAGGTGCGGCTCGTGATGACCGCCGGCCAGCGCAGGATGGTGATGGCGCTCTCGATCCTCGGCATCCCGCTCGCGTGGATCGTGCTGGGCGCCATGCTGCTGGTCGTACGCCGGAGGCGGAGCACCTGATGCCGCCCTCCGTCGACGACGCGCGATATGTCGCCGCTGCGTGCAGCGTTCGATGCTCGAAGACGACCGAGGCGAGGCGATGATCGCATCGACCCGCGGACTCCTCGTGCTGCTCGGCATCGCTGTCGCGCTGATGCTCGCACTGGTCGTCGGCGGAGCGAGTCAGCGGGATGAAGTCGACCGCTCGCTCGTTCCGGGTTTCGATGCGAGCAAGGCGACCGAGCTGTCATTCACGCGAACGGGTAGCGAAGACGTGGTCCTGACGAAGCAGGGCGACACGTGGCGATGGGTACAGCCACCCGGCGTTGCAGATCCTGCGACGGTCGATGGCGTCCTCACCGCGCTGCGCGGCGCGCACTGGCATCGCAAGGCTCCGCGGCGCGTCGCCGGCGCCACGGGCGGCACGGTGCGCGTGAACGCGGGCGGTAACGTCACGACGATCGGAGTTGCCGCGTCGCTCGAGGGCGCCGATCAGACGTGGCTCGTGCGTGGAGACGACGCGTACCTCGTCGACGACTGGGTCGCGAACGCGCTCGTGCCCGACCCGCTCGCGCTGCGCATGCGACAGCCACTCGCGGCAGCAGGCACCGCGAAGGCGATCGTCGCGATGGACGTGGGAACGGCCGGCGAGATACGCATCGAGGGCGCACGGCTCCTGAAGCCCCAGGCCGCATGGCTCGATCCGGGAAAGCTCCGCGCGGTGCAGGACGCGATGGCCGCGCTTCAGATCATCGCGCTGCCCGCCGCGGGATCCTCGGCGGGCTCGACGACACCGCCGGGCTCGACGACACCGCCGGGCTCGGCGACATCGCCGGGCGATGCCGCGACCCCGATCGTCATCTCGCTCGAGGGACCCGACCGGCGCGTCGCGTTCGCTGGTAGCTGCGGGTCGAATCGCATCCTGCTGACCGCGACCGACGGCGATGGCTGCGTCGACGAGCGCGCCTGGAACGGGGTTGTCGACGCACTCCGGGATCTCGACCAGCCAGCCGAGAAGATCGTCGATCCGCGCCCGCTGCCATTCGCACCGGTGAAGCTCGTGCTTGCCGATGGCACGGCGCTCGATGTCGCCGGGCGGCCGCGCGTGGGAAACGCCGACGCGGATCCAGATCGCGTGCGAGAGCTCGTCGCAGCGCTGATGACACCGGGCATCGCGATCCCCCGGCCGTCGCGCAAGCCCATGGGGTCGATCGTCGCGACCGATGCGGGGGGCGCGAGCGTCACGCTCGACGTGTTCGGCGGCGGGCTCGTCGCACGGCAAGGCGAAGGCGCGGCGATCCAGGTGCTCGAGGAGCCGTGGAAGGTGGTGATGCGGCCGAGCGCATCGCTTCGCGATCCGGTGCTGTGGCGCGAGGAGGAGACGACGATCCAGTCGATCGCCGTCGACGGCGTGACGTTCAGGCGCGGTCAGCTGATCGGCGAGTGGACGCGGACGCCAGCGGGCAAGGTCGATGCAGCACTCGTCGATGCGCTCGCGGAAGCGCTGGCGACGGTGCGCGCACCTGCGATCGCGACGGCCGGCAGGGCGGCGCGCAGGGTCCGCGTGACGTTCGCGCCACCGGCGGGAGGCCCCGTGACGCACGAGCTGGCGATCGCACCGCCGACGGGCGAGGGCTGCGCGGGGAAGGTCGACGGCGCACCGGTGATGCTGCCGCTGCCGCTGTGCACCGCGGCGTGCGCCGTGGCGCCGTAGATCGCGCCCACCGGCGGCAGCCCGGTGACGCTCGAGCTGGCGATCCGACCACCGGCGGGGCGAGGGCTGCGCGGCGAAGTCCGATGGCACCGTTGCCGTGGCCGTCTGCGTCAAGTCGGGCCTCGCGTGGGGGAACACTCGTCGGAGACCCGCCGTCGTTGCGCACGACCGTTTGCAAGATGCGGTCGCGCGGCTCGGCAGGTCGAGGGTTTGGCCGCGCGGAGCGCCGGAATGACGGTTGCACTGTACTCGTGCATGCGGATGTATCGCCGGGCCGAGCGCGTCCTGATCCGGGTGGGCAACGTGCTTCCCGATGTGTCGGGCGAGATCTGCACGCCGCCGGTGCTGGCGGCCGGGACCGGGACGTTCCAGGTGATCGACCCGCCGAAGCTGGCCCATACGGTCCGGCGCGCGCGCGGGACCGAGTCGCGCTAGGCGGCGGCGGCGCGCGCCTCCCGTGGTACGGGCGATGCACGATCTCCGGTCATGGAGACGCTGCATTCGATCCTGGTTCCCGTCGACGGTTCCCTGCCATCGCTCGCCGCACTGGATCACGCCGTCGTACTCGCGCTCGACTACGGAGCCAGCGTCGAGGTGCTGCACGTGTTGCCGACGGAGGATTCCCTGGCGGCGGAAGCACGCGACGAATTCGACCGTGCGATGGATGCTGCCTTCGAGAGCGCACGCGCCGAGCTCGGCGAACGAGTGTCGCGGCATACGGTGACGGGAGATCCCGTTCAGCAGATCGTGGAGGCCGCGACCGAGGATGTCGACCTCATCGTGATGGGCACCCATGGCCGCATCGGGCGACTGCACTCGCTGCTGGGCAGCGTCGCCGAGGGCGTCATCCGAAATGCGACGTGTCCCGTGTTGACGGTGCGCGACCGCGGCGAGGGATATCAATCGTTCGTCGACCGCCGACACGGCCGTCCGACGCTGGGCGACGAGACGCCCGCGCACCCGCACTGAGGATCTAGGCCGTCCACGGCGGCGCGAACGGCGAGCCCGCGGGTAGCGCGGCGAGGCCGCCTACCGGGAGGACGGCGATCGCCTCGAAGCGCTCGGCGTGCGGATTGGCGAGCGCGAACGTGTCGTTTGCCGGAACGATCAGCGCGTCTCCCGGGCCGAGGTCGTGGGTCTCGCCGGCGACGATCGCGGTCGCGCGGCCCGCGAGCACGACGAAGATCTCCTCGCGGTCGACGCTGTGCGGGGTGCCCGGCGTGTGTGGGGCAAGGGCGAGGCGCCAGACGCAGGTCTCGGACGAGCCGCGGCTGGGTGCGGCGAGGCCATGAACGGTGAGGCCCTCGAGGTCGAAGCGGGGCGCGGAACTGGACTTGATGATCGGCATGGCCAGATGTTAAACCTAGGTTGAACAAATGCAAGACGCGGATCGCACGCACGACTTCGGCATCCTGCTCGGGCTCGCGTACCAGGCGTTCGTCGGGCATCTGCATCGCGAGCTCGGCAAGCACGGGTTCATGCAGATCGGACCGACGGTCGGGTACGTGCTGCGCGCGGTCGCCGAGGGGCCGATCAACCAGCGGCAGCTGAGCAAGCGGCTCGGGATCACGGATCAGGGGACGGCGAAGATCGTCGACGAGATGGCGCGGGAGAAGCTCGTGCGCCGCGTGGCGGATCCAGACGATGCGCGCGCGCGGCGGCTCGAGCTCGGGACGCGCGGCGAGGAGCTCTTGCGCGCGGCGCGGCGGTTTCATGCGCGGTTCGAGCGCGAGCTGGCGAAGGAGCTCGGGACGTCGGTGGCGGCGACGCGGCGCGTGCTGGAACACATCGTGGCGTCGGATCCCGACGAGAGCGGGCGCGGCCGGATCCGGCCGATGTGATCGGCGGGTCAGGCGAGCGTCGTGTAGACGTTCTGCACGTCGTCGTCGCCCTCGAGTGCGGCGACGAGCTCCATGATCTCGGTCGCTTTCTCCTCGTCGTTGATCTCGGTCTGCGTCTGCGCGGCGTAGACGGACTCGGACGAGATGGGCGTCATGCCGCGCGCTTCGATCGCGCTCTGGAGCGTGCCGAAGTCGTTGAACGCGCAGCGCAGGATGAGCTGGGGCTCGCCCTTGTCGGACTCGCCGTCCTCGAGCGCGATGAGGCCGTGGTCGATGAGCGAGAGCTCGAGCTCGTCGCGATCGACACCCTCGGGCGAGAGGCGGAACATCGCCTGCTTCTGGAACATGAACGCGACCGAGCCGCTCGTGCCCATGTTGCCGCCGTGCGCCTTGAAGTAGTGGCGGATGTTCGCGACGGTACGCGTGACGTTGTCGGTCGCGGTCTCGACGAGGACGGCGATGCCGTGTGGGGCGTAGCCTTCGTAGATCACGACGTCGTAGGACGCGGCGCCCTGGCCGCTGGCCTTCTTGATCGCGGCCTCGACCTTGTCCTTGGGCATGTTGACGGCGCGCGCGTTCTGGAGCGCTCGCCGAAGGGCAGGGTTGCCTTCCGGGCTCGTGCCGCCGGCCTTGACCGCGATCGCGATGTCCTTGTTGATCTTCGTGAACTGCTTCGCCACGCGGTCCATGCGGGCGAAGATCGTGTGCTTGCGTTTTTCGAAGGCGCGTCCCACGCGCGGACCTTACCAAAAGATCAGGTCCGGACATCGACTTCGCGCCACTGACCGGGCTCCAGGCCGTCGAGGGCGTAAGTGCCGATCGACACGCGGATCAGGCGCAGCGTCGGCAGGCCGACGGCGGCGGTCATGCGGCGCACCTGACGGTTACGACCCTCCCGGATCGCGAGCTCGAGCCAGGTGTCGGGGACGGTCTTGCGAAACCGGACCGGCGGCGTGCGCGGCCAGAGCCACGGCGGCGGATCGATCGCGCGGGCGTCGGCGGGGAGCGTGCGGCCGTCCTTGAGGTCGAGACCGGTGCGAAGCGCCGCCAGCGCGGGCTCGGCGACGACGCCCTCGACCTGCACGCAGTAGGTCTTGGGTGCCTTCCAGCGCGGATCGGTCAGGCGCTGGTTCAGGCGGCCGTCGTCGGTCAAGAGGAGCAAGCCCTCGCTGTCGTGATCGAGCCGACCCGCGACGTAGACACGCGGCGGCAGACCGAACTGCGCGAGCGTCGGGCGAGGCGGCACCTCGGTATCGGTGAACTTGCAGTGGACGCCGAACGGCTTGTTGAGCGCGATCAGCACTCAGGGCTCGACGACGTCGGCCTTCATGCCCTCGAACGCCGCGAGGACCTCGGACTTCTCACGCGCCGGGACGTTCAGCTTGTCGAGCGTCTTGGCGAGGTCGTCCATGAACGCCGCGAAGTGCTCTTCCTTGACGTGCATGTCGGTGTGCGACTCCTTCATCGACTTGCCGGTGTACTCGCAGCCGCCGCCGGTGATCGAGCAGATGTGGTCGACCATCATCTGCTTGAGGCGCGGGACGTCGGCGTTGGTGAAGAACATGCTGATGCGCGGATCGTTGCCGGTCGTCGCGACGAACTCCTCGACGACCGCGGTGATCGCGGGCGTGCCGCCGAGGCGCTCGTAGAGCGAGCGGGTGTCGGTCGCCGCGACGGGCTGCTCGACCGGAGCGGGCTTCGAGGAGCCGCAGGCGGCGAGGGCGACGGCGAGGGCGAGGGCGAGGGCGCTGGGAAGACGGGACATCGGCCGCATCCTACGGCACGGCCGTTGCTGAACCTCCCGGGACGATGCGGGAATCCACACGACGACTGCTCCCCCTGTGGACGGCCGTTCTCACCGGCTGCACGGATGTCGTGGTGCAACACGACATCTCCTACGACGACCGGCACGCTGTCGCAGTCCTCGACGTCTACGCACCGCCGCCGGCGGGCGTGCCACGTCCTGCCGTCGTCACGATCCACGGCGGTGGCTGGCACGACGGGATCTATCGCGACAGCATGGCCGACCCGGCGATGCGGCTGGCCGAGGCCGGCTACGTCGCGATCAACATCGAGTACCGGCTCGTGCCGGGCGGCGGCGAGTTCCCGCACGCGGTGCAGGATTGCTTCTGCGCGCTCGCGTGGGTGCGCGCGCATGCCGGCGAGCTCGGGATCGATCCCGATCGCGTCGCTGGCCTCGGCTACTCGGCGGGCGGTCACCTCGTGTCGATGCTCGGGGTCGCCGCCGACGAGCCGGTGGTCGCGCCCGATTGCGCGGCCGGACCGGCGGCGCCGTTCGATGCGGTGATCAGCGGCGCGGGCCCCGAGGACATGACCCAGCTACTCGAGGCTGGCGCGGTCGTGTCGTTCATGGGCGGCACGGCCGACGAGGTACCGGAACGCTATCGCCAGGCGTCGCCGCTGACGCACGTCAAGCCCGGCGCACCGCCGTTCCTGTTCATCCACGGCGAGAACGACTGGTTCGTCGACATCGACACGAACACGCGTCCGATGCTGCGCGCGCTCGGGGCGGTCGGCACCGAGGCGCGCCTGCTCGAGATCCCCGGCGGTGGCCACATCTGGAACGACACGGGCGGCGACTGGGCGCTGCCGCTGACCTCGATCGCGACGCCCGATGCACAGGTCGCGATCATCGACTTCCTCGACGACACGATCGGACCGGTGCCATGAGCGGAGTCGCCGAGCTCGTGTTCCTTCACGCGCTGTCGCTGTCGGTACCGTCGACGGATGGCCTGCGGGGCGCGCAGATCACGTACGAACGGTTCCTCCCGGAGCTCGATCTCGCGCTCGGCGTCTCCGCCGAGGTCCGGCAGACCGCGACCGGCGACTACACCGGCGTGCACACGGGGCTCGCGCTTGGAGGGCGCAAGTTCTGGCGCGCCGATCGTGGCGCGCGGTTGTCGACGCTGCCCGCGGGCTCGCCGGTCGGCTGGTTCTTCGGCGGTGCCGTGCGCGCGGGCACGACGGTCACGCACGACGACATGGACGACGCGTTCCTCGGCACGACGCTGCAGCTCGGCGTGTCCGTGGAGATCGGCTACCGGATCGCGCCGTGGCGTCAGCTCGTGATCACGCCGGCGGTCGGCGCCGAGGTCCACCGCGACATCGATCTGTCGGGGCGCATGCGCGCGTGGAACGTCGGCGGCTTCACGGCCGGCCTCGAGCTCGGCTGGCTGTTCTGAGTCACGGTGGCAGATGAAGGCGCCGTCTTCTCGCAGTGACGGCCAGCCGACTCGCCAGTTGCCTCGTGGCGACGCTGACCCGCGAACGCGCTCGGATGTGGGTTCGCGCGGTAGTCGCGCTCACGCGTCGACGATCGATCGCGAGCTTGGCGTGGCGCCTCGAGTCCTCGGCGATGTCGACCGCTGTCGACATTTCTCGACGAGGAGTTGCTGGCACTTGCGCTGCACAGGTCCTCGTCATCCCAACCAGGAGAATCCCCATGGCAAAGCCCGCGAACGACTTCGAGACACTCTCCGATGACCTCCTCGCGCAGACCCACGGCGGCTTCGGCGCGCAGCTGAGCTCCGCGATGCATCGTGCGCAGGAGCTCGGCCTTCGCATCACCGCGACGACGAACGGCAAGCATGCGCCGCGCTCGTATCACTACTCGGGGCGCGCGGCCGATGTCGCGGGCGCGCCGGGCGCGATGCGCCAGTTCTACCGCGAGATGTCGAAGACCAACCCGAGCGAGCTGTTCTACGACCCGATGGGCGGCATGAAGCACGGCCGCAACATCGGTGCGATCGGCGGCCACGGCACCCACGTCCACGTCGCGTACTGAGGAGGAGCGTCATGTTCGAATCACTCAGCGAAGACGAGCTCGTGACCGCGACCGGCGGCCGAGGCGCGACCTGCGATCTCTCCGGTCTCTCGGCGTCGGCCCGGCAGATCATCGCCCGCGAGTCGGGCGGCGATCCGACGGCCAAGAACCCGCACTCGACCGCGTTCGGCGTCGGTCAGCTGACGATCGCGAACCGGCGCGCGCTGATGGGCGCGAACGCCGGCTCGACCGACTGCGGCGCGCAGATCCAGGCGTTCTCGAAGTACACGATCGGCCGGTACGGCAGCTTCGACCGCGCGCTGCAGTTCCACAAGAGCCACGGCTGGTACTGACGCTTCGCCCGGATCCAGGCCGGGTGCGATCGATTTTCGCCGCGTGCGCGACGTCGTGACAGCTCCTGGGGTTCGTCGCGCACGTGGCCATTTTGTTTCCGGAACGAAAAACGCGGCCTCCAGGGCCGCGCTTCGTCGCCAGGCGAGGAGGGACTTAGCCCTTCTTCTGCTTGACCAGATCCTCGGGCGAGAGCTTCGCGCCCGCAGGGGCTGCACCGCCACCGGGCGCGGCGCCCTCGGGCATCTCGACGTCCGGCGTCTCCCAGTTCTGCGTGACGTTCTTCATCTTCTTGTAGACGACGAGACCGTCCGAGTTGCGCTCGCTGTGCGGCGAGGACGTCTTGAACGTGCCGGTGATCTCCACCTCGTCACCGACGCTGTACGGACCGCAGATGTTCTTCTTCGGGTCCTTCTCGTCCGGCTCGCAGCGATCGGGCTCGATGCGATCCTTCTTCTTGATGCGCTTCATCTCGAGCGCGTTGTACGGGCGCGGCACGTCGACGACCCAGAGGCTCTTCTCGACCGGCGTCTGCGCGGTGTCACCGATGTAGAACTTGGGACGCTCGCAGAGCGTCGGGTCCTCGTCGATGCGCGCCTGGACGGCCTTGTCGTCCTCGTCCGACTTGCGGATGGCGGTCTTGCAGTCGTACGCCCAGGTCACGAAGCCGTGGACCGTGACGTCGGTCTCCAGGAGCTTCTTGCCCTTGACCCGCAGCTCCTTGACCGTGCGCGAGCCATCGGCGGGCGCGGGCGGCAAGTCGAATGCGGGTACGGCGGGCAGGTCGAGCTTGACGTCGGTCTTCTTGACCTCAGCGTCGGGGCCCTTGAGCTTGTCCTTGTCACAAGCTGCGCAACCGAGTAGTACGAGCGTCGCGGCAGCAGCGGTCCCCAGACGATGCAGCATGCTGCGGTCTTAACATGGTGCCCAGGGGCTCTCAAGTCTGCGTCGTCCTTGCATTCGCTGGCTTTCTAGGGGCCTGCGAGTCGCCGGCGCGAGTCAAGCCCTGGCGGCATGCACCGGACCCGACGGCAGAGGCCGCCAATGCCCCCGGATCGCCGATCCTCGCCGAGGGGTCGGGCGCGGGATCGGTCTTCGCCGCCCGGGACCACACGCTCAGAATTCATATGGATGCCGAGCCCGGCCGGCTGTCCCCGGTCGTCGACCCGTCGCTGTGGGCACGCCGCATCACGGTCGGGACGATCTTCGAGCCGCTGCTCCATTACGTCCCGGGGGACGCCCAGGGCCCGGCCCGCTACACCGCCGGGCTCGCCCGCAGCTGGCGGGTCACGTCGTCCGGGCTCGAGATCCGCATCGAGCTGCAGCCCGGCGTCACGTTCCATGATGGCAGGTCGCTGACGAGCTCCGACGTCCAGTTCACGCTCGACGCCATCCGCGATCCCCGCAAGCACGTCGACCACCTGCGGCCGATGCTGGACGATGTCGAGGCGGTCGAGCTCGTGACGTCGCTCGAGATCCGGCTGCGCCTCAAGCGGCCGAGCGGCTGGGTGCTGCGCGCGCTCGCCGAGATCCCGATCCTGCCGATGCACATGTACGACGGCAGCCTGCTCGCGGGCGGTGCGCTCGTCGGCACCGGGCCGTGGAAGTTTGGCTCGCACAAGAGTGGCACCGTCCGGCTCGTCTCCAACGACAAGTACTGGGGCGGCAAGCCGGCGATCAGCGACATCGAGTTCGTCTACGAGCCCGATGCCGCCGTCGCGCTGACCGAGGCCAAGCGCGGCGAGCTCGATCTGGTACCGGCGCTCGTCCCCGCCCACTGGCCCGAGCAGGCGAGCGCGCCCGGTCTGGCCGCCGCGTTCGCGCCGCTGCAGCTGACGCCGCCGCGGTTTCGCTACTTCGAGATGAACGCGTCGCGGCCGCTGCTCGGCGACGCGCGTGTCCGCCACGCGCTCGCGCTGCTCATCGATCGGCGCGCGATCGCCAAGCGCGTGTTCGACGGGCTCGCCCGTCCTGCGAGCTGGCCGATCTGGCCGGGCGGCCCGGTCGACGGCCCCGAGGCACCGGTGCCCGACTTCGATCCTGCCGCCGCCGGCAAGCTCCTCGACCAGGCCGGCTGGATCGACAGCGACAAGGACGGCATTCGCGACCTCAATGGCCAGCAGCTGCGCCTGACGCTGATCGGCACGGAGAAGCCGGCGCCGAAGGACACGTCGGGCCCGCCGGTGAAGACCGAGCGCGACTACTTCGTCGAGGCGGCGCGGCGTGCGGGCGTCGTCATCGAGGTCAAGACCGGCGGCGCGTCGTGGCTCGACAAGCGCGTCGGTGAGGGCGGCTGGGACCTCGTCGAGATGACGTGGAACGGCCGCGTCGACATGGACGTCTCCGCGATCATCGGCGGCGTCGGCGCGTCGCCCGCGTCGAAGATCCCGCCGACCCGGCCCGTGCAGCCGAAGGTCGATCGCACGCTCGACGCCATGGCCGCCGCGTGGGACCCCGCCGAGCGCGCCAAGCTCAGCAAGGATCTGGCAGCCGCGCTCGCCGAGAGCTGGCCGATCGCTGGCATCGTCGCCGATGCGCCGCAGGGCCTGGTCCATCGTCGCGTCGAGAACGTCAAGGTCTGGGACGGCTGGATCGATCTCGGCGCGCTTCGCTTCGCGCAGCCGAAGTAGCAAGGGGTCAGGCATGACTCGTATGACTTGCGCCCGCGAGTCATGGAAGTCATGTCTGACCCCGTCCGGGAATCGGACTAGAGCGAGCGCATCGAGACGCCGGTCTCGGCGATGGTGCTGGTCTCCGCGGTGGGGAACTGCCAGCGCTTCACGACGGACTGGATGCACGCATGGGTCGACGCGGGCACATCGCCACCGAGCTCGACATTCGTGACCTTGCCGGCATCGTCGATCGACAGCGTCATCGTCGCGGCACAGCGGTCGGCACGCTGCGCGGCGGGGAGCCGCGCCCAGCACACCTGGAGGTCGGCACTCTGCTTCTGGACGACCGTCGAGATCTGCGCGTCGCTGAGGCCGCGCGGGACGACTTGCTCGACCTCCTCGCGAGGAGCGGTCGACTCGGGCTTGTGACCACCGAGCACGTAGTGCTGGCCGAGATCGAGCACGGGCGTCTTGTCCCTTGCCGGCTTCTTCGCGGGCAGGCCGGCGCGCGGGACGAGGTCGAGCTGCGAC
>JAEWJO010000516.1 GCA_023386455.1 Pseudomonadota bacterium | reverse complement strand
GCTGTGAACTGCCGTCCCGGACCGAGCAATCCTGTCAAGCCGGGCGCTCGCGCACGGTGAATTCGTTACAGCGGCTACAACTCTAGCCGCCGTCGAGACCGCGGCGCTCGGGCCCGATCGGGGCGCTCCGTCGACGAAAAGGTCGGACCCACCTGGTACGGTGCGGTCGATGTTTGGTGATGCGACCACGGCGCGTGAAGCCGACGCCGGCGGCGAGGCAATCCTCGCGCGTGCACTCGCACGCTTCGGTCACATGTCCCTGCGGCCCGGGCAGTCCGACGTCATCACCGACATCTTCTCCGGCCGGCCCGTCGTCGCCGTCATGCCGACCGGCGCGGGCAAGTCGCTCTGCTACCAGCTCCCGGCGATCGTCCTCGGCGAGAAGGGTGGCGTCACGCTCGTCGTCTCGCCCCTGATCGCGCTCATGAAGGATCAGGTCGACTCGCTCCGCGCGCGCGGGATCCCGGCGGTCGCGCTGACCTCGGCGGCGTCGGCGGAGGAGCAGCGCGAGATCATCGACGGCATCCGCGCCGGCGTGTTCACGCTCGTCTACGTCGCTCCGGAACGCTTTCGCTCGCCGCGCATTGTCGACGCGCTCCACGCGAGCGCCGGCCGGATCGCGCTCGCCGCGATCGACGAGGCCCACTGCATCTCGGAGTGGGGCCACGACTTCCGCCCGGACTATCGCCGGCTCGGTCAGGTCGTCGCGGCGCTCCAGCCGCCGCGCCTCGCCGCATTCACCGCGACCGCGACTCCCGAGGTTCGCAAGGACATCGCGCAGCAGCTCGGGATGACCGACGCGCGCCTGCACGTGCGCGGCTTCGATCGTCCCAACCTGCACTACGCCGTGCAGAAGGTCGGCGGCACGAACGACAAGATCGACCAGCTCGCCGAACTGGTGCGCCTGCGAGAAGGCGGCGTCGCGCTCGTCTACGCGGCGACGCGCAAGAATGCCGAGGCGTACTCGCAAGCGCTCCGCAAGGCCGGCATGCGCGCGCGCGTGTATCACGCGGGCCTCGAGGACGAGGTTCGCAGCAAGGCGCAGGACGTCTTCATGGCGGGCCAGCTCGACGTGATCGTCGCGACGAACGCGTTCGGCATGGGCGTCGACAAGTCGGACATCCGGCTCGTCGTCCACGCCGACATCCCGCGCAGCCCGGAGGCCTACTACCAGGAGGCCGGCCGCGGTGGCCGCGACGGCAAGCCGACCCGCTGCGTGCTGCTGTTCAATCACGGTGACATCCGCCTCCAGGAGTTCCTGATCGACGCGTCGTATCCGTCGGCCGAGCTCCTGCGCGGCCTGTGGAAGCTGCTCGCGACCAACCCCGCGCTCGGCAAGTTGACCCGCTCCGACGACGATCTCGAGGCGCGACTCAAGCCGCACTTGCCCGGCTCGCCGAGCGGCGCGGCGCTGTCCGCCGCCATTCGCATCCTCGAGCGCCACGGCATGCTGACGCGCGACGACGAGCGCCTCGCGGCCGCTCGCCCGCAGCCGGGCCAGTACCCGCCGCTCGAGGTCGAGTCCCTGCAGCGCCGCGCCGACAGCGAACGCGGCAAGCTGCGGACGATGATCGACTACGCGTACTACCCGCGATGCCGCCGCCAGTACGTGCTCGAGTACTTCGGCGACGTCGACTGGGCCGCGCGCGACCGTCGCTGCGGCGCATGCGACAACTGCGAGGCGCTCGCGCACGGCAAGACGACCGGCCTCTCCGAGGACGAGGTCAAGGCGGTGCGCTCGCTCCTCATGCTCGTCGGCTCGCTCAACGGCCGGTTCGGTCGCACGCGCATCGCCGCGATCGCGAACGGCACCGACGACGACGCGCGCTTCGACGAGATGCCCGAGCGCGGTGCGCTGCGCGGCTGGTCGTCCCAGATCCTCCTCGATCTGCTCCGCGCGCTCGAGGGCGCGGGCCTCGTCGAGGCGTCGCGGGGCGAGTACCCGACCATCACGACCACGCGAAAAGGTGATCAAGTTGGCATCGGCCGCGTCGATCCCAACGACCTCGGCCTCCAGATGCCGACCGCCTCGTCGAGGCGCTCGCGCGTCCGCAAGCGCAAGCGCTAGGCATCGCGCGGGTGCTCGGGCGCCCGACATCGACGCTGAGATCCTCGCGTCGCGCTGCGTTCGCGCGTGTTAGTTCCGACCGACCGAGGCTTCGGATAGGTTCGGAGCAGGGAATGCCGAGACTCGAGCTGTATCTTGCGGCCTTCGCCGTCGTCGCCACCGGAGCTCCGCACATCGCGAGCGCGTGCTCGCGCGTCCCGCCGCGCGAGTTCACGCTCTCCGCCGGTGATGCCGATGACGTGACGCCGCCGGCAGCGCCGACCGTCACTGCGAGCGTCGAGCGCGTCGAGGGCAAGGGGTGTCACGCCAACAGTGCCGCCTGCGAGACTGCGGAGGATCGCGGGTACGTCATTCTCCACGTCTCGACCACCGATGACCGCGCGCCGGCCAAGGACATCGGCTACCACGTCCGATTCATCGACGGCTCTGTGCCGCATGATCTGACGATCATCGACGGTCCCATCCTGGCCGAGAGCGCGATTCTCTTGCCGTTCGATGGGGAGGACAACGGCGACTTCGACTTCCGCATCTCGGTGAGCGCCGTCGACCGCAACGGCAACTACTCCGAGCCGACGACCGTCTCCGTCGGCGAGGATCACCTGCTGTCGTGCTCGTCCCAGCGCGTCGATTCGCACGCGGCAGTGTGGCTCGCGCTCGCGTTCGTGCTCTGGCCGCGTCGCCGCAGGCGCTAGTCCGGATCACTACGAGTTGCCTGGGTAGGCGGACACGCCGACATCCAGGTCTGCCGGACTCGCAGAAATCTGCGATTCCGACAGGCAGCGTCGTCAGGATCGACACGTCTGGTCCCAGGTCTTCGCAGACTTGGAGCTGGCAACGTCCTTGCACCTCGTACGGGCATGCACGTGCTCGTCCTCGGCATCCTGCTCGGCACGCTCGCCTATCTGGCGCGCGGCAGCATGCGAAGCGCCATCGCGATGCTTCGCCGGCTCGCCCGCGGCCAGCGCATCTGACGTCACGCTCCAGCGTCGGTGGTGCAACGATTTGCTGCACGCGATCGCGACCGTCGCCCATGGGCCGCGATTGACAGTACCCGGTGAGATCGACGAACACTCGCCGCCATGCGAAGTGTGGTGGTTGTTGCCCTGGGTATGTTCCTGGCCGTGGCTGCGTGTGGCGACAACGAGGACCTCGGAGACGAGGTGACCGGCTCGACGTCGCAGCAGATGCAAGGCCTGTTCGATTGCCGATCGCCGTCGCAGCGGCTCGTGTGCGCGCCACCGGCGAGTCCCGGCAAGCGCTTCGTCTGCCATGCGACCGGTGCGGGGCACTACAACAAGATCGCGGTGCCGCTCGGCAATCCCGCACACGTGCCCGGCCAGGCACACGGCCCGCACAAGCCGGCGGATCAGGCTCCGGGCGCCAGCGCCGATGACGTCGGCGACGACGCCGGCCTCGATTGCGAGTGCGAGGTGCGGATCTGCGACGGCACCTGCACCGGCGCGATGTCGGGTACGGCGTGCGATGACGGCGACCGCTGCACCGGCGACGGCACGTGCAACGGCGATGTCTGCGAGACGGGCGCGCCGAGCTGCGAGGCAGGCACCGCGGTCGATGCGTGCACGGTCGAGACCGGCGCGTGCGATGCGGAGACAGGCGCGTGTGCGACCGAGCCGCTGCCGATCGGCAGCGTGTGCGAAGGCGATCAGGTCTGTGACAGCAACGCGGAGTGCGTCGAGCGTCCGCAGGTGGTCGTGAACGATGTCGAGTCGAGCGGCGGTGTGCCGGGCGACTGGATCGAGCTCTACAACCCTGGCAGCTCGCCCGCGGACGTCTCGGGGTGGCGCGTGCTCGACGACGACGACACGCACACGCCGTACGTGATCGCGACCGGGACGGTGATCCCGGTCGGCGGATATCTCGTCGTCGAGGAGGCGCAGCTCGGGTTCGGGCTCGGCACCGCGGACTCGGCGCGCCTGTTCGACGCGAGCGGTGCGCTCGTCGATTCGTACAGCTGGACCTCGCACGCGGCGACGACGTACGGCCGCTGCCCCGACGGGACGGGCCCGTTCCGCACCGGCTCGTCGGTGACGAAGGGCTCGGCGAACGACTGCAGCGTGCCGGTGAAGGTGAACGAGGTCGAGTCGAGCGGCGGCGTTCCGGGCGACTGGGTCGAGCTCTACAACACGGGCACGTTTGCCGTGGACCTCTCGGGCTTCATCTTCCGCGACGGCGACGACACCCACGCCTACGTGCTGCCGGCCGGTACGATCGTCGCGGCCGGCGGGTTCGTCGTGCTCGACGAGGCGCAGTTTGGCTTCGGCCTCGGTACGGCGGACTCGGCGCGCCTGTTCGACGGCGCGACGCTCGTCGATAGCTACGCGTGGACCGCGCACGCGGCGACGACGTACGGCCGCTGCCCCGATGGTACGGGCGCGTTCGCGACGACGACGGCGGTGACGAAGGGCGCGGCGAACAACTGCGCACAGCTCGTCGGCATCAACGAGGTCGAGTCGAACGGCGGCGTTCCGGGCGACTGGGTCGAGCTCTACAACGCGGGTCCGCTGCCGGTCGACGTCGGTGGCTGGATCGTCAAGGACGCCGACGATGGCCACAACTACGTGATCCCGGTGGGCACGCTGATCGCGCCGCACGGCTACGTCGTGCTCGACGAGGCGCAGTTCGGCTTCGGCCTCGGCGCCGCGGACTCGGCGCGCCTGTTCGACGGCGCGACGCTGGTCGACAGCTACGCGTGGACCGCGCACGCGGCGACGACGTACGGCCGCTGCCCCGACA
>JAEWJO010000511.1 GCA_023386455.1 Pseudomonadota bacterium | reverse complement strand
TTGCCGCACCGACGGGGCGGCAACGGTGGATGAGATCACTCTTCCGTGCGATCGGGCGAAGAATTCGTTGCGAATCGTCCTCGGTTTTTCGATAGTGCGCGCAAATGACGCGAGCGAAATTACTTTCTGTAGCAAGCACCATGCTGCTGGCCGGGCTGGCAGCGTGTGGTGACGGTTCGAAGACCTGTGGGCCGGGAACCACAGAGGTCGATGGTGTGTGCACGGGCGCAGGTGCCGGCACATGCAGCGACGGAACGATCCTGGTCGACGATCACTGCGAGATCGATCCGAACGCATGCCAGGGCGGCACGGTGCTCATGGGCGGCCAGTGCGTCGATCCGGGTGCGCAGACGGCGACGATCGAAGAGGCAACGGAGCCGAACGCGCTCGGCATCGGCGGCGAGGACAGCGCTGACACCGCCGGTACGATCATGCTGAAGCCGGTCGGTGAGCACTTCACCATCCACGGCAAGATCAAGCCGTTCCAGGACTCGGACGGCGACGGTCAGAACGACGCCGACTTCGACACGTACGACATCACGGTCAATGGGCCGACGATGCTCGAGGTGACGGTCGACGGCGTGAACGGGCTCGCGGGTGGCTTCGTGGCCCTCGCGAACGCCGCCGGCGACGATCCGCTCGCCACCTGGACGCGCTTCGGCGTCAACCCGACGGGCGACACGGCGAAGCGCCAGATGTATCTGCCGGCCGCCGGCACGTACTTCATCGCGATCGCCGACTCGCGCTCGCTGTTCCTGACGGGCTCGGCGCCGGGCGCCGGCATGGGTCAGCCGGACATGGAGTACTACGCGACGATCGACCAGGTCACGGCAACGCCGACGGCGCTGACGCCGACCGCGGGCGTCGCGAGCAGCCAGGGCCAGAAGGCGCCGGGCGAGGTCAAGCTGTTCTCCGTGACGATGGGCGAAGGCATCAACGATGCGTCGCTCACGGTCGACATCGACCAGGTCCAGGAGTCGCTCGTGGTCGCGAACACGCACAGCGGAGCCTCCGCGGTTCGCGCCGTGGCCGACGGCGACGCCCCGGATGCGGGTGACCCGGCGGCGGCGACGGTGCTCGGTATTCACGCGAACGACAGCCAGATCATCGCGGTCGACTCGGTGTTCGACTACGCGAACTCGGCGTACGACTACGACCTCGAGGTCACGATCCGCAGCGCCGGCGCGCTGTCGACGAACGGCGGCATGGTCTCGCAGCCGTCCGACGACATCGACTTCTCGACGTTCTACTACGACGTCGCGGCCGACGGCCTCGTGACCGGCATGGACGTCGCGTTCAACCGCCCCGTCTCCGGCGTGATCATCGACGAGAACTTCTTCATCTTCTCGCGCTTCACGTTCGGCTCGACCGGCTTCTCGTCGTCCACGTTCACCACGTACAAGGGCCTCATCAAGCACGTCGAGCCGGGCCGCTACTACTTCCTGACGTTCGATCCAGTGGGCGGCGCGGCGGACATCACCGCGACGAGCACGTACGCGGGTCTCCAGGCGACCGCCGTCACGAAGGGCACGCCGCTGACGAACCAGATGACGAGTGCGTACGGCTCGACCCCGTTCTCGTACACCTCGCTGGCAGCGACGGCACCGTGGCAGCTGTTCAACGCCTCGGGCACCGGTACGGGCGCGATCACCGGCACGTTCTACCTGCCGGCGGCGAAGGGCCGTCTCGACACCCTGACGCTGTCGCCGACGTGCTCCGCGTGCAACGATGCTCCCGCGGCCGCCTTCACGCACAGCTACGCGGAGAACGGCTCCACGGCGCGCGGTCGTATCCTCATCGACGACAACACGGCGTCGTACTTCCTGAAGGTCCGCACCGCAACGGCGGGTACGTTCACGGTCGACTTCAAGGATCAGACGTACACCGATCTCGGCGCGCTCACGCCGACCACCGGCGCGAGCCGCAATGACCAGGCCCTCGACGGCACGGTCACGGTGCAGCGCTACCTGCTCCGCACGACGGCGGGCAACCAGCTCACGGCGGTTGTTCACCCCGACCAGCTGACGCTCAACACGCAGATCCAGCCGCTCAACGCCGACGAGTCCAATCGCGGCACGGCGATCAACAACGGCGCCATCGGTGCCGACGACACGTGGGCCGCGGTTCAGGCCGGCAGCTGGTCGGCGTTCACCGTCACGGCACCACTGACGACGGTCGTCAACGGCACGTTCGATCTGTCGGCGTCGGTGCTCTCGCCGAAGACGTATACGAAGGCAGCGGGTACGACGGCCTTCGCCGACGCGTGCACGGGCGGCACGACCGTCGACTTGAGCGACGTCGATGGTGACCCCGACACGGACGAGTCGCGCTCGGGCATCATCAGCGCGCCGGCGAGCTTCAAGTTCTTCGGCTTCACCGCGTCGCAGTTCCGCGTCTTCGCGAACGGCTTCATCTCGTTCGACACCGCGGTCGCGTGCCCCGGCACCTGCTACTACAACAACCCGGACATGCCGAACACGGCGACGCCGAACGCGCTGATCGCGCCGTACTGGGATGACCTCGACGTCGAGGTCTGCCAGAAGACGATCGGCACGAAGCTCGTCGTTCAGTGGACCGGTTTCAACTACAACACCCTCGACGATGTCGAGTTCCAGGCGATCCTCGATGGCGCGACGGGCACGATCGAGTTCGTGTACGGCGCGGGTCACACCGACGACGCGTCGGGCGCGACGATCGGCCTCGAGAGCTGGTCTGGCAACCAGACGTCGAAGGTGAGCTACAACACGGCGGCCGGCAACGCGCCGACCCTGTTCACCCCGATGTAGTAACTCCGCGAGCGACGACCTCGCCGCGCGATGCCACGGCCGCTCGCAGCGATGCGAGCGGCCTTTGTCGTTTCGGCGCTACTTCGGGTCGGTGAACATCACGCCGACCTTCGCGCAGCGCGCCTTGAGCTTGCTGCGCTCGGCGGGCGCGAGGTTGCGGTAGCGCTCCTCGATCCCGGGGGCCTTGCATGCGGCGGCCTCGAAGTGCGCGTTCAGCCGCTGTTGCTGCGTCGCATTGTCGCCTTCCGGCTGGAAGCCCTTGTGCTCGCGAAACGCACGCGTGCTGTGTGGCTCCGGCGGCAACTTCTCGGGCGCGCCCGCGGTTGCACCTGACCCCGTCGCCACGCCGCCCGTGGCCGCCACGCTGCTTCCTGCGCCTTGCGGCAGCGACGGCGCAGCAGGCGCGGCGGGCGCCGCCGAGGTCGACGACGCGGGCGTCATCGCCGATGGCGCAGCGCTCGGTGCGGTGGATGTCGAGGTCGGCGACGTCGAAGACGCGGAGGACGAAGTGGGCGATGGGGACGAGGAGGTCGAACTGGAGCTCGTCGCTCCGTATACGAGAATTGCCAGGCCGCCCGCGGCGACGACACCCAAGGCAGCTGCGAGGGAACGCTTCACAACGGGCTAGATAACACGCGTTCCTCGTCGGTCCAACGCGGACGTTTCGGGCGTGAGCCGTGTCTCAGAACGGGCGCGGGCTGACGGACGGGCCGCGGTGATGCGGAAAACGGCAGGCGGCCGAAGTCGTCGGGCACGGTGCGGCGCGCGACGTACCACCACGAGTCGGCGGTCGTGGCTCGCCGGCCTAGCGGCGTCGACGACGGACGAGCGCGAGCAGTGCAAGGCCGAGCGCGACGCCGGTCGGCGACGATGTGCCACCGGTTGCCGAGCAGCCGCCGGCGACCTCCTGCGCGTCGTACTGATCGTCCGCCTCGCCGCTCGTCGGCTCCTCCATGCCGGGCACCACGGTCAGCGCGAGATTGACGGTGCCGATCGTGTTCGTGCCGTCGTGGAGCTCGAGCTGCTCGAAGATCGGCGTCTCGTCGGCGACGTTCGGCGTCGTGATGTCGAACGCGATCTCGCCCATCGCACCGATCTCGATCGGCGAGCCGAGGTCGGTGATCTCGGTCGGCGAGAGCCAGCTCGGATCCTGGAGCTGCGACGCGCCGGTCGTGCGGAGCACCGTCGTACCCGGCCAGTTCGCGCCGCCGTTGTTCTGGAGCATCAGGCGGTAGTGGACGCGCGTCTGCGGCTGCGCGCGATCGGGACCATCGACCGACATGACGTCGACCGCGATGTTGGTGTTCGCGTTCGCGCAGGTCGGGCCGACGGCGAAGCCGGTCGCCGGCGCCTGCTTGAGGCGGGCCTCGGTCTGCGGGCCGTACGCGCCGTCCTCGGAGATCCGGTCGGTCGGGTGGTTGCGGTTCCACAGGCGCTGGAATGCAAGCACGTCCTTGCCGCGGATGTCGGGCGACGAGAGGTGATCGAAGTGGACCGGATCGCCCGGGACGTCGTGCGCCCAGCCCTTCGCGCTCATCGCCGAGATGAGCGAGCTGTAGTTCGACACGTCGAGCGCGCGACCACTCTGGTGGTTCGAGCGACCGGGCTGCGCCGCGGCGCTGATGCCGCAGCGCCCCTGCTGGTACCAGCGATAGAGGAGGTACTGCTGGGGCAGCGTGCGGAACGCGCTGTTGATCTGGACCGTGCGCGAGGCGGCGACTGCCTCGAGGTCGGTCTTCGCGGTCGAGTGGAGGTACGGCAGCACGGCGCTGCTGGTGATCTGGAGGCGCGTCGTCGGCTCGAAGCGCTTGAGCAGCGTCGGGCTCTGGCAGCTGATCTCGTCGGCGATCTGCTTCGACAGGCCGATCACGACCGCGGTCGAGCAGCCCGAGCTCGTGTACGACGACACGGTCGCGTACTGCGCGGTCTCGCTGACCTGCACGTCGTCGGGCGCGCCATCGAGACAGCCGGCGAGCAGCGTGCATCCCGCGAGCAACACCCCGGTGGGGACCGCACGTAGCAACCTGGAGATTGCACCTCCCTCCGCGGGCTTGGCGAACGTCGCGAAAGGATGATCGACGGCGGTGTTGTCGCGCATGGCTGCCCTGCCTTCAGCAACCGCTGCGCCGAAACTCGTGAAGATCGCTGCACGACGCGCGTGTGAAGCGCGATGCGCGTGGTGTGCAACGACGCGCGCTACAGCGGGTTCGGCACGGAGACGAACTGCGTCTCGATGCCGGGAAACTTCATGCGCAGCTCGTCGGCGATCCGCATCGGACCGAACACCTCGGTCGCGACGTGGCCGGCGGCGACGAGCGTGACCTGCAGCTCCTTCGCGAGATCGCCGGCGCGCTCCGCGAGCTCGCCGGTCACGAACATGTCGCAACCGGCGGCGGCAGCGGCCTCGAGCAGATCCGACGCCGCGCCCGAGCACACGCCGACCTTGCGAACCTGGTCGGGGCCGTACGGGAACACGAACCGCGGCTGCTGGCCCTTGCACACGCCGCCGCCGACGCGACCGATCGCCTCCTGCTTCGACAGCGGCGTCGGCCACGTCCCGACGAGCCCGAGCGCGGTGCCGCGCACCTCGCCGAACGCCTCCCGCTGCGAGCCGAGCGCGAGTGCGTCGCAGAGGCCGGTGTTGTTGCCGAGGCGTGCGTGCTTGTCGAGTGGCAGGTGATATGCGGCAAGCGACACGTCGTTGCCGAGGAGCAGCTTCATGCGGCGCGCCATCGGGCCGGCGATCTTCGTCAGGCCCGAGCCCCACACGAGACCGTGGTGGACGACGATCAGATCCGCGCCGAGCTCGATCGCGCGCGAGATGAGCTCCGCGGAGGCCGACACGCCGGTGACGACGCGGTGGACCTCGAGTGCGCCTTCGACCTGCAGACCGTTCGGCGCGTAGTCCTTGAAGCGATCGATCTCGAGGGTCGTGTCGAGGTAACCGACGACATCACGCAGGTGCACCGGCATGGGCCGAGGGTATCAGCGCCGGCGACAGGCGGGCCGCTCGCGGCGGCGCAGGAGTGCGAGCGCGGCGAGCGCGAGCCAGCCGGGCGACGTGCCGGTGGCGCTGCAGCCGCCGTCATCGGGCGGCAGCTCGATCTCGGCCGAGAACGCGGTCGCCGTGCTCGTGTTGCCGTTCAGATCGACGGCGCGAACCTCGACGTTCAGCGGGAAGACGAGAGCGGGGTGTCGCCCGGTGAACTGCAGGTACAGTGACTGACCCTCGCCACCGAGGACGCGCATGTCGTCGACGAGCGGCGTCGTCGCGTCGAGGATCGTGACGTCGTAGCCGAGCCGGTCGGCCGGCGCGCGGTCGTCGGTCGCGTGGACGATCAGCTCGACGTACGAGCCCGAGCAGTCGTTGCTCTCGCTCGTCGGCCGCCGGATCTCGCCGAGCGTGACCGTCGGGGCGCCGGGCGCCACCGTATCGTTGCCGTGGGCAGGATCGAGCTGGTGCTCGAAGTTCGTGGGCGGAATGCACGCGCCGGCGGTCGGCATGGACGCAACCGTGACCGCAGCGAACCCGAGCGCGACGACGACCTTCATGGCCGCGAGCATAACCGTTCCCGGGATGGCGCGATCTGCGATACGAACGGACCGTGCTCGATGTCGCGTCCGCCGTGGTCCGTCCAGACGCCGCGCGTCCGGGCCGCAGCGACGTCCACCGGGCACGCGGCGCCGGCCCGCTTCGCCTGCTCTGCCCTCGCGCCGCCGGCGACGCGGGCTGGGTCGTGACGTCGAGCCTCGGCGGCGGGCTCGTCGACGGCGACGAGGTCGCGCTCGAGGTCACCGTCGATGCGGGCGCGACGTGCGTCGTCACGACGCAGGCGTCGACGAAGGTCTACAAGGGCCGGTCGAGCCAGCGCACGCACGTCCGCGTCCACGGCGATGGCGCCGCGCTCGTGGTGCCGGATCCGGTCGTGCCGTTCCGCGATGCGCGGTTCGCGCAGGTGACGCGCATCGAGCTCGACGCTGCGGGCTCGCTCGTGCTGTGCGACGTGCTGACCGCCGGCCGCGTCGCGCACGGCGAGCGGTGGTCGGCGGCGTCGATCGACACGACACTCGACCTCGCGATCGACAGCACCGTGCGGCTACACGATCGCGTCGTGCTCGACGGCGACGTCGCGTCGCGGATGCGGCGCTTCGAGGCGCTCGCCACGGCGGTCATCGTCGGCCCGCGCGTCGCAGAAGTGGCGGCGGCCGAGCTCGCGAAGCTCGCGGAGAGCGGCCCCGTCGCACGCGCGTCGTCGCTGATCGTCGCCGGGAGCCCGCTCGCCGATGGCGCGTTGTTCAGGATCGCGGGTGAGCGCATCGAGGACGTCGTCGCGACAACGCGCCGACTCCTTGCGAGCGCGTGCACGCGACTCGGCGAGGATCCCTGGTCGCGCAAGTGGTGACGGGACGGGGGTCAGGCATGACTTGTATGACT
>JAEWJO010000448.1 GCA_023386455.1 Pseudomonadota bacterium | reverse complement strand
TGGACTGTGCGACCCCGGTCTCTACCGACAACGCGGTCGCCGACATCGGGTTGGGACCGGAGAGTCGTTCGACCATCCGGTTTCGGACGCCTTCGGAGTAGAGAGACAATGGGTCCTCGGTCCCCCGTGTGCGCACGGTGGTGGAGAACGCCGACGCTCATGCCGCCAGCGTCATGCGACAACTACCCTGGCACAGGGGGCCAAGCCCTTGCCGGCCAGCGGATGACCAGCGAAGACCTCGTCGTTCGGCGCGCCAAGCTTTGCGGAGATACAGCGCTTGAACTCGACCAACGCGAGCGATTCGCTCTGCTCGCTAGCGGGATCCTTGACGGTCGCGTAGCTGCCGTCCCAGTTGGGGTCGGTGACGTTCACCAAGAACATCAACAGCGCCCGGTGATCGTTGACCAACAACTGCGGCAGCGGCGCACCCGTGTTCCACTGAACAGGGAAGTCGAGTGGGACCGCGTATTCCTCGTTCTTCGATGCGGCGACCTCTCGCTCCAGGGCGAGTAGCGCCTGCTCGGCTGATCGACGTTTCATCCGGAGATCGTAGAACCGTACAGCATCAAGGGAAGGAACTGAGCGCTTGACGACAGGGCCTCTCAGTCCCAGACGTAGACCACTGGTCGAACTATCGGTCTAATTGGAATGGACGGAGGCTTTGAGATGAAGGTCCTGATTGTCGGAGCCGGCATCGCCGGCACGACCCTCGCCTACTGGCTGCAACGCGCGGGGTACGAGCCCACGATTGTCGAGCGGGCCCCGGCGCTTCGCACCGGCGGCTACATCGTCGATTTCTGGGGCGCCGGCTTCGACGTGGCCGACAAGATGGGGATCGCGCAGGAGCTGCTGCGCCGCGGATATCATCTGAAGGAAGTCCGGCAGGTCGACGACCGCGGACGGCGCATCACCGCGTTCGATCCAGAGCTGTTCGTGCGTGGGACCGGCGGTCGCTACGTGAGCATCGCGCGCAGCGAGCTCGCCGCGACGATCTACGACGCACTCGGCGGCCGGGTCGAGACGATCTTCGGCGACAGCGTTCGCGCGCTCGACGACGACGGTACTCGCGTGCGCGTGACGTTCGAGAGCGGCAAGGTGCGAGACTTCGATCTGGTCATCGGCGCCGATGGGCTGCACTCGCAGGTGCGCCGGCTGACGTTCGGTCCCGAGGAGGACTTCGAGAAGTACCTGGGCATCACGGTGGCCGCGTTCGACCTCGAGGGCTATCGACCGCGGGACGAGCTCGTCGCGGTCATGCACACGAAGGTCGGTTATCAGGTGACGAGGCTGTCGTTGCGCGACGACCGGACAATGTTTCTGTTCACGTTCGTCGACGACGGCAGCGTCCCGATGCATGACGCGGCCGCTCAGCAAGGCGCGATCCGCGACAGACTCGCGGGGGCCACCTGGGAGATCCCGGCGATCCTCGAGCGCATGGGTGACGCCGGGACGTTCTATTGTGATCGTGTGAGCCAGATCCACATGCCGTCGTGGACGCGCGGGCGCGTTGCGCTGCTCGGAGATGCGGCGGCGTGCGTCTCGCTCCTCGCCGGTCAAGGCTCCGCGCTGGCGATGGTGGAAGCGTATGTACTTGCGTCAGAGCTGGCCCAGGCGGGGGGCAATCACACCGAGGCGTTCGCACGATACGAGAAGTCGCTGATGCCGTTCTTGCGCTCGAAGCAGAAAGCGGCCGTCCGGCTCGCTCCAGCGTTCGCGCCGCGCGGCGGCATGCAATTGTTCATGCGCAACTCGATCATGAAGCTGTTCAGCGTTCCCTTCGTCGCGAGGCTCGCGATGGGCAATAGCTTGCGCGACGCCATCGAGCTGCCCTCGCCGCCGGCAGTCTGAGCGGGTCACCGATGCCGCGTCCTCGGTTTCACAAGCTACCGCCGGATCAACAGGAGGCGATCCTGCGCGCGGCGCTCGACGAGTTCGCCACCCACGACTTCAACACGGCTTCGCTGAACCGGATCATCGATGCTGCTGGGATCTCGAAGGGCTCGATGTACTACTACTTCGACGGCAAGGCAGAGGAGCTCTTCGCTCACGTCGCGGGCGTCGAGCTCGGTCGCCTGTTCGAGACGGCGGGACCATTTCCTGTACCCACGGCGCGCGATACGAAGGCGTTCTGGGCAACGGTCGAGGACTACTACGTCCGCATCATGGCAGCGTTCGCAGCGTCACCACAGGTCGCTGCGCTCGCCCGGAACTGGATGCTCGCGTCGGCGAATCCGGCACTCCAGCAGGCCCAGAAGGAGATGGAGCAGGCGCTCGTGCCGTGGTTCGAGCAGGCGCTCACCGCTGGCCAGCGTGCGCGCGCCGTGCGGAAGGACGTGCCCACGAGCCTGCTGATCGCGGTCCTCTTCGGGATGGGGCAGGCGATGGATAGCTGGCTCCTCATGCAGGAGCTCGACGCCGGCAAGGTCCGCAAGCTGGTGCCGATCTTCGTCGACATGTTTCGCCGGGCGCTTGGTCCGTAGCTTCACGCAAGCAGTCGCGATGTGCGCTCCCATCCACGTCGTGGCGATGAGCTGGATGAAGAAGAGCTCCCCGCCCGCGCTTGTTCTTCGCGCGCGAACGCGGCTAGTTGCTACCGCTCGCGGGATCGACCGCGCTACCGGTCGCGGGAGCCGCTGCGCTACCGGCCGGTGGTTCGCCTGCAGGCGTAGGTGCTCCGCCGCCGTGCATCGGGCCGCCGCCGCCGGCCGCGCCCATCATCACGGCGCGGATCTCCGCCATCAGCTTCGTCTGCTGATCCTGTGTGAGCATCTCGCGGCACTTCTTCATCGACGCCATGTCGCTGACCGTCGTCGCGTAGCAGTTCAGGGCCGCGGGTGACCATGTGTCCTCGGTACACCGCGCCGTCATGATCTTCTCGAGCTTGGCCTGCACCTCGCCGCCGCCCGGACCACCGGGCATCGCTCCGACCGCCTTGCTCACGGCTTCGGCGCACGATGGGCCGCTCGCCGTGGTTTCGGACTTCTTGCTGCATCCGGTGAGCACGAGCGCTGCCGCGAACAGGATCTTGATCATGGACCCGTTCATACCACTCGTCAGAACGGTCCGCCGTCGGCCACTCGAGCGGTCCTACTTCGAGAGTTCTTCTCGATCGCCGCGCTCAGGCAGATTCGGCCGGCGCGCCGACTGTCCGTGCGCTGATTCGGAGCTCCGACGGTTCACAGCCTTACCGCGCTGACGTCCATGAGGATGGGTTCAAGGCCGGCGCGGGCGTTGGCGACCA
The DNA here is from genome assembly GCA_023386455.1 of Pseudomonadota bacterium. Taxonomy (GTDB): domain Bacteria; phylum Myxococcota_A; class Polyangia; order Haliangiales; family Haliangiaceae; genus JABFXX01. The sequence goes on along the minus strand of JAEWJO010000448.1, from coordinate 11,065 downwards.
AGGCGATGATCGATTCGGACTGGGCGTCCATCGGATCGCTGGACAGGCGAATGAAGGCACCGCCATGTGCGAGCAGGCGGACGTGGTGAAAGGCGTCTGACGACAGCGTGGCGGCTGGGAGCCGGGCGAGGTGGCCTGGACCGAGGAACGTGCCCCATTCCGGGCCGCCGATGCCGCAATGGATCTGGTTGCGAAGGTACGCGGGGGCGTTGCGGTAGCGGATCCGATCGTCGGTCATGACCGTGTACGTCGGGGCATCGGCCGAGGACGGGCGGCTGGCGAGGGCGGCGTTATGGGCGGTGTCGAAAGAGGGCTCGACCGACGTGGCACCGTAGGCGGCGTCGAGTAGCTCGGCTAGGCCGCAGAACACGTCGAGCACCGCTTCCCGCTCCTTGGAGACGTAGGGAATTACCAGGTACGAGCACATCGTCGCGACGATGTCGGCGTCGGGCTTGTAGCCCAGTGCGGTCGTGATGAAGCCCTGGGACTCGAGCTTGCCGGAGCGTCCCGAGTCGAACCAGGCGCCGCGCCCTTCCGGGTGCTGCAGGTGCTTCAGCACGAGCTCCGGCGAGTTGCGACCGTGCTCGGTCTCACGGCCCTTGATGGTGACCGCGACCCGGCGCAACTCCCGCATCGCCGGGTCGGTCAACAGGCTCGCGGCGCGGCGCGCGAGGTCGTCGTTATCGCGCAGCGAGCGAGCGTGGTACAGGCTGCAGAACCAGTACGGCTTCATGGTGCGCACGTGCGCCAGGTAGCGCTGATCGACTTCATCTCGTTGGTGTCGGTATCGATCTCGGGACACAGCTTGTAGCACTGCACCTCCCACGAGTACGTCTTGCACTGGCCGAACGCGCTGTCCCTGGCGGTCAGCTTGGCGCGCTCGTCGGAGCTGTTGTTGAGCGAGTCCCGCGCGTCTGTCGCCTGTCTCCTGCCCTTGGTGATGGCTTTAGAATTGTCGGGCTTGAGCTCGATCACCTTGCAGTCGGGTGCGCGGGCACAGTCGATGATGTTGCTGCCGATGCCCACCTCGTAGACGGTGCAGATGCTGCTGTTCTGCTGGCGACTGAGGTGCTGGCGGTCGCCCTCCTCGGCCAGGAACTTCACCGCGGGATGGTTCTTCGCACGCAGTGACTGGGTCATCTTGCCGATCGTCGTCCAGCGCTGATCGACCTGGGCGCGCAGGGTGCGGGTCTCCGAGTGCTTGGCCTTGAGACTCTTGTCTGCGAGCACGGCGTCGAGAGCATTGATGGCAATATTGTAGAGCGCCAGCAGCTCGTCGTACTTCGCCGTGATCGTCGCGGCGGTACGCGATGCCACATCGGACATCACCGACTTCCGATCGGCCTCCTCTGCGTCGCAGATCGCGGTCACCAGGCCCTGCGTCTCCTCGGGCGTGAGCTTGCGCAACGCGTTGTAGCCCACCCCGAAGGCGTCGGCCTTGGCCTTCGCCGCGGAGAAGTCATCGCCTGCGGTGCCGAGGCTCTTCGCGATCGTCTCGAGCGCCTTCTTGACGTCAGGGTGGTTCTTGCCGAGGACCAGCCGTTCACAGGACTTGACCATCGCGGCGTACTTCTCCTTCCAGTGGGCGTGGACCCGATCCGAAGAGTCCTTGAGGTTGGAGGTCACGCGGCTCCAGTTGCCGTCGCTCTGACTGAAGTTCTTGGCCTTGCCGATCCAGTCGCTCATCTGACGATCGACCTCGCCCGCCTTCTCGATACCAGTCTTGATCGGCACACCGATGCGGTCGGCCTCGTTGGAGAGCTCGACATGCGCCTCCGGGTACATCTCGCGGTCGTCGAGGTACCCCTTGATCTTGTCGGCAAGCATTCGCTCGGCGACCTCACACTTGCTGGCGCCGTCGTCGGCTCGGTTCTGTGCGTTCTTCATCTCGCGGAGGGTCTCGAGGGCAGTGCGCAGGTCACGCGTCCACTGCGGCCAGGTCGATGCGATACGGCGCGAACCCTCATCGTCGCCCTGGGCGGCCCTGAGCCGCTCGAGCTGGCTGTCTATCTCCTTGCTGAGCTCGACCGCGCCGTTGACGTACCCCGACCCGCTCTGCGACTGGACGTCCTTGATGCGTTCAGACAAGGTGACCAAGAGCTCGTCGATCTTCTTGCGCAGCTCGGCGCGACCCGTGGTGGAGCTCGCCAGGCGGCCGAGCGCCTTCTCGACATCGCGGTGCCGCTCGCGCTTGATCACTTCCTCGCACTCGCGCCTGGCCTTCTCATAGTCGTCCTTGTGGATGCGGGCGATGGCGTCAGCGCTGGAGTGCATGTAGCTGCGCACGTTCGACCATTTGCCGTCGCTTACAGAGAAGCGCTTGATGTCATCGCGGTGGCGCTCGACCTCGCTGAGCTTGCGCTGCGCCTCGTTCATGACGTCCTCGCCCTTGCGGCCTATCGACTTGGCGAGCTCGCGCAGCTCGTCGGCGGAGCGGGGCTCGTCCTTGGCGTTCTGGGCCTTTTGCGTCATCTCCTGGTCGAAGGCCTTGCAGGTCGCGATGGTCTGCTCGGCGAGGCGCTGTTTCTCCTTGAGCTTCTTGAGCTCATCGGCGGCGGAACGGAAGTCGCGGACGTATCCGGGGTAGTAGCTGACGATGCTGTTGGCGGTCGAGTCACTGCCCTTCACCCGGCTGAGGTCATTGACGTAGCTCTCGAGCTCGCGCACGTAGCCGAGCGCGTCGTTGACGTCGCTGGCGTCGGAGTCGGACTCCAGGCCAGACAGCTCGCCGGCGGCGGAGTCGAGGCGGCCCTCGATCCTGTAGATGAGATCCTTACGATCGGACTCCTCGTCGGCGAAGGCGACGCCGATTACCACGGCAACAGAGCTGAGCGTAACCAGTAGAAAGGGTTTGCGCATGATGTTCGCACCAGATCCGAGTCGATGTTCGGGGGAACATATCCCACGATCGCTCGGCGAAATGCCTCGAGAACCAGCGCGCGGAGCAGAATCCCTTCCGCTCGCGTCCCGGTATCAGTCTCGGTCCATGAGGTCGATCACACCAAGCACGCGCTGTTCTATTCCGAGAACAGCTTCGCGATCGCCGCGATGTCCCGGTCACGGGCTCGACCGGCACGTGCACACCCGACGTGGCCCTGCGGCTCGACGAAGACGTAGATTGGTACCGGTGCGCCACCGTCGAGACCGGAGCGAGACAACCAAGAAGCCTGCTTCGCCGGATTGCCGTCGGTCCGAACAGTCTTGAGGTGCTAACGGTAACACCGTGGGGGGCGAGTCCCCCTCGCGCACGAACCAAGCGACCGGAAGGTCGTCCGAATCGTGTCGGCTCCCGCTGTCCCTACAAACCGAGTGCTTCGAGAGTGAGACCTCGGGTGTCCTCGACCAGTGCGGTGCACATGGATTCGAGCCGCCCCACGAGCGTCGTGCAGAGCTCGACATCCTCGGAGATTGCCGCGTCCTCGAGCGCGGACGAGAGTGCACCGGCAATCGACGAGAACGCCGACAGCGTGCCGGCGAGCATGTGCGCCGCGATGCGCAGGCGTGGCCAGTCTCGCTCCTCGAGCGCGATGCGGGTCTGCGTCATCTGGTCGGGAACGCTCCGGCGAAATACCTCGCACAGACGATCGAGGACGGCAGGTCGGCCTCCGCACATCCGCACGATCGCGCGTGCATCGAGCAGCCCCGATGGATGGCGTTCCGACGGCAAGGCGGCGGCCGTGACCCGAACGATCGCGCTCCATAGCGCCTCGACCTCGATCGGCTTCGACAGGAAGTCATCCATCCCGGCGGCGATCGCCTTCTCGCGATCTCGCGCCGACGAACGTGCGGTCAGTGCAATGATCGGTAGGTGCTTCGCGGTCTCGCGCTCGTGCTCGCGGATCGCGTGGACCACCTCGAACCCGTCGAGCTCGGGCATGTGGAGATCGAGGAGCATCACGTCGTATGCGGCACCGTTGCGGGTAGCGAGCTCCAGCGCTGTGCGACCGTTGCTCGCGATCTCGACGGTGTGTCCGCGCTGGGCGAGTAGCTCTCGCAGCAGGGTGACGTTGAGCTCGTTGTCCTCGGCGACGAGAACGTAGAGAGCGCGCGTGCGTCTGGCGGGCGGGGCGGGCGCGGTTGGCTCGGGGGCGGCAACGCCGAGGTTGCTGTCGACGTGACCGGACGACGTCATCACGGCCCAGATCGTCTCGAGCAGCTCCGACTGCTGTACGGGCTTGAGGACGTAGGCGTGAATGCCGGCGTCGCGCGAGCGTGCGGCGAGCGCAGGATTGTGGTCGGACGCCATGAGGATGATGCGGTGGGCCGACGGTCCGAAGCGGTCGCGGATCTGCGCGGCGAGCGTGATGCCGTCGACGTCGGGCATGCGGCCATCGAGCAGCAGCAGGGCGTATGGCGTCGAGGAGTGTCGGGCGCGCTCGAGCGCGGCGAAGGTCGAGGCCCGATCGGCTGCTGCGGTGGGGCGCATGCGCCAGTCGCCGAGCCATTCCATCAGGATTCCGCGATTGGTGTCGTTGTCATCGACGACGAGCACCTCGACGCCCTCGAGAGGCCCGTGCGACGCCAGGCCCGTCCACTCCGGCTTCGACGACGGTGCGATGCGTGCCGTGAACGTGAACGTGCTGCCGCGCCCCGGCTCGCTCTGCACCGTGATCGCACCGCCCATGAGCGTCGCGAGCTGCGCGGAGATGGTGAGCCCGAGTCCGGTGCCGCCGAACTTGCGCGTGGTCGACGCGTCCTCCTGCTCGAACGCGCGGAAGATCGAAGCGTGCTTCTCGGGGGCGATGCCGACGCCGGTGTCGCGCACGCGGAACTGCAGCGGCACGGCATCGTCGTGCGGCGCGTCCGGATCGATCGTGACCTGCACGACGACCTCGCCGCGCGCGGTGAACTTGATCGCGTTGCCGACGAGGTTCGTCAGCACCTGCCGGACGCGTCCGGCATCTCCGAAGTAGAAGTCCGGCACGTCTCGGTGGACGTGGCAGACGAGCTCGAGCCCCTTGCGATGGGCGCGCACGGCCAGCGCGCGCAGGGTGTCTCCGAGCACGGCACGCAGCGAGAAGTCCGCGTGATCGAGCGCGAGCTTGCCGGCGGTGATCTTGGAGAAGTCGAGCAGGTCGTTGATGACGTGGAGGAGGTTTCTCGCGGCGACCTTCACCGTCGAGAGGAGCTGTCGCTGATGCGCTGTCTCGGCGGCGTCGAGCGCGAGCTCGGTCATGCCGAGGATCGCGTTCATCGGCGTCCGGATCTCGTGGCTCACGTTCGCGAGGAACTCGTCCTTCGCACGGTTGGCGAGCTCGGCGGCCTGGCGTGCGGCATGGAGCTCTTCTTCGATCCGCTTGATCTCGGTGATATCGACGAGGCTGCCGATGAGGCGCGCCGGTTTGCCGGCCGGGTCGCGCACCGCCTGGCCGCGGCAGAGACGCCAGGAGATCGAGCCGTCGATCGGGTGGATCACGCGATACTCGGTCTCGAGCCTCGGGGACTCGCCGCGCAGATACGCCTCGGTGGCGTCGCGAGCGCGTTGCCGGTCATCGGGATGCTGCACCAGCTCGCCGATGCGGTACGAGTCCGTGAGCGGTGGCGCCGACTCGTAGCCGAGGTTCTCCCAGCCGATCAGCGTGAGCGAGGACCGCGGGGTACCCGGCGGTGTCCCACCGACGCTGATGCCGCTGCCCACCTGCGTGAGCTCGAGATCGAAGACGGTGGTTCCGGATCCGCGAATGCCGAGCTCGAGGCGCTCTTCGAGCTTCTTGCGCTCCGTGATGTCCTGGAAGATGCCGAAGATGCGACTCGGGCGCCCGGACTCGTCACGGCTCATCACGGAGAACGTGACGTTGGCCGAGACCGTCGTGCCGTCCTGATGATGAAAGCGTCTGTCGTACGATTGCTGCGCGACCTCGCCGGCGACGAGTGCGCGCAAGCGCTCGAGAGCGGCCGGGACGTCCTCCGGCCAGAGCACGGACGGGGCGAACTTGCCGATCAGCTCGTCGCGCGAGTAGCCGACGATCTTGCACAGCATGTCGTTGCAGTCGAGGAACACCGCATCGGGGGAGGTGATGACGAATCCGACCGCCGCGTTCTCGAACATCGCGCGAAACCGCTGCTCGCTGTCGCGAAGCGCTTGTTCCATGCGCATGCGGTCGGTGATGTCGATGCTGATCCCGGTGAGGCGACGCGCGCGGCCGGCAGGGTCGCGCTGGATGACGCCACGGCCGAGGTGCCAGCGCTCCGAGCCATCCTTGAACCGGACGGGGAACACGTTCTCCCACTCGCGGCTCGTGCCGTCGAGGTGACTCTGAACGTCGGCGAGCCACGCAGCCTGATTGTTCGGGGGAATCAGTGCAGAGACGGCGTCCGGGAAGTGCTTCGCCTCGTCCTCGGTCGTGTAGCCGATGAGCTCGAACACGTTCGTGTAGCTCGCACGCGAGCCGGCCAGCGTACCGTCGTCGAGCTCGAAGTCCCACGTGCAGGTCCTCGAGCCAAGGATCGAGAGCTCCAGCCGCTCCTTGTTGCGCCGCGCCTCCTGCGCCACCGCCTTGACGGCGGTGACATCGATGCTCGTCCCGATCCAGCTGACGGGGACGCCGTTCGCATCGTGCGAGACGATCCCGCGGGCGAGGTTCCAGTGAATCGAGCCGTCGGCATGGCGGACGCGGTATTCGGCCTCGTAGGTCGGCGTCTCGCCACGGATGGCCGCCTCGAGCGCGGCCATCACGGGGGGCTGATCCTCCTCGAGCACGACGAGACCCAGGCTCGACGCGAAGTTCGAAGGCGCGGTCGCCGCATCGTAGCCGAGCGACTCCCAGACGTTGATGAACGTCGCCCCCGCGTTGTCGACCTCGCCGTTGACGAAATCGAAGCGCCACACGTAGACGTTCGACAGCTTCGTCGCGAGCTCGAGCATCGCGGTCGCTCGCTGCTTCTCCTCCTGCGCTTGCTTCAGCTCGGTGATGTCGATGCTGGTCCCGACGAAGCGGAGCGGCTTGCCTTCGGGGCTGCGGATGGTGCGGCCACGACCGTAGCGCCAGCGAGGTGCAGCGCCCTCGCTGTCCTTCAGCCGATACTCGAATTGATACTCGTCGGTCTCTCCGCGAAGGTTGGCGCTGATCGCCGCGTCCATGCGCGCCTGATCCTCCGGCGCCAGCATGCTCTCGACCGCATGCTGGCGGTCGCCGCCGACGTCACCGAGGCTGCCCGCCATCCAGAGCTTGTTCGTCAGCCGCGGGGGGACCGCGTCTGCGTCGACCTCGATCTCCCACAACGCGGTGCCCGATCCCTGCAGCGCGGTCTCGATGCTCTCCACCAGCTTGCGGGTCTTCTCCTCGCCGAGCTTGCGCGTCGTGATGTCGATCGTGACTCCCTCGAGAGTGAACGGTTTTCCGTTGGCGTCATGGGTGACTCCGCCGCGCGCCACCTCCCAGCGCACGGAGCCATCGGGGAGAACGAGCGAGTACTCGACCTCGAACTCCGTGGTTTTGCCGTCCACGCACGCCTGCACGGCATCGAGAAGCGCGGGCCAGTACGCAGGATCGAACCCGCGCCGCTCCATGGCCTCTGTGATGGTCGGCCACGCGCTCGTGTCGTGGTGGTCCTCCGGAAGCGCGCCGTCGGGCACGAGGCGACAGGTCGCCGCGGACGTGCCGTCGAAGACGTAGGTCCGGTGCGTGAGACCGGCGGTCTTCCTCGCGAGCTCGAGCTGCCGCTCGAGGCGTTGCAGTCGCTGTTGCAGACGCTGTGTTTCGCTCATGAACTGACCCTCGGCGATGGCTCGCCGTAGCGAGCGTCGTGCCACCGGGTACCCGGTCGGGACATCAGAGGTTCCCCTACGACCGCGGGTCGTCGTCGAGCTCGACGAAATGCCCGACCGTGATGCCGAGCGCTCGCAGCTTCACGCGCATGGTCTGGCGTGAGATGCCGAGCACCTCCGCGGCTGCCGTGAAGTTGCCCCTGGTGTGTTCGAGGACGCGCGCGAACAGGAAGCGATCGACGAAGTTGCGGGTGTCGGCATAGAGGTCCCTGGTGCCCTCACCGAGCCGCTCGTGCACGAAGCCGTCGACATCGAGCGCTGCTGGGACCGGCATGGGCGCTGCGGGCGCAACGTCTGGCACCCGCACCTTGGTGTCGCGCGTCGCCGCGGGGGAGAGCTCGGGCAGAAACGACGATAACAGCGTGTAGCCGTGAGCGCGGAGAACCGCCTGCTTCAGCACGCTCTGGAGCTCGCGGATGTTGCCGGGCCAGTGATAGCCACACAGTCGCTCCATGCATTCGGGCGCGATCTCGCGGACCTCGCGTCCGAGCTCGCGGCTGAAGCGACGCGTGTACTGCAGCGCGAGCAGCGGAAGATCCTCGCCGCGCTCGCGCAGCGGCGGCAGATGGATCGCGAACACGCCGAGGCGATAGAACAGATCGAGCCGGAACTTCCCGCTCGCGACGTGCTGCTTGAGGTCGCGATGGGTGGCGGCGATCAGGCGCACGTTCGTCCGGACCGATTCGTTCCCGCCGACACGCTCGAACACCTGCTCCTGGAGGAGACGCAGGACCTTGGCCTGCAGGAGCAGCGGCATATCGCCGACCTCGTCGAGAAAGATCGTCCCACCGCTGTACTGCTCGAACTTGCCGATCCGCCGGCGGTCGGCCCCCGTGAACGCGCCACGTTCGTGACCGAACAGCTCGCTCTCGAGCAGGTTCTCGGGAATCGCCGCGCAGTTCAGTGCGAGGAATGGCGCGGTCGAGCGCGCGCTATGTTGATAGAGTGCGCGCGCGACCAGCTCCTTGCCGGTACCGCTCTCGCCGGTGACGAGCACGGTGACGTCCTTCTGCGCGACGAGGCCGATTGCCTTGTACACCTCGAGCATCGCGGGGCAGCTGCCGAACAGCGCGCCGTCCTCCATCGGATCGAGCGACGTCTGCTGCAGCGAGACCGGCGCGCGCATCTGATGACCGGCTGCGAGTGCCTCGCGAACGACCGACTCGAGCTGCACCAGGTTGATCGGCTTGTAGATGTAGTTGAACGCGCCACGCTTCATCGCCTCGATCGCCGCGTCGGCGCTCTTGGCCATGGTCACGAAGATGACGGGGAGCCGCGCATCGATCGCACGAATGTCCTCGTAGATCTCGAGCCCGGATCGGTCCGGGAGCCCGAGATCGAGGAGGACGACGTCAGGCCGCGCCGAACGGATCGCGGCGAGTCCTTCGAGCCCGTTCGTCGCGACGCTGATGGTGTGCTCGGGCAACGCCTGGCGCACCTGCTCTGGAATGAAGACCGACTCGTCGTCGACCAGCAACACGTGTGCCATCTCGCGACCTTACCCGAGACTGCCGACGAGGTGCATCGCCCATCCGAGTACCAGCTCGATCACCCTGGACATCGTTTCATCGTCGCAATTCCAGTTCGATGCCAGGTTTGCCGATGCCCGGATCAGCGTCGCGCAGCGGGGGTCACGGCGTGCCGAGCGCCCGCCGCAGCCACGCACCGGTGAGCTCGAGCATCGCCAGCGTTCCGGCTTCTCGCGCGAGCCCGTTCAGCATGCCGAAGTCGTGGATCATGCCGTCGTAGCGCACGGTCGCGACCTCGACGCCCGCGTCGGCGAGCTTGCGGCCGTACGCCTCTCCTTCGTCGCGCAGGATGTCGGACTCGGCGACCTGGACCAGCGCAGGCGGGAGACCCCGAAGCTCTTCGATCGTCGCGCGCAGCGGCGAGGCGTAGATCTGGCGGCGCTCGTCCGGATCCTTCGTGTAGAGGTCGTACATCCACTTCATGAGCGACGTGCTGAGGAAGCGTTGTTCGCCGAACTCCCGGTAGGACTCGGTGTCGAAGTCGTGATCGACGATCGGCCAGAGCAGCGCCTGCGCCTTGATCTGCGGGCCTCCGCGCGCCTTGGCGAGCAGACACGTGACGGCGCTCATGTTGCCACCGACGCTGCTGCCGACGATCCCGAGCCGGTTCGCGTCGACGCCGAGCTCCTCGCCGTTCGCTGCGACCCACTGTGTCGCCGCGTAGACCTCCTCCACCGGCTGCGGGTAGTGGGCCTCCGGCGTGCGCGTGTAGTTCACGAACGCGGCCGCACAGCCCGAGCGCACGACGAGGTCGCGGACGAGTCGACGGTGCGTCGGGTAATCGCCGAGGACCCAGCCACCGCCGTGCACGAATACGAACACCGGTAGTCGTCCCTGCGCGCCCGCGGGACGCACGAGGTCGAGCATCAAGTCGTATCCGCCGGCCGTGATCGACCGTCGCGTCTCCTCGATCCCGGACAGATCGACGTTCACCGCTGCCTGTGCCGAGGCGAGCACCTCGCGCGCGGCCGCCGGCGTCATGGTCTCGAGCGGTGGCAGACCGCTGCTATTGAGGGCCGCGAGGAACCTCTTTGTCCCGGGCGACAGGCGCGGATCGTCCGCGACGTTCATGGGGGAGGGCGCAGTCCAGGCTTCTTTTCGCAAGCTCTTCATCGTGTTTCTCCTTGGAATCAAATGGGTCAGAGGTCGCTGCTCGGTGTTGTGCCGGATTGGCCAATCACCGAGCAGCACGGCCAAGTTCTGGCCAGCCACCCACGGCTTCACCGTGTTGCTGATCGGTTTCCGCGCGAGGCGCGCGCCGACGTTGGATCACGCCATGCACGAACGGATGGAAAGTGCTGGCTCCGTGACAGCCTCCTCGGCGAGCTGACACCCGTCATCTACGTTGCCGTGGGTGGACGGCGGGCGCTCAGCTCTGGGCGAGCCAGTCCTGGAACTGGATCTTGCCGAGGCGCGCATCGCTCCCCGGAACGAGGCTCCGTTCGCCCAGCTCGGTTCCGAAGTAGTGCGCGTGTGGATCCGCGACGACCTTGCGAGGGTCCTTGCGCGCGCTGAGGGCGCGCTCGATGAGCTCGTTCATCCGGATCGGTTCGGGGCCACCGATCTCGATCGCACCGTTCAGCGGTGCACCGAGGACGACCTTGGTCACTGCCTCGGCGACCTCGTCCGCCGCGATCGGCTGGATCAGGGCCGGTGGCAGACGCACGATGTCGCCCTCGGTCGCGGCCTGGGCGATGCTCTTGACGAACTCGAAGAACTGGGTCGCGCGGACGATCGAGTACGGGATCGACGACGCGCCGATCAGCTC
>JAEWJO010000427.1 GCA_023386455.1 Pseudomonadota bacterium | reverse complement strand
GGCCCAGGCCGCGCTCCTGCGCGTGCTCGAGGAGCACGAGGTCCGCGCCGTCGGCGCGACCGCGGTCACCCGCGTCGATCTCCGCGTCGTCGCCGCCACGCACCGCGATCTCGACGCGATGAGCGAGGCCGGCACGTTTCGCGAGGACCTCCTCGCTCGCCTCGCCGGTTTCGACCTCGAGCTCCCCGCGCTCGCCGATCGCCGCGTCGACCTCGGCGCGATGCTCGCCGAGATCGCGCCCGACGCGACGTTCGCCGCCGCGACCATCCGCGCGCTCCTCGCGTACGCGTGGCCGCGCAACGTTCGCGAGCTCGTGCGCGTCATCGACCGCGCCGCCGCGCTCGCGCAGGGCAACGAGCTCGGTGTCGCGCACCTGCCCACCGAGATCGCCGGCGCGCAGTTCACCCTGCCCGCCTACGCCGCGACGGCCGAGCCCGATGCCCGCCGTGACGAGCTCGTCGCCCTGCTCGAGAAGCACGAGGGCAACGTGTCCAAGGTCGCCGCCGAGCTTGGCCGCGTGCGCCAGCAGGTGCAGCGCTGGCTCAAGAAGTACGGGCTCGATCCCGAGCGCTACCGATAGGTGCAGTGCACCTCCACTGCACCTGTTGCACCCGCGCCGATCGATACGTCTGTTCGCGTACTTGCGCTGGCATGTCGGCTGCTCATCGCCGACCGCCATGCACAACTCCCCCGAGCAGCCGCAGCTTCCCCAGCCCCACTCGCACCCGTTCTACCCGCAGCCGAACGCGAACCCGGCACCGTCGTATCCGCCGGCCACGCCCGTCGCCGCACCGGGCAGCGACGTCCGCGCGCGCAATGCAGGCATCGCGCTCCTCGGCGCCGCCGGCGTCACGCTGATCGCCGTCCTGTCGAAGGCGTGGTTCACCGCGGGTAGCGAGGGTGGCGTCGGCCTGCTCGGGATCGAGACCTGCCGCCGCTCGATGTGCCAGTCGATCTCGTGGTTCGACGTGAAGCACATCCCGACGCAGATCCCGATCTTTGCGACGATGGGCCTCGTCGCGGCGCTCGTCGCGATCGCGCTGCTCGTCCACGCGGGTGTCATGCTGCTGCAGAACCGGCCGGCGAACGTCAAGATGAAGTGGATCACGCAGCTCGTCGGCATCACGAGTGGCGCGGTCACGGGCTTCGTCGTCGCGCTCTCGATCGGCGACTGGTCCCGCGGGCTTCACATCGGCTGGTCGACGTTCGTCGCGTACGCCGGAATCCTCGGTGCGGGCGCCGTGATGGGCTTCATGGTGAAGCCGCTGCTGAATAACGCGACGCCGACGACGCGCTGACGTTACTGGTCCTGCTCGGCATCCACGCCGGCACGGAGGTGCGCCGCGTCGTACACGAACAGGCGATACGTCCAGCGTCCTTCCGTGATGGATGCATTCGGGCGGTCCGGTACGTCATCCGGCGGCGCGTAGTAGTGGTCCGCGCCGAGCGTGAAGACGACCCGCGGCGACCTCGTGACCGGCGTGCTGGAGTGGACGTACTCGGTGCACTCGCCGGCCGCGAGCGCCGGCGTATCGTGCGTCCACGCATACGAGACCTCGGTGAGATCGCTGCCGGTGTCGTTGCATGCCCGGGTGTCGACCTCGACGTCGGCCTCCTCGGCGGCGCACGCGGCGAGCGTCGCGGACACGAGGAGCACGAGCAGCACGCATCGCATCGACATGCTCGCATGCTACCAAACGCGAGCGTCGCGCGGTCACTCGTCGAACGTGACCTCGATCGCATCCGGCAGGGTGCAATCAACAGGTCGACAGCAGCACTGCGACGACGAGCACGAACGCGACGACCATCGTGGCGACCATCGCGCTCTGCCACCGCTGCGAGAGCGCGCCGTCGACGGCACCCGGCGGTGGCGATGGACGCGCACCGATCGGCCAGCCCGCTGCCGGCGTCACGTGCGGCGGCGTCGCATGTACGACCGGCAGCGCGGGCGACGACGGACGACGACCACCAGGTTGCGGCGGCGGTGGCAGCGACGGCGCCGACGCTCGCCCCATCGACATCGGGTCGCTCGGCGACGACGGCCGTCCCATCGACATCGGATCGCTCGGCGACGACGCGTTCCGCGGCGACGACGCGTCCATCGGCATCGGATCGGTCGGTGGCGATGGTGCGCGCACCGCGTCGCCTGCGTCGGCGGACACGCGCACGGCCGACGGCGGCGTCAGCGCGTCGAAGCGACGGCTCTCCGATGTGATCGCCTCCTGCACGTGCTGCGCGAACGGCACACCCTCGCGCTCGGCCTCCTCCCACGCGCGGATCTTGTCGGCGAACAGCGTGCGCATGTAGTTGCCGAGCACGCGCGGCGACTGCCACAGGCCCTCGGCCGCGACGAACGCGTCGAGGTCGGCGATGAGGTCGTCTGCGTTGGCGTAGCGTGCCTCGGGCTTGCGCTCGAGCAGCCGCATCACGATCGCCTCGAGCCCGGGTGGATAGCCCGGCACGATCTCGGACGGCCTCGGCCCACCGCCGTTGACGATGAGGTCCATGATCGCGAAGTCGGAGCTGCCGCGGAACGGGCGCTGGCCGGTGGTCAGCTCGAACATCACGATGCCGAGCGAGAACAGGTCGCTGCGGCGATCGAGCGGGAAGCCCTTGCACTGCTCCGGCGACATATAGGGCACCTTGCCCTTCAGCGTGCCGGTCTGCGTCTTGTGGTTCGACGTCGACGCGCGCGCGATGCCGAAGTCGACGAGCTTGATGGCGCCGTCGTAGCTCAGCATGATGTTGCTCGCCGACACGTCGCGATGGACGAGGTCGAGCGGACGGCCGTCGGGGCCCTTCTTGGCGTGAGCGTGTGCGAGCGCGGACGCCGCGCCGTTGATGATCGCGAGCGCGACGGGCAGCGGGATGGACTCGTCACGACGGCGCGTCTCGTGCCGGACGACGCGCGCGTCCTGGCCGTACACGTACTCCATCGTGAAGAAGTACGTGCCGGCATCCTCGCCGACATCGTGGACGTCGGCGATGTTGGGATGGTGCAGCGTCGCGGCGAGGCGCGCTTCCTCGAGGAACATCGCGACGAACTGCGGATCGTCGGCCTGGCTCGGCAGGATGCGCTTCAGCACGACGATCTTCTCGAAGCCGGCCGTGCCGGTGGACCGCGCGACATAGATCTCGGCCATGCCGCCGGTCGCGAGCTTGCGAAGGATCTCGTACTTGCCGACGCGGGAGCCGCGAGGCAGCTCGAAGAGCGCGGGCGTGCGCGGCGAGGGATCCAACGCTGTCGAGCGTATCACCCGTTCGGGCTCCGACGACGACGTGCTCGCCGTCGGCTCACGACGACGCGGCGCGCTCCGATCGTGGCGCCAGCGCTCTGGGACGATGTGGAACTAGTAGGTGTTCCAACGATCGCGGTCAGTAGGTGATGTACGGGCCGCTCGAGCCGGCCTCTTCGAGCTCGTCGCCCTCGGCCTCGTCGTCGATGACCTGGGACGCGGAGACCGCGGCGCCCTGGAGGACGAAGATCTTGACCGCGGAGGCGGGGATGCGGGCGTTCGGAGCGACGCGGCGGAGGATCGACAGGATGTTGCGCTGGATATCATCGACCTCGGTCACGGCAGGACCTGCCTTGATGACCTTGCCGATCCAGCGCTCCTTGTCCTTCTCGTCACCGATCTCCATCACCCGCAAGAACTCTTCAGAGCTGCCATCGAAGTACTTCTTGTCACCTGGCTTGGACAGGGCGAGACCCTCTCGCAACTTGCTGTCGATCTTGGTGCCGAAGAACAGGGCGCAGGCTTTGTCGAGCTTCATATGGCTTTCGTTCGGGGACTAGGATTCGAACCTAGATGAGCTGCACCAAAAACAGCTGTCCTGCCGTTAGACGATCCCCGAGCTGGTTTTCAACTTACCCCGAGACGTTCCGAGGCGCTACCCATCCACCTGAATTCGTTGGAGCCTTGACAGGTTAGCGGGAGTCCTCTAGGGTGCGCCCCACTTCATGGCTGGGTAGCTCAGCTGGTTAGAGCAGGGGTTTCATAAGCCCAAGGTCGGCAGTTCAAGTCTGCCCTCAGCCACCACGAAGACACGACGGCGCCTCCGCAAGGCGCCGTTGGTGCTTTCGGCGTCAGTTCGAGGTCGAGCTCGACGGCGCCACCGGGG
>JAEWJO010000404.1 GCA_023386455.1 Pseudomonadota bacterium | reverse complement strand
GCTGTACGTCGACGGTGCGGAGGTCGCCGGCAACTGGCCCGGCATGACCGCTCGGCTGACGAGCGAACCGATCGCGCTCGCGCCCGGCTGGCACGATCTGATCCTCGACTACGCGCAGTCGACCGGTGCGGAGGTCATCAAGCTGGCGATGAGCACGCCGAGCTCGCCTGCCGCGCCGATTCCGGCCGACCACCTGCGGCCCGTGCGCAACGGTGGCCTGATCGCCCGGTCGTACAACCCGAGCACGGTGGCGCTCGTCGACAACGCGACGACGATGGTCGACATGCCGATGGCATCGGTACCCGCCGGTGCGATCGTCGAGCGCGTCGACGTGTTCTTCCAGCTCGTCAACCAGCCGCGCACCGCGATGTCGGTCGACGTGGTCGACGGCGCGAAGTCCGACACGCTCGCCGTCCCCGAGAAGGCGCCGTACGAAGGCATCTACGACTCGTTTCCCGCGCGTGCGGAGCTCGCCGGTGCACCGGTCGAGGCGCTCTGGAAGCTCGCGTTCACCGACGGCGATCCCGCGAGCACGGGTCCGTACATCGTCTACCCGGCGATCGTCGCGACGTATCGCGGCGGTCCCGACATGCCGTTCGCGACGGCGATGACGTACGAGTCCGCACCGCGCGAGGTGACCGGCACCGTGCTCGACGCGCGCGCGATCGGTGCGCTCGATGGCGCGACGGTCACGGTCGAGGTCCGCACCGGTGGCGCCGAGTCGATCGCGACCGCCGCCTGGCAGCCGCCGCCCGTCGAGAGCGAGGGCCTCGTCCAGTACCGCCTCGCGATCGCGAGCGACGGCTGGCACTATCCGACGGTCGACCGCGTCGAGCTCGACGTCCAGCCGTGATCTGCGAGCACACCGTGCGCGGATGACCGGTGTGAATCGCCGTCTCGGCGACGGGCACCGAGCCACGCCACACCGTCGATCACTTCTCGGTTTGCCGTCTCGTAGTAGAGTGACCGCGTGCCGAATCTGCTCGCGATGTCGTTCGAAGGCGAGCTGGCGCCGTCGTTCACGCTTCACTGCCTGGACGAGGGGCGCACGCTCCCCGACGGCTGGGGGCTCGGCTACTACCCGGCGGGCGAGCCGTCGGCGGCGATCCTGAAGGAGCCGGCACCGCCACAGGGCTCGATGCGCAGCCAGCTCGCGCTAGCGTGGGAGCAGGTCGCGTCTTCGCTGTTCATGCTCCACATCCGCCACGCGACGTGGGGCGCGCTGTCCGACGCCAACACCCAGCCGTTCGCGCGCACGTGGGCGAAGCGCGACTGGCTGCTCGCACACGCCGGCAGCCTCGATCAGCGCCTGCCACCGATTCCGGGGCCGTTCGAGCCGGTCGGCTCGACGGATACCGAGGAGCTGTTCTGCCAGCTGCTCAACAAGTGCGTCGAGAAGAACTGGCGCAGCCTCGCCGAGGTCGAGCTCGAGACGCTCGTCGGCTGGATCGCGGAGCTGAACGAGAAGGGCGGCATGACGCTGTGCATCTCCGACGGCCGCGACCTGCTCGTCCACGCCGATCGTCGCGGCTCGCCGCTGTGGCTCGGCAAGCTGTCGCCGCCGTACGAGCGCATCGCGTTCGGCGACGAGGATCTCGAGGTCGATCTGACGAGGCGCGGCGCGAAGGCGCGCAAGGGCGTCGTGATCTGCACCGAGCCACAGGGCCCGCGCGATGGCGATGCGGAGAAGGCACTCGTCTGGCGCCAGCTCGAGCCCGGACAGCTGCTCGTGATCCGCGAGGGCGCGGTGATCGCGGAGCGCTCGAGCGGCGGCGCGATGGAGACGCCGAAGAGCCGGCGCGTTCCGGCGCGCGCGGAGCCGCGCGTGTTCGACATCGTGCACAGGACGGTCTATCGCTACGCGAAGGCGATCGAGCGCTCGCAGCACGTCCTGCGCCTGACGCCGGTGCACGACCGCCTGCAGACGGTGCGCTCGCACACGCTCGACGTGTCGGTGTCCGCGGGCGATCGCGAGTACGAGGACGTGTTCGGCAACCGCGTGCGCCGCCTCCTCGTCGAGTCGCCGTTCACCGAGATGATCATCGAGGCCCGGAGCGTCGTCGAGGTGCTCGACACCGACCCGCTCGGCTTCGGCCCGCTCAAGGTGAAGTCGTCGATCCCGCTCGTCTGGATGCCGTGGCAGCGCCAGGTGCTCGATCCGTTCCTGCTGCCGCCGGAGCTGCCCGAGACGGAGCTCGGCGAGCTCGCCGAGTACGCGATGAGCTTCGTCAAGCGCAACGAGTACGACCTGCTCGACACGCTGCTCGACATCAACCAGACGATCTACAAGGAGTACAAGTACACCCAGGGCGCGACGACGGTGTTCACGACGCCGTTCGAGGTCTACGTGAACCGGCGCGGGGTGTGCCAGGACTTCACGAACCTCATGATCTGCCTGGCGCGCCTGCTCGGCGTCCCGGCGCGCTACGTGTGCGGCTACATCTACACGGGCCCCAAGGCCGCGAATACCGCGCAGAGCGAGGCCTCGCATGCGTGGGTTCAGTTGTACCTACCGCAGGTCGGCTGGAAGGGCTTCGACCCGACCAACGGGATCCTCACGCAGACCGACCACGTGCGCGTTGCCGTCGGCCGCAACTACCTCGACGCGACCCCGACGAGCGGAACGATCTTCGTCGGCGGTGGCGGCGAGACGCTATCCGTCGACGTCCGCGTCGAGCCTCACGTCGAACCGCCCGTGGACTGATAGGATGGCCGCGATGCGCCCCGTGCACATCGCCGCGCTTGCCGCCGCCGCGCTCGGCTGTAGCGACAACCCCGCGGCCACCCCGGACGGTGCGCAGCTCGACGCGCCCGGTCCGCGCACGGTCGCCGGCCGCAACGTCGTGCGCAACATCATCAACACGGCGACGCGCTCGCCGGTGATCGTCGAGGACATCCCGCTGGACTCGACCGTCGTGAACCAGCTCCTGCCGGATCGCACGGCGATGCTCGTGCCGGTCGCGGCGGACGGCACGTTCTCGTTTGTCTCCGAGGCTCCGTGGCGCGCCGAGCTCGTGACCGATGGAGGCATGCCGGTCGAGTACCAGCTCGACACCGACAAGCTCGATCTCGCCGTTCGCCTCGCGGGTCGGTACGACCGGCCCGAGGTCCCCGCGAACACGACGGTGAGCGTCAATGTCACCGGCGCGCCCGGCGGTGGCACCGCGCTGCTCGCGTCGACGGGCCTGTGGACGCAGACGTTCCGCTCGGGCGGCTCGAACGGCAACTTCACGCTCGACTGGCGGAATGCCGGCAGCCTGTCGGGCACCGCGAGCCTCGTCGACGCGTCGCTGTTCGACCGCGTCTACTACGCCACCGTCGAGGGCACCGGCAGCTCGCCGCAGTACCAGACCCTGACGTCGTCGTGCTCGAGCGACATCACGATGACCGGTGGTACCGCGACGACGATCACGTGCGGCGCGACGCCGGTCACCGCAGACCGCTGCATCCATCTGGTCGCGCGCGAGGGCGCCGAGACCACTCGCATCGCGAACGCCCTCGTCGACGCACCACCGCACGTCTACTTCAACGGCTCCTGGATCACCTACGCCCTGCCCGCGCCGACGATCGGGCCGATCGCCGGGCTCTGGCTCGCGTACCACATCCCCGGCGGGAGCATGACGGCGCCCGCCGACGTCGATCGCAACATCAACGTCGGCAATCCGTATCCCGGCCACGATGTCGCGGTGCTGATGGTCGCGCAGAAGTACCGCACCTTCGCGCTCGGCAGCGCGTCGCCGACGACGCTCGGCGCGACGACCGTGCACTACGTCCGTGCCCAGCCCGACTGCACGGCGCCGACGGAGGTCTCGCCGGTCGTCGCGATCCCCTCGCTCGCGTCGATCGATGGGATCCGGCTCCTGAACGACGCGACGTCGATCGGCCTCGATCGCACGCGACTTCACACGATCACGTTCGACCTCGCCGTCGAGGGAGACGTCGACTACTACACGGTGCGGATCATCGAGCTCTCGGTCTCGACCGCGAATGCGACGGTGATCGCGGTCCGCCGCGCATACATCACGACGGAGCGCACGGTGGCGCTCGACCCCGCGCAGCTCGAGGTCGGCAAGACGTACGTGATCGAGACGGGCGCGGTCGTCGCCGCCCCTGACGCGAAGTCAGGCGATCTGCGCAACACGAGTTTCCCGACGAAGCCGTGGGCCGCGGCGACCGTGATGTCCGCGGCGTTTCGCATCGACGAGTGATGGTGTAACGCTACGCCCGTGGAGCCGATCAACCTGCACGACCTCGAGGCGCTCGCGCGCGCACGCCTGCCCCAGCTCACGTGGGACTACTACGCGAGCGGCGCCGATGACGAGCGGTGCGTTCGGCGCAACTGCAGCGCGTTCGAACAGTGGCCGCTCCACTACCGCGTGCTCGTCGACGTGTCGCGCCGCGATCCGAAGACGACCGTGCTCGGTCACGAGATCGCGATGCCGATCCTCGTCGCACCGACCGCGTTTCATCGCCTCGCGCACAAGGACGGCGAGCTCGCGAGCGTGCGCGCCGCCGGAGATGCGGGCACGATCTTCACGCTGTCGACGCTGTCGAACACTGCTGTCGAGCAGGTCGTCGCCGCGGCGACCGGCCCGGTGTTCTTCCAGCTCTACGTCTACAAGGATCGCGCGGCGACCGAGGCGCTCGTCCGCCGGGTCGAGGCCGCCGGGTGCAAGGCGCTCGTGCTCACCGTCGACGCGCCGCTGCTCGGCCGCCGCGAGCGCGACGTCAAGAACCGGTTCGCGCTGCCATCGCACCTCGGCGTCGAGAACATGCACGCCGCCGGCTACGCGGGCGTGCCGCGCACCGCGGGCGAGTCGGGCCTCGCGGCGTACTTCGCCGACCTGCTCGATCCGGCGCTGTCGTGGAGTGCGGTCGAGTGGCTGCGCTCGATCACGAGGCTCCCGCTCATCGTGAAGGGCATCGTCCGCCCCGACGACGCGAAGCGCGCGGTCGAGCATGGCGCGGCCGGCGTCGTCGTGTCCAACCACGGCGGCCGCCAGCTCGACGATTCACCGGCGACGATCGACGTGCTCGCGCGCGTCGTCGATGCCGTCGCCGGCCGGGGCGAGGTGCTGCTCGACGGTGGCGTCCGCCGCGGCGCCGATGTCATCAAGGCGATCGCGCTCGGTGCGCGCGCGGTGCAGATCGGTCGACCGGTGCTGTGGGGCCTCGCCGCCGGCGGCCGCGAGGGCGTGACGGCCGCGCTCGCGATCCTGCGCCGCGAGCTCGATCTCGCGATGGCGCTGTGCGGCTGCCCGGACGTCGCGAGCATGACGCGAGACCTGGTGGTGCCGTGATCATCGGCGCGATCGTCGGCACGATCGCGATCGTCCTCGTCACCGTCGCGATCGGCATCTGGCTCGATCGCAAGCGCGCGTTCCTGCCGCGCCCGCAGGACTTCGCCGAGCAGCCCCGCAAGCCGGAGCCGCCGCGCCACGCCGCCGGCGAGGCTCCCGCGACCGCGATCCGCGCCGGCGAGTCCCAGCTGAAGGCGCTGCGGAGCACGCAGCGCTGTGCCGCGTGCAGGGGCCCGATGACGAACGATCCGGCGACGGACGACACGGTCCGCTACGACGAGCGCGACCTCCTCGTCCTCCACGTCACCTGCGCGACCTGCAACGCGACGAGATCGCTCTACGTCGAGCGCATCCCGAAGGAGTAGCGGCGCGGTCTCGACGGGAGTGGCCGGGATTCGGGTTCGGTGTCAGGGGGATCGCCTAGATCGGTAGGCGATGCGGATCTACTTCGTCGGGAGCCACGCCACGGGCAAGACCACGCTGTGCCGGTACGTCAGCCGGCGCTACGGGCTGCCGATGATCAGCGAGGTCGCCCGCGCGGTGCTCGCCGAGATGGAGACCGGATTCGACGCGCTCCGCACCGACATGGACCTCGTCGCCGAGTACCAGGAGCGCGTGTTCGCGCGCCAGGTCGCGGTCGAGAAGATGCACGAGGGGCGGTTCGTGTCGGACCGCGCGTTCGACAACCTCGCGTACGTCGCCGAGCACACGACGAACGCCGCGGCGATGATGAACGACGCGCGCTTTCACGACTACATGAAGTGGGTGCGCGAGGGCATCGTGTTCTTCCTGCGCCCGCACCAGTCGCTGCTGAAGGAAGACGGCGTGCGCGCCGGCGTGTCGTGGGACTCGGTGTTGCGCATCGACGGCATGGTGAAGCTGATGCTCGAGCAGCATCAGATCAGCTACCTGCCGCTCGAGAGCGTGTCGATGCAGGAGCGCGTGCGCGCGGTCGAGTTCGTGCTCAACCGCTGCGGACTGTCGCCGGCCGCGACCGCGACGCCGCGTGTCCGCAAGCAGACGATTCCGCCCGTCAACGCCGCGCCGCTCGCCCCGGGCCGACCGGGCGTCGAGAGCTGGCCGTACGCGCTCGTCGACAACGGCGAGGTCGAAGCCTAGCCGTCGCTCGTCCCGCGGTCGAACGCGAACGTCGCGATGGCCATCGTGCCGACGAACACGAACGACGCGGTCACGCCGGAGACGAGCGACACGATCGCGGGGCCCGGGCAGAAGCCCGAGATGCCCCAGCCGCCCCCGAACAGCGCGGCGCCGCCGACGAGGCGCGCATCGACGATGGGCGATGGGCGATCGGGGAACGCGGCGCCGAACCGCGGCGTGCGCCTGCGCTTCACGAGCAGCCACGCGACTGCATGAAGCGCGAGCGCGGTCGCGAATACGACGAGCAGCGTCGCGTCCCACGCACCACCGAGATCGAGGAAGCCGATCACCTTCGATGGCTTCACCATGCCGGCAAGGCACACGCCGGTGCCGAACAGCACGCCGCAGAGGAGCGGGATGATCCGCTTCACGATCCGCTCCTGAGGAACGTGCCGACGATCGTCGCGGTCGCGACCCCGACGCCCATGAACGTCATCGTCGCGATGATCGAGCGCTTGGACAGCCGGCTCGTGCCGCACAGGCCGTGACCGCTCGTGCAGCCGTTGGACAGCCGCGTGCCGAGGCCGACGAGCACGCCCGACGCGGCGACCGCCCACAGCGGCACGCGCGCCGCGGCGTCGAACGTCTCGGGGCGCACGACCTCGAAGATCGCGCCGACGCCGACCATCCCGGCGATGAACCACGCGCGCCACTCCCAGTCGCCGGGCGTGCCACGGAGAAAGCCCGCGAAGATGCCGGACAACCCGGCGATGCGACCGGTGCCGATCAGCATGATCGCGAGCGAGATCGCGATCAGCGCTCCTCCGAGGACGCCCGACATCGGCGTGAAGTGGTGCACGGTCAGATGGCTACCACGATCACAGCTCGACGCCGACGATCGTGCGAACCCAGAGCTTGCCGTACGGATCGTCGACGACGGCGGCCTTGCCGATGCCGTCGAGCCGCGCGTAGACGCCGAGCGAGAGGAACACGTTGCTCGACTGGAGGAGCAGCGTCGGGCCGAGGTAGTGGTGAGCCGAGGTCGGGGCGTCGCTCGTCATCGCGTCGGCCGCTCCCGCCTCGTCGAATCGCCCGCGCGCCCAGTACTCGGCGCCGACGATCACCTTGGGATTGATCTCGTAGCTCGCGCCGACGGTCGGGTTGTAGATGAACTTCGTGTCCTTCGTCTGGAAGTACCACTCCTGTTCGACCCACAGGTTCGCGACGAGGTTGATCTCGCCGAGCCGCTTGCGCAGCAGCAGCTTCTCCTCGAACTCGATCTCGTTGTGGAACTCGGCGAGCTCGACGTAGATGCCGATGTCGATCGGGAACGTGTCGGCCTCGGCGAACCGGTAGCGCAGGCGCTGCTTGACGCCGTCGAACCGGAGGAACGGCGTCGTCGACGACGCGCCCTGCCGGAACTGGAAGTACCAGCCGAGCTCGAGGCGATCGGTGATGCCGTACTCGAGCTCCGTGACGTGGACGGAGCGAAGGCTCGTGACGCCGTCGATCGTGCCGTCGGGGTGTTCGAGCTCGACGCGCACCGGGACGAGGTCGAGGTACTGCTCGACCTCGAGCTTGCCGGCCGGCAGCGTCTCGTACGGATACGAGAACGGGTTGGGATGCGGATTGGCGGCGGCCGTCGACGCCAGCGCGACGACCGAGACGAGGGCGAGGACGTACTTCATGGCATGGCTCGGGCGGACAGGGTCGGTTGCGAATCGTCGGGGCGCGGCAGGATCCACGCCTTGTTGCCGAGCCCGTCGTGCTCGCGCGCGAGGTCGACGGTCGGGTCGACGAGCCGTGCGCGACGGTGGCCGTTGAGCGAGACGAACGCGTCGACCGTCACGATCGGATCGCGAACGCCGCGCGCGCGGAAGTCGTCGGCGACGATGTGCGCGAGCTCGAGGATCATGTCCGGCTGCGGCGCCATCATCTTCGTCTGGTAGCGCGTGAGGTACTGACCCGGGCGCACGTCCCAGCTGCGATCGGTGCCGGACTCGCGGACGTGGAGCACGACCGAGCCGTCCTTCTCCATCACCATCACGTGCCACGCGAACCGGAAGCCCTGCTCGGTCCAGCACACGTCGCCGGGATACGCGAAGTGGCGCAGCGGCAGCGCGACCTGGAGCGCGAAGTACACGCCGAGCACGCCGGCGATGGCGCGCGAGCGGCCGAGCGGCCTGGCCTCGCCGAGCACCGCCGGGCGGCGAAGCAGCCTCCGCGGCCAGCCTTCCGGAAGGAACACGAGCGAGCAGCCCATCATGATCCACGGGAACATTCCGAGGTGGAACAGGCGCGCGGTGACGAGGTGGAACAGGACGACGGCGACGTACGCGAACGGCCGCGACCGGCGCCACAGCAGCAGCGGCACGATCGAGAGATCGAACAGGATGCCCGCGTACGAGAACGCGTGCGCGACCCACGGCTCGCCGAACCACCGGCCGAGGACGGGGAAGTCCTGGTTCGCGCCGAGCCAGATCGACATCGGCTGCGCGTGGAAGACCCAGTCGACCTTGAGCTTCGCGAGGCCCGCGAACACGTAGACGAGCCCGATCTGCGCGCGCAGCGTCCACAGGACCCAGCGCGGCAGCATCGCGCGTGCGACATGCGGCCGATGCTTCGCGTCGAGCGACCACATGCTGCCCATCGGGAGCAGCGTCATCACGAAGCACAGGCAGATCAGCAGGTAGTAGTGGTTCAGGTAGTTCGTCTTGTCGATCATGTGCGCGTACGCGAACAGGAGGCCGAAGCCCAGCGTCGCGACACGCGTGAACAGACCGACGATGATCATGATGGCGAGGAGCGCCATCACGCCGAAGTGGATGTACATGCCGGCGCCGGGCCACGGCTTCACCCAGCCGAACCCGGCGTACGTGAAGAAGTGCGTCGGCACCTCGTAGTACTCGTGGATCATCCCGGTCTCGACGAACCGCAGCGTCACGACGAGGAGGAGCACGCCGAGCACGATGCGGAACGCCGCGATCGACGCGGCGTCGATCGGCTCGCGCAGGTGTGCGCGCAGCTGGGTGAACGTCCTAGTCGCCATCGTTGTCGTTGAACTTGAGCGTGGCGCCGAGCGTCGCGATCACCTCGGTGCCGAGCACGTGCTGCAGGTCCTGCACCGCCTCGTACGCGGTCTTCACCTCGGGGCGCTGATCGACGAGCGCCTGCGCGTACGGCACCGGGATCGCCGCGAGTGCGGTGAATGCGGTGTCCATCGCCGTCCGGACCTCGTGATCGGTCGCCGGACTCGCAGCGGCGACGAGCTGGCCGATGCCCTTGCCCGGCGTGCCGTCGCGCGAGCCGAAGTAGATGTTGCGGATGCCGGTCAGCGTCTGGGTCATGTCGTCGATCGACGTGCCCGCCCGCGGCGACTCCTGGAGATCCGGCTGCGGCGTGCCGCCGGTCGCGGTGCCCATCGGCTTGCCGATGCGCGCGTCGGCGACGACTTCGACCTGGAACACACTCTCGTTGACGAGTGCGTCGATCGACGCCTTGATCGTCGGGTACGCGGTGTTGTCGGCGCCCGGATCGGCGAGCAGCGCGGCGTAATCGACCCACGCATCGCGCAGCGTCACGGCCGTCGCGGCGACGCTGTCG
The DNA here is from genome assembly GCA_023386455.1 of Pseudomonadota bacterium. GTDB lineage: Bacteria > Myxococcota_A > Polyangia > Haliangiales > Haliangiaceae > JABFXX01. Next base: position 3,247 of record JAEWJO010000404.1, on the reverse strand, counting down.
GCGCACGCGACGAGGTAGTCGCGGCGGCGCGGCGCGAGCGCGTCGGTCGTCAGCGACGCGAGCACCGTGGCATCGTCGGCGCCGAACACGAAGTACTCGATCGTGTGGAACCCCTTCTTGTTCGCACCGAGGTTGTCGACGTACGCGACGTCGATCGGCGCCGTTCCGGCAAGCTCCGTCTCGATGCGCGACGGGTCGACCGGAATCTGATCGATCGCGGTGCCGAGGGTCTGCATCGCGAGCGGGCCGAACCGGAATGCGTCGGTCTGCTTCCACGGCACGCGCGCGGCGCGCCACGCCGCCTGCACCGCGGCGAACGTGTCCGCGGTCGGGTCGGCGGCGAACGCGTGCGCCGCGGTCGCGAGCGTTGCCGCGCGATCGACGACGTCGTCGTATGTCGGCACGATGATCTCGCGCGCGAGCTCGCCGGCGACGATGCGCCGCTTGCCGTCGCCGAGCGGAACGACGCACGCGACGAGCACGCTCGCGGCGATCGCGAGCGCGACACCGAGACCCGCCAATGCTAGGCCGAGGCGCCGCTTCGCCCGGCGGGTCACAACGACTCCACGAACCGAAGTAGCGCCGCCCGATCGTCCTTGCTCATCGCCTTGTAGGCATCGCGCGCCGAGAGCCCCTCGCCGCCGTGCCACAGGATCGCCTCGCTCGTGTCGCGCGCGCGTCCGTCGTGCAGGAAGTTCGTGTGGTCGTTGACGACCTTCACGAGTCCGAGGCCCCACAGCGGCGTCGTGCGCCACTCGGTCCCCGTCGCGAGGAAGTCGGGACGGTGATCCGCGAGCTCGTCGCCCATGTCGTGCAGCAGCATGTCCGAGTACGGAAAGATCGTCTGATGCGAGAGCTCGGGAAGATCCGCGACCTCGCCGGTCGTGTACTTCGCCACGTGACAGCTCGCGCAGCCCGCCTCGGTGAACAGCTTCTTGCCGCGCAGCACGTCGGCCGCGGTGAAGTCGCGGCGCGCCGGCACCGCGAGGAACCGCGAATAGTACGTGACCTGATCGATCGTCTTCTGCTCCGCCTCCGGCTCGCCGCCGGTGATCGCGGCCGCGCATTCGGTCTGCACGGCCGGGCAGTTCTGCTGTGGATGCAGCGGCGAGGTGATGCCGATGTCGCCGAGGAACGCGCCCGCCACCTGCTGCTCGATGCCGGGCTGGTTCGCCTTCCAGCCGAAGCGGCCGAGGCGCGTGTCCTGCGCGATCGGATCCCACACGCGGTTCGCGCGGCCCGAGATGCCATCGCCGTCGGCGTCGGCCTCGTCGGCATACGCGAGGACTGCATCCTCGGTGACAGCCTCGAGCAGGCCAAGGCCGATCATCGCGTTCGCCGTGCGCGGCGACATCATCACGTCGGGTGCCATCGGGCCGAACGCGAGGTCGCTGAACGAGTACGTCGGCACGCGCAGGCTGTACGGCGTCCCGTCGTCGAACGTGCCGGGTGCCTCGACGTAGGTGACGTGCGTGCCACCCTCGGCCGGGACGCCGAGCACCGCGTGGTGATTGAACTGCCCGCCGTAGCTCGGCTCGTCGAGCGGACCGCCGTGGGCATCGGTGCCGGGGACGCTCAGGCGCACGAGCAAGCCGAGGAACGCGTCGTCCGCGTTCTGCGGCGGCGCGCCGCGGCCGTCCATGAAGTGACACGCCGCGCATGCATTCGCGTTGAACGTCGGCCCGAGACCATCGAGCCCCGTCGTCGACGACGGCGCGGTGACCCAGTTGCGCTTGAACAGCGCGTTGCCGAGGAAGAACCCGTCGCGTCGCGCGCCCTTGAGGTTGCGGGCCGCGAGCGAGAACGCCATCCCGCCGGTCTCGAACACCGTCGTGTCGCCGCCGGCGAGCTCCTCGCCCGGCTCGTACGCCGCGGTGTCGTCCCCGCTGCAGGCGCCCGCGAGGAGCGCGACGAGGGCGAGGACGGACGTGCGAGTCACGGCGTGGCTGGATATCACGACTTCATTACTCGAGGTTGATCGTGATGCCGAGCGCGGTCGCCGCCTCGACGGTCGTCTCCGTCTGGGTCTGCAGGGCCTGGATCGCCGTCATGATCTTGGCGCGGCTCGCGTCGTCCTTGATCGCCTGATCGAACGGATGCGGAATCGCCTGGATCGCCGCGACGCTCGCCGCGATCTCCGCCTTCAGCCGGTCGGCGAGCGCGGGATCCTTCGCGCGGACGAGGTCCTCGATGCCCGTGCCGTCGTTCGCGCCGTACGTGCCGAGGTAGACGTTCTGGAGGCCCAGCGCATCACCGATGAGGTCGCGATGCGTGTTGTCCGAGAAGCACGAGTGCTCGTCCTCCTGATCGCGGTTGTCGAGCGCGACGGTCATGCGCTCGCCCGACAGCTCCGCGCCCGAGAGGCTGCCCATGCCGAGCAGGATCTTCCGGACCGAGTCCTTGCCGCCGGCGATGAAGTCCGCGCGGTAGTTCTGCGCGTCCGGCGCCCACTGATCGCGAACCGCGGTGAGGTCGTCGACGAGCAGCTGCGTGACGAGCTGGAGGTACGTGCGGCGCCGGCCCTGGTTCGCCGCGGTGCCGGTGTTCATCACGTAGTCGGTGTACGGCCGCTCGCCGGGGCCGGTATCGCTGAGGTCCTGGCCCCAGAGGAGGAACTCGATCGCGTGATAGCCGGCCGAGATGTTCGCCTCGCCGCCGTTCTCGTTCTGCTCGGTGATCACGTCGATCGTGATGTCCGGGAACGCGGTCTTGTTGTTGATGATGCCGCCGTCCGCCATGTCGACGACGTAGTCGATGAACACCTCGTCGAGCGGCCACGCGTTGATCTGGCCTTCCGGACCGTCCTCGGGGTTGTCGATCGGGCCGTCGTAGAACCGGTACGGCTCGGTCTGGAGATACGGCTCGCGCGAATCGAGCCACGCTTGCTTCGCAGCATCCTGCGTGGCCTGGCTCGGGTTCGCGATGAACGCGTCGACCGCGGTCTTCAGCGCCTCGGCCTTCGTGACCGTGTCCTGGTAGTTCGCGTACACGTTGGCCGCATACGTCTCGACCACCGCGGTCTGGTCCCCGTCCCCATCGTCACCGCCGCACCCGGCGGCGAGGGTCGCAAACGTGCAAATTGCCAGGCCAGCAAGCTTCATAGGCTCGATCACTAACGAAATTGAAAGTGGATTTCAATATCCTTCTGAAATTGAATTTCAGATCCGTGATCGGGCGCGCATGGCCCAACCACAACCCCAGCGCGGCGACCCGACGCGCGCCCCCGGTCCAGTGTGCCCCGGCGTCC
>JAEWJO010000399.1 GCA_023386455.1 Pseudomonadota bacterium | reverse complement strand
GGCCAGCAGGGCGGCAACTTCGGCGCGCCGAGCTCGGGCGCGAGCGCGAGCGCGGTGGACGCCGGCAGCGCGGCACCGCGCGTCGACGTCGGCGCGAACGTTTCCGGATCGGCGGGCCCCGGCGGCGCGAACCTCGACGCATCGGTCTCGCACTCGCAGCCGAGCGCGCCGGGTATCGGCGGCGTCGGTGTCGATGCGGGCGCGCAGGTCGAGGGCCAGGTCAATTCGGCGTCGTCGGTGGCGAGCGGCGACGGGCTCGGTGCCGGCGCAGCGGCCGACCTCGACGTCGGCGCGAACCCGGCGCAGGGTGCACAGTCTGCGGTGGCCGACGCGGAGGGAAGCGTGTCGGCGTCCGCGGGACAGGCGGCGATCAAGAACGAGATCGGCGGCGATGGCAGCGCGGTGCTCGAGGGCAACGCGAGCGGCGTCGTCGAGGGACGGGCCGAGGCCGCGGTCCAGGGCAGCGCGGTCGGCGAGGGCCAGGCGCGCGTCGAGGAGATTCGCGAGACCGACGTCGAGGGCTCGGTGACGGCGGAGGCGACGGCGCAGGTCGGCGTCGAGGACCCGCGCGCCGGTGTCGAGGCACGTCAGGCGGCGGTCATGGACGCGAAGAACCAGCAGACGGCGCGCGTCGAGGACGCGCAGCAGTCGGCGGCCGACGTCCAGGTTGCCGTGGAGGATCCGGCGGCCACGGCGTCTGCGGCAGCGACGACGGCAGCCACCGACGAGGCGATGGAGCGCGCGCCGATCGATCCCGCCGATGCGAAGGCGAAAGTCAATGTCGCAACCGACACGATCAACAATCCGGCCGAGGTGGCGAAGGGGCGGGCGGAGGTCTCCGTCGATGCAGAGGTTCAGGCCAGCATCGACCCGACCAAGAAAACGTAGGTACTCAGAGAAATCCGCGGCGGCTGTTACCCCTCAGCTCCGCGTTTTGGCGGGTCACGTCGTTGACCGAACCGAGCACGGTTCCCTACGATTGCGTCTGCTTCGAAGGGGTCGAAACGAAAGGACTCTCGCAGGTGGACGAGGAAGCCTTGATCGCTTGGCAGGATGTTCTCGATATGGTCGCAGCGGGTCGACCGGGTGAGGTGGGTTGTCCATTTTGCAACCACCGTCCGCTGACGATCGAAGAGGTCGAGAGCTCGACGCGCATCTCCTGCAGCAAGTGCAAGAAGTTCATTCAAGGTCGCTTTCAACCCTGACGCCGGGCACGAACGCCATGTCAAACGATCGCGACTTCCTCGGGAAGGGCCTCCGCTTCCCGGTCTCCGTGAACCTCAACGGCGGCGTCTCCAGCTCGATGTTCGAGGAGAACGTCCGTCAGTGCATGTTCATCATCCTCGGCACCGCGCCGGGGGAGCGCATCAACCGTCCGGATTTCGGCTGCCGGATCCACGACCTGATGTTCGCGCCGAACAACCCGATCACCGCCGCGCGCGCCGAGTTCTATTGCGAAGAGGCGCTGTACAAGTACGAGCCGCGCATCGACGAAGTGAAGTGCACGGCGACGCCTAACGCCGACGAACCGAACCGGCTCGATATCCGCATCGAGTACGTGATCGCCGGCAAGAACGACAAGAAGAACCTGGTGTATCCGTTCTATCTCAAGACCGAAGAGGACGAGGACGGCGCGACCGCGATGACTGGCGCCCGAGGCGAACCGAAATGATTCCACCGCCGAAGCTCGACGACCGCAGTTTCCACGACATTGTCGAGGAAGCCATCTCGATGATCCCGCGCTACGCGCCGGAATGGACGAACCACAATCCATCCGACCCGGGCATCACGCTCATCGAGCTCGCCGCATGGATGACCGACCTGCTCATCTACCGGCTGAACCAGGTCCCGGACAAGAACTACGTCGCGTTCCTGAACCTGCTCGGCATCAAGCTGCACGCACCCCGCGCCGCGAAGGCGCTCGCCAAGTTCACGCTCGTCGAGGGCGCCGACAAGCAGCGCGTCCCGCGCGGCACCCAGATCTCGACGCCGCACGCGACCGAGGAGACCACGGTCACGTTCGAGACGGCGCGCGACGTCCTGATCACGACCGCGCGTCCCGACCGCTGCTTCTCGTACTTCGACGAGGGCTACTCCGAGAACAGCCGCTACATCGACGCGGCGCCGAATGCCGTGCCCGGCGCGTTCGAGGTGTTCGCCGGCGCGCAGCGCATCGAGCGCTTCCTGTACCTGTCCGACGCCCGGTTCGCGAACACCGGCGAGTCGTCGCTCCTGCGCATCTTCCTCGGTACGCCCGAGACCGGCGGTCGCGACATGGCGCGCCTGCTCGAGTGGGAGTACTGGGACGGCACGCGCTGGAAGGAGATGGAGCCCGCGCAGATCGACGTCGATCGCGGCGAGGTCGCGTTCATGGGTCCGCTCCGGTTCGAGCCGACGCAGGTGAACCACATCGAAGGTCTGTGGATGCGCGGCCGTCTCGCCGAGGTGCCCGACTCGCCGTCGGATACCGAGATCGATACGATCCGCGCGCGCGTCGAGGTCGTCGGCGAGGGCATCCTGCCGACGCAGGCGTACGCCAACCTCGACAACAACGCGTTCCTCCAGCTCGACCTGTCGAAGAACCTCTATCCGTTCGGCAAGGAGCCGAAGGTCGACTGCCTGCTGTACCTGGCGTGCGACGAGCTGCTCCAGACTGCCGACGCGTACATCTCGATCGAGATGGTGCTCGCCGACTCCGCGGTGATCCCGCGCCCGAACCCGAGCGACCAGCTCGTGCTCGCGTGGGAGTACTGGGATGGCAAGCGCTGGCGTCACCTCGGCCGTACCGCGCCGCGCGGGACGCTGCCGGGCACCGGCGACGAGCACGGCTTTCACGACGACACGAAGGCGATGTCGCAGTCCGGCACCGTCAGCTTCCGCCGTCCCAAGGACATGGACGCGCTCGAGATCAACGGGGTCTCGAAGAAGTGGATCCGCGTCCGCATCGAGAAGGGCGACTACGGCGAGCAGGGCACGTACACGCTCGACAACGAGAAGTGGGTGTACAAGGACGACCGCCCGGTGCGGCCGCCCGCGCTGCGCACGCTCGTGTTCCGCTATCGCGAGGACTATCGCGACGTCCGCCACGTGCTGTCGTTCAACGACTTCCAGTACACGGACTGCACGGAGGTCGCGCGCACCGAGTTCACGATCTTCCAGCCGTTCTCGGCCAAGCCCGAGGAGTCGCCGGCGATCTACCTCGGCTTCACCGCCAAGCCGCCGAACGAGGCGATCGGGCTCTACTTCCAGCTCGAGGAAGAGCTCGGGCTCGGCTCGATCGCGAGCGAGGAGGCGGAGGTCGGGACGCAGGAGCTGTCGAAGTACGAGACGATGAAGCGGCTCGCCTGGGAAGGCGGGCAGCGCGTCGTCTGGGAGTACTGGGATGGCCGCGACTGGGAGCCGCTCGCCGTCGATGACGAGACGCGCGGCTTCACGTCGAGCGGGTTCACGTTCTTCGTCGCGCCCGAGGACTGGCTCATGTCCTCGAAGTTCACCGAGGAGCGCTACTGGCTCCGCGCGCGGCTCGAGCAGGGCGGCTACGTCAAGCCGCCTCGCGTGAAGCTGATCGTGACGAACTCGATCGACGCGTACAACACCGAGACGATCCGCAACGAGACGCTCGGCGGCTCCGATGGCTCGCCGCTCATGCAGTACAAGTTCCTCCGCGGGCCGATGCTCGAGGAGGAGGTCGTCGAGGTTCGCGAGAAGCAGAAGCCGACGCCCGAGGACATCGCCGACCTCGGCGCCGACGCGGTCCGCCCGGCCAACCCGGACGACCCGCAGAGCAACGAGGTGTGGGTCCGCTACAAGCGCGTCGATAGCTTCTTCGCGTCGGGCCCGCGCAGCCGCCACTACACGCTCGACTACATCGCCGGGACGATCCAGTTCGGCGACGGCCGCCGCGGCATGGTGCCGCCGGAGGGCAAGAACTCGATCGTCGCGACGTCGTACCGCGTCGGCGGTGGCGCGCTCGGCAACGTCAACGCGAACACGCTGACGTCGCTCGGCCGCGCGCTCGCGTACATCGAGAGCGTCACGAACCCGATCCCGGCGACGGGCGGTGGTGACCGCGAGACGATCGACGAGGCAAAGGCGCGCGCGCCGTACACGATCAAGAGCCGCGACCGCGCGGTGACGACCGAGGACTACGAGATGCTGGCGCTTCGCGCGTCGACGCAGCTCGCGCGCAGCAAGTGCGTGCCCGACCGGAGCAACCGCGGTCACGTCACGCTCGCGCTGCTTCCGAAGGCCGACACGCGCGGCGAGGAGCTCAACCGGCGCCTCGTCCCGAGCAACGAGGTCATGCGCTTCGTGAAGAACTACCTCGAGGAGCGCAAGCTCGTCGGGACGGTGCTCAACGTGGTGCGTCCTCGCTACAAGGACATCTCGCTTCGCGTCGTCCTGATCCGGCGCTCGGTCGGCACGTCCGACCGGTTGCGCAAGGATATCGAGGCGAAGCTGCGCCGCTTCCTCCACGCGCTCGTCGGCGACAAGTCCGGCAAGGGCTGGGAGTTCGGCCGTCCCGTGCTGAAGCCGGAGCTGATCCACCTCGTCGAGGAGGTGCCCGGCGTCGAAGGCGTCGATCACCTCGAGATTCGCGACGAGGCTCGCAACGTCGCGATCGAGCACCTGCGGCTCGACGACGACGAGCTCCCGTTCCTCGTCCACGTTCACATCGCGGAGAAGGTCCGCGACGACATCCGGTAATGGTCGCCGAAGCTCTCAACCGGAAGGTCGTTCGCGTCCCCGACGTCGTCGGGAAGCCGATCGAGAAGGCGCGCATCCTCCTCGAGGACGCGGGCCTGCCGCGCGTCGTCACGCTCTATCGCGAGAGCTACGAGGATCGCGACACCGTCCTCGAGCAGCGGCCCGCCCGCGGCCAGATGGTCTACGAGACCACCGAGGTCACGATCTGGGTCGCGCGCCGCGGCTACCTCGAGCACCTGCCGGCGATCTATCGCCGCAGCGACGCGGTCGGCCGCAACCTCGTTCGCGAGCTGTGCTTCGTGTTCGAGCACATGTTCGACTCCGTCGAGCAGAACCTCACCGATGGCTGGCGGTTCTACGACCCGCACGCCGCGCCGCCCGAGTTTCTCGAGTGGCTCGCGAGGTGGACGGCTTTCACGACGGATCTCGACTGGCCCGAGGCGCAGCGTCGCGCGCTGATCAAGCGCGCGGTCGACCTCTACCGGATCCGTGGCACCCGCCGCGGCCTGACGCTGTTTCTCAAGCTGTTCACCGGTCACGAGCCGGACATCGAAGAGAACACGTGGCCGTTCAAGGGATTCCGCGTCGAGGGCGAGGGGGCCGAGCAAGGCGCGCGCGTCGCGCTCGACTCGGTGATCCTGCCGCCGGTCGACCTGGCTCACTGCTTCGTCGTGACGATGCCGATCCGGTTCGAGGACGTCACGCCCGAGATGGTGATCCGGATCCACCAGATCATCCAGCTAGAGAAACCGGCACACACGCACTACTACCTGAAGTTCCTGGAAGAGAAGGGCGAGGTCGAGCTTCGCGAGTTCTTCGCGATCGGTCTGCGCTCGGGCATCGGCATCGGCGCCGAGGTCGTGGAATCTGGAGAAGAGTAGCCATGAGCGAGCAAGTCCAAGGATTCAAGCGCATCAACTTCTTCAAGGGGTTCCTGACCACCGAGAAGGACTGGAACGACGCCGAGCGCTACCACATCGACAAGCGTCGGCTGCACAACCGCATGCTGCACTCGCCGGGCATTGTCTACGGCAGCGCCGGCGATCTGCGGGTGACGGCGCGCGCTCGCGGTGACCTCTCCGTCGAGGTGCAGCCGGGCTACGCGATCGATGGCATGGGCAACGACCTCATGATCCACGACGCGACGATCCGCAACATCTCGCTCGAGGAGTTCAAGCTCCCGCAGACGATCTACATCGTGCTGCGCTACTACGAGGAGCTCACCGACTTCATCGCGTACAAGGAGAACCTCGAGTACAAGGGCCATCGGCGCGTCCTCGAGTCGTGCAAGGTCGAGCTGTCGCAGACCGAGCCCGACATCTCGCGCGAGGTCGAGCTCGCCCGCATCCACCTCGAGAAGGGCGTCAACCGCATCCGCGACGCGCGCGATCCGGCGAACCCGGTCGCGAACGAGATCGACATGCGCTACGTGCAGCGCGGCGGTCTCGCCGGCTCGATGCTGCCGGGCTTCCTTCGCATCCGGCTCGAGAACCTGCTGAACCAGGTCCGCCGCGGCGCGCTCGAGTACACGCGGCGCGGCGTCATCTCCGCGCACGACGTCGTCCAGGCGAGCAACACGGCGCTGATGCTGCTCTACGCGAACCTCGTCGACCTGCGGAACGTGTTCGACATCTTCAAGCTGATCATCGAGACCGAGGGCGAGATGTCACTCGACGTCGACGTCCATCACCCGACGATCGCGCAGAAGAAGGAGTTCTCCGAGTACCGCCGCCAGGTCGAGATCCTCCGCGGCCTGCTCGCCGAGAACAAGAACAACACCGAGGCGTTCCAGAACCTGATCTCGTATCAGGCCAAGTGCGCCGAGATCGCGCTCGCCGCGGTCGCCGGCGAGAAGCCGGTGCTCGTCGCTCCCGAGGAGAAGAAGGAGCAGAAGCAGGCGGACATCAAGGACTGGGAGGGCGTCAAGGTCATGCCCCAGCCCAAGCCGCAGATGGACCTCGAGGGCATCACGTGGGTGCTCGTCGACGAGAGCGAGATCCTCAACAAGGAATCCGAGGACAAGCACATCTTCACGATCAAGGAGGCCAAGGACTCCTACCGGTCGCGCCAGAAGCTCAAGTACCCGGACGGCACGACCGTCGAGGACACGGGCCGCGCGCACGTCGACGGCTACAGCGAGTTCAAGCTGCTGAACATCACCCCGGGCCGTCCTGTGGTGGTCCTGCGCCGCATGGACTACGTGTATGGCGACTACGAGCTCGAGCTCTCCGTGAACGGAAAGAAGGTCGCCATCGTCTCCTGTAACGGCACCGATCGTGTTCACCGCTGGCGCAACTGGCCGGCGATGATCCCGGCCGAGGCCGTGACCGACGGAACGATGCTCGTTCGCCAGGGGTCAGTGACCGCTGGTCGCGACATCAACATGTTCCACATCTGGGTCTACCAGCCGAAGTAACGCGTCGGGTGCTAGAATAGGCGCCCCGGGGACGAAGCGAAGCCATGCTCTTCAGACATCTCGACTTTGTCTTTGCCCCGTTTCGCGCGATCTACAACAAGTTCCTCGGCGTCCGGAACATCAAGGGCAACCTCCAGATCGACGCCAATCGCGCGAAGGCGATGGGCGCGCGCGGCAAGGGTGCCGTGAACCGCGCGAACAAGAAGCTCGGGTGGGGGCAGCAGCCGCAGGACGCAGCGCAGGCCGCGAACGGCCAGCCGCAAGCGCCGCAGCAGGCGGGGTATCCGCAGCAGGCGGCGTATCCGCAGCAGGGCTACCCGCAGCAGCAGCAACCAGGTTATCCGCAGCAGGCCGGTTATCCGCAGCAGGCCTATCAGCAGCAGGGAGCGCAAATGCAGCCAGGAATGCCGCCAGGAATGCCGCCGGGAATGCCCGGTGCGCCGGGGATGCCAGGGATGCCGGGGATGCCCGGCGGTGCACCGAATCCGAACCCGCCGATCCGAACGACGGGCTTCTGGATCTTCAAGAAGCAGTTCTGCACGCAGTGCGAGCAGCAGCTCGACAAGTCGTGGCCGAGCTGTCCGTTCTGCGCGCAGATCGCGCAGCAGGCGGCCGCGGCGCCCGCGAAGCTGCAGAAGATGAAGACCCAGGCGTTCGTGCTCGACGCGACCGGCAACCCGGGAACGATGCAGCTGCTCGGCTGGATCATCCCGCTGCAGGGTCCGCAGAAGGGCGAGCTGTTCACGCTCCAGCCGGTGACCGTCATCGGCACGACGCCCGAGTGTCAGATCGTGCTGCAGGACAAGTTCATGTCGAGCAAGCACGCCGAGATCAAGGCGGAGAACGGCATGTGGATCCTGCGCGACACGGGCTCCACCAACGGGACCTACGTCAACAATCGTCGTGTCGATCGTCACGAGCTCGTCGACAACGACTTCATCAAGTTCGGCTCGGCGATGTGCAAGTTCAAGGCGCTATGAGAACCCGCGCATCCATCTACACGCTGTTCGTCGTCCTCGTCTCCATGTTCGCCGGCATGCGCACCGCGCGCGCCGGCGACGGCGGGTCGGTCGAGGTCTATCTCCAGGTCCGTCCCGCGGATCCGACAAACCCGAAGGAGCGCGGCAAGGCGCCGAAGATCGACGCGACGATCGTCGGCGGCGCGAAGACCACCGTCGACAAGTTCTCGCTGGCGACGACGGTCGGCGGCCAGAAGGTGACGATGAAAGCGGAGAAGCTCCGCGAGTACACCGAGGGCACGGAGGCGATCGCGATCGCGCTCGTCATCAACGGCCAGGAGATCTGGATCGGCAACGACGAGTACGAGACCGACGAGAACGCGCGCTACAACGGCGTGCTCAAGAACCTCGAGCAGGCGATCGACAAGCTGCAGCTCGGCACCGCGGGACCGCCGGGCAGCAAGGGCACGGTCGTGTCGTACTCGACCGGCGCCGAGATCAAGGTGCCGATGGGCGATCTGAAGACGATCACCGGCGGTGCGCTCGGCAACCAGAAGGACTATCACGGCAAGATCGGCACCGACATGGTGCAGGGCATCACCATGGGCGTCGCCGAGCTGTCGAAGGTCGCGACGCCGCGCAAGGCGCTGATCGTCGTCGGCGACGGCAACGACACGAACAACGAGACGGCGAAGACCGCACTCGCGCAGCTGAAGAAGGACGCCGCGAAGGCGAACATCAGCGTGTTCGCGATCATCTACAAGTCGGCCGTCTCGAGCGAGGGCAACGTCATCACGACGATGATTCCCGGCGCCAAGACGGTGAACTCGATCGACGGCATCGCGAGCGAGCTGAACGCGATCATCGCGCGCATGGCAGACCGCTACTACCTGACGTTCCCGGGCTACGACGACAAGACGAAGACCGGGCTGCCGTGGGACCTCAAGGACCACGACCTCGTCCTCAAGAACGACCAGACGGAGTACGAGCCGGTCACGCTGCAGCTCGCGCCGAAGTGGAGCCCGCCGAAGGAGGGTGGGTTCCCGTGGCTCGTCGTGATCCTCGTCGTCGTCGGTCTGATCCTGCTCATCATCATCGGCGCGAAGGTGTTCGGTAAGAAGGAAGAGGCGCCGATGCCGATGCCGATGCCGATGCCGATGGCGGGGCCGGCGCCGGTCGAGGCGCCCAAGCCGATGGGTCCGACGAAGACGGTCATGTTCAACATGAACAACGACGCCGACGGCTTCCCGATCGTCGGCTGGCTCGTCGCGCTGAACGGCCAGGACGCGTACAGGACACAGCGCCTGAAGCCGGGCATGACGAAGATCGGTACCGCGCCGCCGGCGGACATCGTCGTCAACGACGGCTTCATGAGCACCGACCACTGTCAGATCGCCTGCTCGCCTGCGGGCTTCACCCTGATCGACAACGGCGCGACCAACGGTTGCTACGTCAACGATCGCAAGGTGCAGAAGCACGAGCTCGTCGACAACGACATGATCACGCTCGGCAAGACCAACTTCAAATTCAAGTCGATCAACTAGGAGTGCGTACGTGTCGACCGGTGCTCTGATCGGCCTCATCGTCGGCGGAGCCGTGCTCGTGCTGGTCGTGATCGCCGTCGCCGCGAAGAAGTCGCAGCCGAAGGCGCAGAAGGTCTGCGGCGGCTGCCGGCGCGTCATGCTGCCGGTCTGGACCAAGTGTCTGTTCTGCGGCTGGGCACCGGTCGCGCGGCTCGAGTTCATCCTCGGACCGATGGCGAACCAGACGCTGCCGCTGACCGACGAGGTGACGACCATCGGCTCGGTCGCCGGCAACACCGTCGTGCTCGCCGACCCGGCGGTCTCGCGCAAGCACGCCGGCATCCGCAAGGTCGACTCGAACTACGAGCTGGCCGACCTGGGCTCGACGAACGGCGTCTACGTGAACGGCCACAAGGTGCCGAAGAAGACACTGGATCCCGGGGACATCATCCGCGTCGGGAACACCGAGGCTGTCTTCAAGCGCGAGTAGTCGCGGGCCGGGGCGAAAGTGATACAGTCCCTATCTACTCAATGGCACGCCTGATTTTCCGGGACAGTCAGGGCCGAGAGGGAACGGTCGAGCTGTCTCAGACCGAGCCCGTCTACGTCGGCCGTGGTCTCGAGTGCGCGATCCGCACCGATGACGGCATGGTGTCTCGCCGCCATGCGCAGTTCAGAAACGAGAACGGCCGCTTCGTGGTCGAGGATCTCGGCAGCGCGAACGGCACGCACCTCAACAACACACGCATCCAGAAGCAGGCGCTCGGTCATGCCGACGTCGTGCAGTGCGGATCGCTCGTCATTCGCTTCGTCGACGAAGGCGGCGTCAACGTCGTGCCGCACGGGCTGAACCAGCCCGGCGTCGGTGGTGCCGTGCCCGGGAAGAAGGGCGGCACGATGGTGCTCGACCGCGGCGACGCGCCGCCGCTGCCCGGTGCCGGCGGCGGTGGTGGCGGCTTCGGCGGTCCACCCGGTATGCCCGGCGGCGGCTACGGCCCTGGTGGCAGCAATCCCGGTTTCGGCGGTCCTCCCGGCTACGGTCCGCCCGGCGGCACCGGCGGTGGGTACGGCGCGCCGGGTGGCGGCGTATCGGGAACCGCGGCGACCGGATACGGCGGTCCGCCGCCCGGACAAGGCGTGTCCGGAACGGCAGCGACCGGATTTGGTGGCCCGCTCCCCGGCGGTGGTCCGGGTGCTCCCGGCAGTCGTCCGGGGTTCGGACCGCCGGGAATGCCCGGCTCGAATCCTGGCGTCGGCGGTGGTCCGTCGACGAACCCACCGAACATGCCGTACGGGGGCCCGCCCGGATCGAGCGGTCCGCCCGGAAGCGCGAGCATGTTCGGCAACCGCGGTGGCTTCGGCGGCTCGGCGGGCAACGCCGGTGGCTCGCAGGTCGGCGTGCAGCCCTACGGCGGACCGCCCGCGATGCCCGGCGGTGGCACGAATCCCGGGCGCCAACATGCCGTACGGCGGCCCGCCCGGCATGCCGGGTGGGC
>JAEWJO010000347.1 GCA_023386455.1 Pseudomonadota bacterium | reverse complement strand
TTGCTGGCCCTCGCCTGATCGCGAATCGATCGGACCCACGCGGGATCCATCGCCCGTGCACCGTGGCCACTCTCGCCGCCGACGATCACCCAGTGGATCCCGGTGAGATCTAGATCCACGATCGGTCCGAGCAGCGGCTCGATGCTCAAGAACCGGACCTCGGCCTCGACGCGGCGGAGATCGTCGATCCGCGTCGTGTACCGGTGCAGATCGATCGACTCGCCGCACCGAAACCAGGGCGTTGATGCGCTCGACCAGCTCCCGGCCGGCTGGTAGCGCGGCGAGCGCGCCTGCGCCTACGGTCTTCGCCACGAAGTAACGGTGCTTGCCGGTGCTCGTGGCGCCGACGTGCGGGTAGTACACGTCGCCTCGGCGGTTCGTGTAGCTCAAGGCCGGCCGGTCCGCGCTGGCCAACTCGAGCGCTACGGCTCTTTGTTCGGGTGGCTTCGCGATCGTGCGTGGTGACGCCTCAGCGGTCGTGCTGGGCAATCTGCGGTTCGGGCCTCTTTTCATCGAGGTCTGCTTTGCCGAAACGGCACGGCCGGTTCACCAGTGTCGTAAAATCGGCACATGCGGTTCCAGATCCTCGTGCTCCTGTCGCTGGTCCGAGTCGCGGTTGCGGATCCGGAGATCAAGTCCACCGCCCTGAAGGCGACCGATCTGCCGGCCGGCGTCAAGGTTCGCGGTGGCTTCCTGAGCGGCGTGAAGTTCACGGACAAGAACGGGACGAACTATCTGTTGTTCGGACGCTCGGCGGACACGAAGAAGAATTCGGCGATGCTGTTCGTCGAGGATTGGGTGGTGCCGGCGAAGCGGCCGCCGCGCAATCTGTTGCCGGTGCGAGACTTCGTCGAGCCATGTGAGATGGGCGGCGTGACGGCCCGATTTCATGATGCGGCGCAAACGATCACCGATCTCGATGGGGACGGCATCGCCGAGGTTACGTTCGCGTACGAGCTCTCGTGTCGAAGCGATGTGAGTCCCGGAACGTACAAGTTGCTCGTTCTCGAGAACGGCACGAAGTACATCCTGCGAGGCGAGACCACGGTCGATCTCGACGACAGCATCATAGGCGGAAAGTTCACGGCCGATCCGGCGGAGTCGAAGTGGCCCGCTGCGTTTCTTCGCCACGCGAAGCAGGTGTGGGCGCGGACCGCGGCCGACCTGGGGAGCACGGGAGCTGGCCCGTTTGACGCCTCCGTGCTCGTCGGCAGCAATGGTGAGGCCGTCGATGTCTTCACGAATCCCGACGGTGACCACCGGATCTCTGAGCTCGCGAAACCCGCGGGCCCATACAAAGCCGCGCGGATCTACTGGACCGGCGATTCGGAGACCACGCCGGGGGGGAACGAATGTCATGTCGCGATCGAGACCGATCACGGCTGGACGGTCGCGCCGCTTACGGACGATTGCTGGGGCAGCGGCCGCTACTACCGCCGGCTCAGCATCCAGGAGCTCGCCGTGAAGTCCTCGCTGTTGTGGGTGCGTTATCAGGTCGCGTCGTCGGATCCCGACGAAGGGGGAACCGAGGAGGCCGATTACCTCGTGGTATGCGGAACCGCTTCGGGGACGACGCGGTGCACGGAGCCGATCGCGGTCGGCTACGCGTTCGACGGCAAGCCGAAGTGGAAAGTCAAGGCGACGCTCGACGCCAGCGTGCTCGTGCTCGATCTCGTGAAGGGCAAGCGCGCCGCGATCCCGGAGAAGACCGTCGCGCTCCTCGGCAAGAAGACTCTCTCATTCGAGTAGGACCATGAGAGACGCATTGATCGTCTCCCCATCGTGGCAGCGATCGGGTTTAGGCTTACACAGCATGAGGGACGCCGCATCGACCTCGGTTCGGCAACGTCACGGTCGGTGGCGCGCCCAATGGCGAGGTATCTACCGATCCGACGTTTCAGCTGACCAAGGGCTTCACCATGCGAGTCCGTCAAGGTCGCGATAGCGGACTCCTCGACGCTGCGACCATCGCGGTGGTGGAGAAGCGAACGGTGCGGCTCTGGGCGAACGTCGTCAGCGCCGTGTGGGCCGAGGAGGTTGGCGATAGCGCGTACTGCAGGCAGAACCTCGAGGGCCTCGCTCGGATGCTCGCGAGATAGACTCGATCCGTGCTTGCTGCTCTCACTTCTGGTTTTCGGCAGCGTCACGCGTGCCGACGTGAAGCGTCGCGACATCGCGCAGACGAACGAGCTCGTCGCCATTGAACTTCAGCGCCATCCCCGCAACCTGCGTAAGTTCTGGCAGCAGCATGCCGGCGTCCGTCTCCCATGCCCAAACGAAGTAGGAGACGCCGTCACTGCGCCACTTGGCGTATGCCGGATGACCTTCACTGGGGTCGATCTTCTCAACTGCCACTACACGCAGCTCGGCCGGTAGACGCGCAAGCGCCTCGGTGATCGCGGGTAGTAACGTCTCAACGTCGCGTTCGGGAAAGAACACGAACGTCATCTTCATTGCGCCGTCGCGACTCTGCTCACCAAAGACCCACTTTGGCTCGGCGACTGTCTTCACACACTCCATCAACGCATCGTGGAAGTGAGCTTTCTCAGGTATCCGCAGCAGGACCGAGAGGGTGGGCGGACGGAACGCGGGAAGCTGCCGAAGCGGAAGCTGCTCGAAGCACATCGTCTCCCACTGGCTTCTCTCTTCTAGCAGCCGCGGATAGTCGCGTCGAAACGCGGACTCGATTTGAGCCATCGTTACGCCATGAGCTGCCATCGCATGGCGATCGATGAGCAACAACGCTGCGGGCATCGCTTGCGACGCTGCGCTCGCGGTTGTGCTTTGCTCGACAGCTACGTCCTGCGATGCAGAACCTGTCGACTGGAGTGCACCGAGTAGCGTGTTCCAGTCGCGATACCCGAGGGACTTCGCGAGCGCCTCGTACGCGTGCGTTTGTTTTATCGAGGTGCCGCCGGCTGCCAGAAACTGGCGCAGGCGGTTCGCCATCTCTTTGACGCTGTCATGTGTGAGCGAAATCGCGACCATCTCCAAATCTCCTTCGGACGGTTTCTCGCGAGAGGGCTCCGTTGTCTCACCTGACCGTCCCGTGACTTGGGATTGCCGGATGTGGTGTCACGGTGTCGTTGCCGTGTGTAGCTTTGCCGTACCCTTCGCGGGCGGAGCCGGACTGGCGCTACAGGCCAAGACGAAGCTTAACACGCGGTCAGTGACCCGACCACGCCTCGAGGAAGTCCGCGACCGTCGCGAACCTCGCCGCCGAATCTGGATTGCACGCGCGCGTCGCGGCGGCGCGCTGCGGCGTGGTGCCGCGCTCGTCAAGGAAGACGAATGCAGCGCGTCCTAGGTTGAACACGGTCGTGCGTTCGTCGATGCGCGCGCCGAGCTCGAATTCCTCGGGCGCCATGAAGCGCGTCGAGCCGAACAGCCTGCCCATCGTGTTCGTGAAGGGCCCGCGCGAATACATATCGAGATCGATCACGCGCAGCTCTTGCAACGCGAAGTCGTACATCAGGCAGCCATCGTAGAAGTCCACGGCAACCCAGCCCGCACGTGCAAGCTCGGCGTGCAGATCGTAGATGGTCGTCAGCGCCGCCGCGATCACGTCCGGTGATAAGGCCCGAAACCGCACGAAGCTCGAAGTTGGATCGTCGCGGCGCGCGCTCGATACGCCAAGCAGCTCTCCGTCGAACCAGTCGTAGACGAGTAGTGGCCCTGATGGCGACTCGATCACGTGATCGAGCACTGATAGCGCGTGGTGTTGGCAGCAGGTGGCAATCGCCACCGCGTTGCGGAGTCGTGCCACGCGTGCCGCATGCTCGGAATCGTCGGCGCGACCGGCTGTCTTCACGAAGAACCGCCGCTCGCCGACTCGCACGCCATAGGAGACGTTGCCGGAGTCCTGAGTGTCGAACGTGGTGAACACGTCGCCGAGCAACATGACTAGAACGGTACCTGGCTGAACTCGCACATCGCGAAAAGAAGGCTCGCAAGCCTGCATGGCGAGCGCCGAAAGGAGAAAAGGGGAGAAAACGCTGGGAACGCTAGCTATCTGCGCGACTCGGCGGCGGCTTGAGGCCGTACTTCTCCATCTTGTAGATGAGCGCGCGGCGCGAAAGACCGAGCCGGCGCGCGGCGCGCGTCTGGTTCTGATCCTCGGCCTCGAGCGCGGTGACGATCGCGGCGCGCTCGACCTCGGCGAGGTGGCCACGCATGTCGGCGGCGGGCGAGACGGGGCGCACGCGCTGGCCGGCATCGCGGAGCTTCTCCGGCAGGTCGGCCATCGTGATCTGATCGCCGCACAGGACGAGCGCGCGCTCGATCGCGTTCTTCAGCTCGCGCACGTTGCCGGGCCAGCTGTAGGCGGCGAGGGCGGAGCGCGCATCCTCGGCGAGGGCCGGGACCGGGCGGCCCTGCTCGATCGCGGTGATCGAGGCGAAGTGCTCGGCGAGAGGCAGGATCTCGGTCGCGCGATCGCGCAGCGGCGGAACCACGAGCGTGAAGCCGCCGATGCGGAACATGAGGTCCTGGCGGAACCGGCCGACGCGGACCTCGGACTCGAGGTCGCGGTGCGTGGCGGCGACGACGCGCGCGTTGGTCGCGATCTCGGTGGTGCCACCGACGCGCGTGATCATCTTGCGCTCGAGGACGCGCAGCAGCTTGGCCTGAGCGGGAGCGGCATCTCGCCGATCTCGTCGAGGAAGAGCGTGCCGCCGTCGGCAGCCTCGAAGAAGCCGACCTTGCGCTTGTCGGCGCCGGTGAAGGCACCGCGCTCGTAGCCGAACAGCTCGGACTCGAGGAGTGTCTCGGGGAGGGCGGCGCAGTTGAGCTTGATGAGCGGCTTGTCGCGGCGCGAGGACTTCTTGTGGATGGCCTCGGCGACGCCCTCCTTGCCGACGCCGGTCTCGCCGAGGTTGAGGACGGTCATCGGCGTGTCGGCGATGCGCTCGACGAGCGTGTAGACGCGACGCATGGCCGGATCGAGGACGATCGGCTCGGTCGGGGACTTCGGCTCGGTGGTGGTGTCGCGCGGCGAGCGGCCGGTGCGGAGCGACGCGCGCACGGCACCGATCAGGGTCTCGTAGGTGGTGCCGTCCTCGGGACACTGCGCGGTCGCGGCCTTGGCATTGACGCCGGCGCCGCGCGCGAAGTCGAGGAGACGCTCCATCGCCTCCGCGCCCTCGGCGCGCGTGAGCTCGGGGAGGATGACGAGGTAGTCGTCGCCCGCGTCCTCGGCCATGAGATCCATCGGGCGGAGCGAGCGCGCCATCGCGTCGGCGACGGCATCGTTCGCGATGCGGACGAGGCCGATCGTGAGCGGGCGGTGGTAGCGGACGGAGCGATCGACCTCGGCAACGAGGCGCGATTCGCCGCGGACGTCTTCGGCGATCGGCGAGGAGCGGCGGAGGCCCGACGTGACACCGACGACCGCGAGGATCGAGCCGATCGCGATCTCGTCACCGGTGGCGACGCGGAGGATGCCTTCGATCTTCTCGCCGTTGACGCGCGTGCCGTTGCGCGAGCCGAGATCTTCGACTTCGATCACGTCGCCGATGCGCTTCACGCGAGCGTGCATGCGCGAGACCTTCTCGCTCTCGACGTGGACCGTTGCGCCGCGCGAGCGGCCGAATGTGACATCGACCCCATCGGGAAGATCGACGACACGCGAGCCGCGCTCCTCCCCTTCGACATGAATCACGAGGAACGCATGTGCGGCCTCGTGGACTGCGAACGCAGTCCCGGCTTCTTGCGTCTGGAGCTCGGTAGGCATGGTTTTGTACAGATCGTGCACAGTGGGCAAGTCACGTGCACCCACGCGTGCATGAATTCGCCCGATTAGGATTGTTTCGGCGTGGCCCTGGCGTTGCTACCATCGGACGCATGCAGGGGATGATCCGGTGTGCTGTTGTCGCCGGGCTTCTCTGCGGCTGTCAGCCGGACGACACGAACACACCTGGCGACGGATCGGACAGCAGTAGTGGCACGGCGGCGATGTCGATCCAGTGGGGCGCGAGGCCGGGCGCCTGGCCGGGCAACATCAACAACAACGTCACGATCGAGCAGGCGCGGTTCTCGTTCGACAACCTGCGCGTGATCGGCGACGCGGGACCGGGCGATCCGAGAACCACCGAGACGACGTTCGAGGTGCGCTGGGACGTCGGGACGGCGCCGGAGACGATCGATTTCGAGGACGCGCCGATCGGTCTGTACTCGCAGCTCTCGCTCCAGATTGCGGGCCGCGATCTGTCGAAGAACAGCTACGAGATCCGCGGCACCGCGCAGGTCGACGGCGATCCGATGGAGTTCCGCATCGAGGACAAGCTGCCGATGCCGATCGTGCTGCCGATCGACGAGATGCTGATGCCCGGCAAGACGGCGACGGTGGAGCTGGAGATCGACTTCGTGCACGCGCTGTCGTCGGTCAATTTCGATCAGCTCGACGTCGACGATGGTCACCTCGAGCTCGACGAGACCGACCTCGCGATCATCGGGTTCCGCAAGAAGCTCGCCGAGTCGTTCAAGTCGGCGAAGGCCGGCCCGGGCCCCGGCCCCGGCCCTGGCGCGGCGCACTAGGCGAGCGCGACGAGGTCCTCGAACGCCGAGTAGTAGCCGCGGCGGAACGCGGCGAGCGTGGCGGCGCCCGCGCTCGCACGGTGCGTGACGAGGTTGCGGACCGCGGCGAGCGTGTGGAGGCGGTGCGCGAGCTGGACCGTGCGGTCGGCGCTCTTGCCGCCGAGCTTCATCAGGTTTCGAAAGCCCGTCGACGGGTGATCGACCGCGAACAGGACCATGAGGCGCGCCCACTCGGTGACCGAGAGTGGAGAGTCGAGGCGCTTGCGGCGTCGCTCCTGCAGGTCGCGCACGGCGTTGGGGATCGAGCGCAGCGGGATGTCGACCTTCGTGCCGCCGACCTCGGCCGGGTCCTTCCACTTGGGCTCGATCCAGCGCTGGTATCCGCCCCAGCTGCCGCCGATGACGCGATCGACGTAGTCGAACAGCGTGCCCGGGTCGCGCTGGAGGCCGGCCATGCGCGGGCCGAGCCACGCGTGGACGTAGTTCTCGAGCACCTTCATCCAGAGCGTGATCGGCGGCGACAGGTCAGCGTCCTTCTGGGCACCGGTCGTGTGGAAGAGCGACTCGGCGGTGCGCAGGCTCTTCACGAGCGTGTCGAAGCCGGACAGCTTCACGAGCTGCGGGAAGCTCGGGAACACGGTCGCGATCTCCGCGTCGACGTCGATCGCGGCCGATGGCGCTCCGTGCGCGACATGCGACGCGAGCTTGAGGCGGACGAGCGGCTCGAACGCCGGGTCGTCTGCGCTGACCTTGCCGAGTGCGACGTCGATCACCGCGGAGAGGCGCTCGGCGTGAGCCGGCGGGACGTGGAGCGCCGCCGCGAGTGCGACGCGCGCGGCCGCATCTCCATCGCCGGCGATGAACGCGATCGCCTGGGCGAGTGCGTCGGGCGTGCCGAGGCGGAGCAGGCCGGTCGCGGCGCGCTCGTGGATCGACGCGTCGTCGTCGCGGAATGCGGCGAGCAGCGCCTTCTCGCTCGCGGCGTCGGCGATCCGGCCGAGCGCCCACAGCGCGGCGC
>JAEWJO010000342.1 GCA_023386455.1 Pseudomonadota bacterium | reverse complement strand
CCTACACGCCCTATCAGGTACCCGAGATCGAGCGCGCGCTCGCCGAAGGACCATCGCGGCTCTCGTACGGCGTGCTGGTCGTCGGCATCGGCGCCGCGGTCGGCGCCTACCCGCTGCAGTGGTACCTGAACGCGTACGACACGCCGCTCGATGCCGGTGGCCGCCCGCCGCACTTCCCGCTGTCGTTCGTGCCGATCACGTTCGAGATGGGCGTCCTGTTCGCGTCGTTCACCGCGGTGATCGCCGTGCTGTTCGGCGGACGCCTGCTGCGTCTGTGGTACCCGTCGAGCGACGTCCCCGGGATCGAGTCGTCGACGGGCTGGCGGTTCTGGCTCGAGGTCGAGGCCCTCGATCCGCGCGCGAACATCGACGGTCTCGTCGAGGTCATCCAGCGCAGCCATCCGCTGACGGTGCGCCGGCAGGAGGTCCCGTGAGGCTCCTGCCCTTCGTCCTCCTCCTGGCGGCGTGCGACTGGGACTTCAATCGCATGAACAACCAGCCGCGCTGCGAGCCCGGCGACAGCCGGCCGTGGCTGCCGGATCACCGCTGCGACCAGCGCGCGCCCGCCGGCACGATCGCGTGGCGGACGCCGGCGCCGTCGATGGTGGAGCCGGTGGCGACGCGCGCGTCGATCGATCGCGGCCGCGATCGGTTCGCGCGGATCTGCGCGCCGTGCCACGGCATGCTCGGCGACGGCCAGTCGGTGATCGCGCGCGACATGGTGCTGCGGCCACCACCGTCGCTGCTCGTGCCGCCGGTGACGGACTACACCGATCGCCGGATCTTCGAGACGATCACGAGCGGCTACGGCCTGATGCCGTCGTACACGTATCAGCTCGCGCCCGCCGACCGATGGGCGGTCGTTCAGTTCGTGCGCGTGCTGCAGCGTTGCCAGCGGTTCCCGCTCGCCGAGCTGCCGGCGGCGGCGCGGAAGGAGGCCGAGCAATGGCTTCGCTAGCGTCCCGGCGTGCCGTCTCGGGTGCGCTCGTCCTCGGTGTCGTCGGCCTCGTCGCGACTGCCGTCGGGGTCGCGCTCGAGCCCGCTCGCGCGCTGCGCGGCTATCTCGCGGCGTACGCGGTCGTCACGAGCACGGCGGTCGGCGCGCTGATCCTTCTCCTGATCGGCTACGCGTGCAACGCGCGATGGCTCGCCGCGATGCGGCGGTTGCAGGAGGCGATCTCGCTGCTGTTTCCGCTGCTCGCCGTGCTGTTCCTCCCGATCGCGCTCGGCGTGTACCACATCTACACGTGGGCCGATCCACCGCCTGACCTGCCCGCGCGCGATCAGGCGCTGCTCGCCGCGAAGCGTGCGTGGCTCGAGCCCACGGGCTTCGTCATCCGCTCCGTGATCTACCTCGGCGTGTTCGTCGTCGCATCGGAGGTCCTGCGTCGATGGTCGCGCGCGCGCGACGCGCAGACGCTGTCCGGCGATCCCGAGGACGCGCTCCGGCGAGACCGCGTGTTCGCGGCGGCGATGATCCCGCCGGTCGGCCTCGCGCTGACGTTCGCCTCGGTCGACTGGCTGATGTCGCTCCAGCCGACCTGGGTGTCGTCGATGTTCCCGGTCTACGTGTTCTCGGGCGGCTTCTCCGCCGGCATCGCGGTGCTCGCGATCCTCGCGGCGCAGGTGCGCGTGCCGCTCTCGCTGACGCCGAACCACTTCCACGCGCTCGGCCGGATGCTGTTCGCGTTCTGCGTGTTCTGGGCGTACGCGAGCTACTTCCAGGGCTTTCTGATCCAGATCGCCAATCGCCCCGTCGAGGTCGCGTTCTTCGTGCCGCGGACACGCGATGGCTGGGGTGCGGTCCTCGTCGCCGTCGTGCTCGCGCGGTTCGCGC
Organism: Pseudomonadota bacterium; assembly: GCA_023386455.1. GTDB lineage: Bacteria > Myxococcota_A > Polyangia > Haliangiales > Haliangiaceae > JABFXX01. Next base: position 13,104 of record JAEWJO010000342.1, on the reverse strand, counting down.
TGCCGTTCTTCCTGCTGATGCCGCGGTCGGTGAAGCAGCGGCCTCGCTACGTCGCCGCCGTCGCCGGCATCGTGTTCGTCGGCCACATCCTCGACATGTACTGGGTCGTCGTCCCGAGCGCGCACGACGCGCTGTCGTGGGTCGACCTCGCCGCGCTCGTCGGTCTCGTCGGCGCGTGCGTCGCATTCGGGGCGTGGCGTCTCGGCCGCGCGTCGCTCGTCGCCGACGGAGACCCGTTCCTCCCCGCGGCGCTTCGCTACGAGAGCCCGACATGATCCACATCGATCAGGAACCCGACTACGTCCCCAAGCGGCCGCTCGGCTGGTCGGCGGTCATCGCGGTCGTCGCGATCCTCGGCTCGATCCTCGCGACGATCGGTCTCGTGCGAGGTCGCGTGCTCGACGTCCTGCACGTCACGTCGACGAGCCCGGCTCGGATCGAGACGACGCCGTTCGAGGAGCGCACCGAGGCGGAGCAGATGCGCATCGACGCGGACCTCCACCTGACGACGTATGGCTGGGTCGATCGAAGGGCAGGGCTGATCCACGTCCCGCTGTCGGTCGCGATCGACAGCTACCTGGAGCGCCGATGAGGCTCGCGATGGTCCTCCTGGTACTCGCGCTCGTGCTGATCCTCGGCATGCGCGCGGCCGCCGCGCAGCCCGCGCCCGACGCCGTCCTCGCCGCCGGTGTCGACGAGCACCCGGGTGCGCTCGTGCCGCTCGACACACCGTTCATGCGGTCCGACGGCATCCCGACGTCGCTGCGTGCCTACACCGACGGCACCCGCCCCGTGCTGCTCGTCCTCGCGTACGCACGCTGCACGATGCTGTGCAGCCTCGTGCTTCGCGGCGTCGCCGACGCGGCGCGCGCGATCGATCGCGTGCCCGGGCGCGACTATCGCCTCGTCCTCGTCCGCCTCGATGCCCACGAGACCGTCGACGAGGCCTCACGCAAGCAGGCGACGCTGCTCTCCCAGCTCGGTCGCGGCGACGATCGCGACGCCTGGCCGTACCTCGTCGGCTCGCGTGCGAGCATCGACGCCGTCGCCGCCGCGCTCGGCTTCCGCTACGCCTGGGATGCGCGCACGGAGCAATACGCGCACCCCGCGGTGATCTTCGCGCTCACGCCGGATGGCCGCGTCGCGCGCTACCTGCACGGCGTCCAGTTCGCCGCCGCCGACGTCACCGCCGCGCTCGACGACGCCGCCGCCGGTCGGATCCTGTCGACCGCCGCGGTCGAGGTGCTGCGCTGCTTCCACTTCGATCCGGCGTCGCGACGGGCCGGCGCTCGCGCGCAGCTCCTGCTGCGGATCGGCGCCGCCTTCATGTTCGTCGTGTCGTTCACCGGGATCGGGCTCCTGGTCCTGTGGGAACGCCGACTGCGGAGGCAAGCATGAACGAGTTGATGCGCGAGATCCTCGCGCTGCCCGAGCAAGCCTCGTCGGTGGCGCTGTGGATCGATGTCCTTCACTACGTCGTCATCACGATCTCGATGCTCGGCGCCGTCGTCGTCGCGGCCGCGGTGGCGATCATGCTCGTGCGATTCCGCCGCCGTCCCGGTGGGGCGCCGCTCGCTCCCCGTCGTCGCCGGATCTCCGGCGGGACCGAGGGCGTCGTGATCGGCGGCCTGCTCGCGATGTTCGTCGTGTTCTGGGTCGTCGGCTTTCGCCAGTTCGTGAACCTGCGGACCGCGCCGGCCAACTCGATGGATGTCTACGTCGTCGCCAAGCAATGGATGTGGACGTTCGCGTATCCCGACGGCAATGCGACGAACGCGAACCTCGTCGTACCGGTCGGTCGGCCCGTGCGCCTCTTGATGACCTCGCGGGACGTCATTCACAGCTTCTACGTCCCGGCGTTCCGCGTGAAGCAGGACGTGGTCCCGGGCCGGACGACGAGCCTGTGGTTCGAGGCGACCGAGACCGGCGAGTTCGACATCCTGTGCGCCGAGTACTGCGGCACCGAGCACTCGAAGATGCGCGGCAAGGTCATCGTCCTCGACGAGGGTGCCTACGCGAAGTGGGCCGAGGATCATGCCCACAGCGAGAGTCTCGCCGCGATTGGCGAGCGCGTCGCGAGCGAGCGAGGCTGCCTGCGGTGCCACACGGTCGACGGCACGCCGCACCTCGGGCCGACCTGGCTCGGGCTCTACGGCTCGGTCGTCGAGATGAGCGACGGCACGCGCCTGCGCGCGATCGAGGCGTACCTGACGGAGTCGATGATGGATCCCGAGCGACGGATCCGGCTCGGCTTCGCGCCGATCATGCCGTCCTATCGCGGGCTGCTCGAGGCAGGCGAGGTCGCGGCGCTGGTCGAGTACATCCGATCGCTGCCGCATCATCCGGAACGGACGTCGCCGCTGCCGATCGGACCGTTCCCCTCCCAGCCGGTGAGCGCACCATGAGCAACACGTTCTGGCGGACGGGGCAGGGCATCCGCGGCTGGCTCCTCACGACCGACCACAAGCGGGTCGGCATCATGTTCTTCTTCGGCGTCACGCTGTCGCTCGTACTCGGCGGCGCGTTCGCACTCGTGCTTCGCCTCGAGCTCCTGACGCCGGAGCGGACGATCATCGGCGCGAACACCTACAACCAGCTCTTCACCCATCACGGCATCGTGATGGTGTGGATGTTCATGATCCCGTCGATCCCGAACGTGTTCGGGAACTTCTTCGTGCCGATCATGATCGGCGCGAAGGATGTCGCGTTCCCGAAGCTGAACCTCGCGAGCTTCTACGTCTACCTGCTCGGTTCCGCGATGACGCTGACGGCGCTGATCTCGGGCGGCGTCGACACCGGCTGGACGTTCTACGCGCCGTACTCGACGACGACGCGCACGGCGGTGACCTGGGTCGTCGCCGGGATCTTCGTGCTCGGCGTGTCGTCGATCATGAGCGGCATCAACTTCATCGTCACCGTCCACACGCTGCGCGCGAAGGGTGTCACGTGGGGCAAGCTGCCGCTGTTCGTCTGGAACATCTACGCGACGAGCATCGTCCAGATCCTCGCGACGCCGATCCTCGGGCTGTCACTCCTGCTCGTCGGCGTCGACCACGCGTGGGGCCTCGGCCTGTTCGATCCGCGCGCCGGCGGCGACCCGGTGCTGTTCCAGCACCTGTTCTGGTTCTACTCGCACCCGGCCGTCTACATCATGATCCTGCCGGCGATGGGCGTGATCACCGAGGTGGTCTGCACGTTCTCCAAGAACCCGCCGGTCTCGTACCGGCTGCTCGTCGTCGCCGCGCTCGGCATCGCGTTCGTCGGGTTCCTGACGTGGGGACACCACATGTTCGTCGCCGGCATGTCGACGTTCGATGCCGGCATCTTCGGCGCGCTGTCGATGTTCGTCGCGATCTTCTCGGCCATCAAGGTGTTCACGTGGACGGCGACGCTCTACGGCGGCCGGATCAGCGTCACGACACCCATGCTGTACTTCTTCGGCTTCTCGTTCCTGTTCGTGTTCGGTGGGATGTCGGGTGTCGCCGTCGCGACGAGCTCGCTCGACGTCCACTGGCACGACACGTACTTCGTCGTCGCGCACTTCCACTTCATCATGGTCGGCGGCACGCTGACCGCGTTCCTCGCGGCGATCCACTACTGGTTCCCGAAGATCACCGGGCGCAAGTACTCCGAGAAGTGGGGGCTGCTCTCGGCGGTCCTCGTGATCCTCGGGTTCTTCTTCACGTTCATGCCGCAGTTCTTGCTCGGCAACGCGGGCATGCCGCGGCGCTACTACTCGTACCCCGACCGCTACCAGTTCCTGCACGTGCTCTCGACGGCGGGCGCCAGCGTGCTCGCGCTCGGCCTGATCCTCGTCCTCGTCTACCTCGCGGCGGCGCTCATCCGCGGCCAGCACGCGGGCGCGAACCCGTGGGGCTCGTCGGCGCCCGAGTGGCAGATTCCGTCGCCGCCGCCGCCGCATAACTTCGTCACGCCGCCGACATCGCCGCACGGCCCGTACGACTACAACGGCAAGGACCACGCGTGAGCGAGATCATCTACACCGATCCGCGCCAGCGCACTCACGCGCTGCACCTCGGCATGTGGGCGTTCCTCGGCAGCGAGACGCTGCTGTTCGCGGGATTGTTCGGCCTCTACGCCGGGTACCGCTCCGCGTACGGCGCCGAGTTCCGTGCCGGCGTCGCGCACAACAACGCGGTGATCGGGACCGCGAACACCGTCGTCCTGATCACGTCGAGCTTCTTCGTCGCGTGGGCGATCCACGCGCTGCGCGCCTCGCGCAAGCGTGCGTGTATCGGCTCGCTCTGCGTCGCGCTCTTGCTCGGCCTGACGTTCCTCGTGCTGAAGAGCATCGAGTACGCCGAGCACTTCCGCGAAGGCTTCGCGCCGGGCATGCACTACAGCTCGACCGAGCTGCCGATGCACGGCACCGCGCTGTTCTTCGCGCTCTACTACGCGATGACCGGTCTGCACGCGTTTCACGTGATCGGCGGCCTCACCGTGCTCACGTGGCTCGCGATCCGCGTCCATCGCGGCAAGACGCGCGCCGATCATCGCACCGAGCTCGAGCTCGGAGGTCTGTACTGGCACCTCGTCGACGTCGTGTGGATCTTCCTCTGGCCGCTCCTCTACCTGACGCACCAATGACGACCAAGACGCTCGAAACCGAACCCGCGCCGCATCCGAGCGGTCGCCCGATCGTCGTCGCGCTCGTCGCGCTGATCGTGCTGACCGCGATCAGCTATGGCGTCTCGCACATCCCGCTCGGCTGGGGCAGCACCGTGATCGCGCTCCTGATCGCGGGCGTCAAGGCAGGCGTCGTGCTCTACGCGTTCATGGAGCTGCCGCTCGCATCGACGGCGTCGCGCGTCGTCATCCTCGTCACGCTGTCGTTCATCGCGCTGCTATGCGCGGGCGTCGTCGGCGATATCGGCGTGCGCTGACTACTGGCAGGCGCCCCACAGCGCTTCGATAGCCTGCTGGTCCTCGGCGTTCGGCGCGATGGTCAGGTTGCCCGGGTTCATCACGCTCGACCGGCCGCTGATGTGCAAGAGGCCGAACGCGTGGCCGAGCTCGTGCGCGATCACGATCGAGAGCATCCTCTCGTCGGTCAGATCGCGGTTGATGTAGATGATGCCGGTCTGGTCGTCGTACAGGCCGTGGAACGCCGGTGCGGCGTCGTCGAACTGCACCTCGACGGTCGCGCCGGCGCGAAGGCCGAGCGAGGGCGCGCCCTTGTCGCGCCACAGTGCCTGCGCGGCCTCGATGCCGGCGCTCTGCACCTCCGTCGGGGCGGCGCTGACGAGTGCCAGCGGCGCACACGCGTCGTGCGTCAGCTCGATGCTGCCGCCGTCGCTATTTCCACCACATGCCACGAGTGGCACGAACGCGAGATACCCCAGTACGCGCAAGGCGCAGACGGTAGCAACCGCCTACGCCTGTTCAAGTCCAAACGTCTGAGAGAATCGCTCAGAACTCGGCCCCGATGCTCGCATTCACGCCCCAGCGGTTCATGCCCGCATTCGGGTCGTTCGTGTCGAACACGATTCCATCCTCGTTTCCCGAGGATCGCTGCGTCAGATCCTCGAACGCCGACGCACGGAACTCGCCGCGCAGGTCGAGGAGAAGTCCGGCGACGTGACCGGCGACGCCGAGGCCGAGCGGCACCTCGAGCACGTCGTCGCTGTCGCGGATATCGGACGTGTTGGTCTCGGCATTCGTCACGTTGTAGTGGCGCCACGCCGCGCCTGCGAAGATGAATGGCGTCACCGCCTCGCCGGGAAGGGCATTGAGACGCAGTGCGCCTTGGGCGCCGTTGCCGACGAGCATCGCGTCGCTGTCGAGACCGAGCGCGTCGATCCGCTGGGCCGAGCCGATGTACGAGACCTCGGCCGCGAGCGGCGTGCGCGTCCCGAGCGTCAAGCGGACGTCCCAGTCGCCGCCGACGTTCGTCGCATCGCGCAGCGTCTCGTTCGTGAAGCCACTGGTGCCGCCGCCGACCGCGAGCCCGATGCCAAGGCGGTCCCAGGTCGAATACGGATACTGCTCGGGTTCGGTCTGGGCGGCGGGGGCGTAGGCCGGCGTCGTGACGATCGCCGCACCGGTCGTCGTGTTGATCTGTTCGTTGGCCGGTGCGGTCGAGCTCGCCGGATCGGTCGTGCTCTGGCCCGTGCGGTCGATGACGTTGCCCTCCCGGGTGAGACCGCCGCTGTTCGTGTTCGTCTCCGTCGGTCCGGCCTGGTTCGACGAATCGGTGTTGTTCGTGTTGGTATCGGAGCTCGACGTGTCCGGCTGCTGCTGATCGTCGGATGGTGCCGGCGATTGCGCGACGGCCGTGCTCGCGAGCGCCAGTCCGCCGAGCCACGTCGCGCTGAAAGCTAATTTCTTCATAGGGGTCCTCCTCACCCATGCGTGAGCACCGTGCGTGCCACACCGGCGAGAAGTCACCCGTGCTCGTCGGCCGTTCAGCCGACCCTGTTCCGCGAGCGCGCGAGAGAACCTCGCGCTCAGAACTCGTAACCGACGGTCGCGTTCACGCCCCAGCGATGCATGCCGGCGTGGTCGTCGTTGGCGTCGAAGATGAAACCGCCATCCGCAGACTGCTGCTTCATCAGGTCCTCGAACGCGGATGCGCGGAACTCGCCGCGCGCGTCGACGACGATGCCGCGCCAGCGCGCGCCGACCCCTGCGCCGACGGGCACCTCCATGACGTTGTCGCTGTTCTTCACGTCGGAGGTGTTCATCGACTCGTTCGCGATGTTGTAGTGACGGAACCCGACGCCCGCGTACAGGAACGGCGTGACCGGTCGGTTGACCAGGGCGTTGAGGCGGAGCGCCGCCTGGGCGCCGTTGCCGACGAGGACCGCATCGTTGTCGAGACCGAGTGCATCGATCGACTGGGCCGAGCCGAGGTACGTCGCCTCGACGGCGAGCGGTGTACGCGTTCCGAACGTCACCCGGAGGTTCCACTCGCCGCCGACGTGGGCGGTGTCCTTCATCGTCGAGTTCGTGAAGCCGCTCGTGCCGCCGCCGAGCGCGACGACGAGGCCGAACCGGGAGCGCGGCAGTGGAGACAGTCCCTGGGCCTCGGTCCACGTGACCGGCTCGTCCGGAGAGAACGCGGTGTCGTTCGCCGGCGCCGTGAACTTGTTCGGATCGTGGCGGCTATTGCCCGTCCGGTCGATCACGTTGCCCTCGCGCGTGAGGCCGCTCGTGTTCGTGTTGGTTTCAACCGGGCCGGCCTGGTTCGACGTTCCCTGATCGTTCGCGTCTGCCTCGGTATTCGATGGCGTCTCGTCCTCGGCCGGCGCTTCTTGCGTAGGCGGATCGGCGAGCGCCGTGCGTGCCGACAGCAGTCCGATCGCGAGCGATACGCACGCGGAAGCAAATCTCGACATGGGGGGTACCTCCAGTCGGATTGCTTCAGCACCGCTCGTGCCACGTCACCGATGCAGCAGCGAGTAGACGACGATCGTCAGCAGCGAGCCGGCGAGCGACTTGAGAAAGCCGGAGCCCTCGTCGGGGACGCCGAGCGGTACGGTCGTCGGACGCTCGCTGTCGATCCACACGTGGAACGCCTTGTCGGCGCCGTTCGCCGCCATGATCACCTCGCCGGTTCCGGTCGGGACGCCGTCGATGACGACGCGCTCGGTGTGAGCATCCTCGACGACGAGGGTGCCGTTGAACGCGACCGAGACGCCCGACGCGGGCTGGGCGAGCGCCAGCACGAGGGTGCCCGTCGGGGTATCGGCGGTCGACGGGAAGCGTGCTCGAACGTCCTTCGCACAAGCGACCACCAGGCACATCACCATCGCTGACCACTTCACGCTCATCAGACGAGCGCTGGCCTCGAAACGGTTGCTCGGATACCTTCGCGCGCGATGGCCCGTATCAACGAGCACTACGCGAAGCTGCCCGCGAGCTACCTGTTTCCCGAGATCGGCCGGCGCGTTCGCGCCTATCAAGCCGCGCATCCCGACGCCAAGGTGATCCGACTCGGCATCGGCGACGTCACCGAGCCGCTCGCGCCCGCGATCGTCGAGGCGATGCACGCCGCGGTCGACGAGATGAGCAAACGCGAGACGTTCCACGGCTATGGCCCCGAGCAGGGCTATGACTTCCTCGTCGAGGCGATCCGCCAGAGCGACTACGCCGCGCGCGGCGTCGACATCGCGGCCGACGAGATCTTCGTCAGCGACGGCAGCAAGTGTGACAGCGGCAACATCCAGGAGATCTTTGCCCTCGGCGCGCGCATCGCCGTCACCGACCCGGTCTATCCGGTCTATGTCGACTCGAACGTGATGGCGGGCCGCACCGCCGCCGCCGGTGTCGACGGTCGCTACCCGGGCTTCACGTACCTCGTCGGCACCGAGGCCAACGGCTTCCAGCCGGAGCCGCCGGCCGAGCCGGTCGACGTCGTCTACCTGTGCTCGCCGAACAACCCGACCGGAACGGTCGCGACGCGCGCACAGCTCGAGCGCTGGGTCGCGTGGGCGAAGGCGAACGACTCGGTCATCTTGTTCGACGCCGCGTACGAGTCGTACATCTCCGATCCGTCGCTGCCGCGATCGATCTACGAGATCCCGGGCGCGAAGGACGTGGCGCTCGAGCTGCGCAGCTTCTCCAAGCGCGCCGGCTTCACCGGCGTGCGCTGCGCATTCCTCGTCGTGCCGAAGACGGTCACCGGTGTCGATCCGTCGGGCAAGCGCGTGTCGCTGAACGCGCTGTGGGCGCGTCGTCACACGACGAAGTTCAACGGTGCGTCGTACGTCGTGCAGCGCGGTGCTGCCGCCGCGTACTCGCCCGCGGGTCTCCAGCAGACGAACGCGCAGATCGCGTTCTACATGGAGAACGCGCGCCTGCTGCGCGAGAGCCTCGGCGCTGCGGGGTTCACGATCTACGGCGGCGTGCACGCGCCGTATCTCTGGATCCGCACGACCGGTGGCGCGTCGAGCTGGGACTTCTTCGATCAGCTGCTCGCCAAGGCCCAGGTGGTCGGCACGCCGGGCGCCGGCTTCGGCCCGGCGGGCGAGGGCTACTTCCGGCTGTCCGCGTTCAACTCGCGCGCGAACATCGAGGAAGCGATCGTGCGTATCCGCAAGGCATTCGGTTAGCTCGGCGGTTCCAGGGGCTCCGGTTCGGTTAGCATGGTCACATGCGCGTCGCCGGGGCCCTGTACGTTGCGTTGTTCGCACTCCTCGCGTGTGGTGGCGACGACGGTGGCAGCAGCGGCGGCGACGCCGCGCATGAGGTCTGCGTCGCCGAGACGAACCGGCTGCGCCAGATGGCTGGCAAGCCGGCACTCGCGCGCTCGGCCGAGCTCGAGGCGTACGCCGACGAGGGCGCGATGGTCGACTTCGACAGCGAGCCGCACCGCCACTTCTCGTCGACGAGCGGTGGTGGCATCGCGTTCGCGGAGAACGAGTGCCCGCAGCAGGGCAACTGGAAGCTACCGGTCGGCGGCGACATGAGCGCCCTCGTCGTGCAGTGCATCGCCGCGTTCTACAGCGAGGGTCCCGGCGGCGGTCACTACGACAACATGATGAGCAACAACACGAAGCTCGGGTGCGGCATCTACCAGGTCGACACCCGCGTCACGATCGTGCAGGACTACGGACGATGAAGTGGTCGATCGAGAGCGGGATGAGCGTGCGCCGCGTCGGTGCCGGTCCGCGCCTGGTCTGGATCCACGGCCTCGGCGAGTCGTCGACGAGCTTCGACCCGGTCGTCGCGAAGCTACCGGGCCACGAGCACGTCCTCGTCGACATGCCGGGCTACGGCCGCGCGGCGTGGCCCGACGCACCGCTCGGCCTGCCGGCGCTCGCCGACCACCTCGCGACGTGGCTGCCTCCGGATGCGGTCGTGATCGGCCACTCGATGGGCGGCGTGCTCGCGACGCTCGTGGCCACGCGCACGAAGGTCCGCGGCATCGTCGACATCGATGGCAACCTGACGATCGGCGACTGCACGTTCAGCGCGCAGGCGAAGGCGTACTCGCTCGAGGACTTCGTCGCGCACGGCTTCGCGGCGATGCGCGCGAAGGTCTACGCCGACGGTGCGACGCGCCCCGAGCTGCGCACGTATCACGCGGCGATGTGCTTCGCGTCGCCTCACGTGTTCCACCGCCACGCGTGCGAGCTCGTCGAGCTGTCGAGTGGAGGCACGCTCGGCCCCGCGCTCGCGTCGCTGAGCGTGCCGAGCCTGTTCGTCGCCGGTGTGCCCGATGGCATCTGCGCGGAGAGCCGTGCGCTGCTCGATCGACTCGGTGTGCGCTGGGTCGGTATCGAGCCGGCGGGACACTGGGTCTATCTCGATCAGCTCGACGGGTTCGTGTCCGAGCTCGATCGCTTCGTGCGTGGGCTCTAGGGACTCTCGGGCGGCATTGGATCCGCCGTCGTAGGCGTCGTCGTAACCGTAGGCGTCGTCGTAACCGTAGGCGTAGGCATAGGCATAGGCGTAGGCGATTCCGGAAGTGCAGGTGCGGTTGCAGCTGCAGGCGCCGACGAGTTGTCGGGACGCACTCTTGCCTCCCTTGCCCCAACCTCATCGAGCGCCTCCCTCTCCTGCGCCGCATTCACCAGCCCCCGCATGCGGAACAGACGGATGATCCGCACCGCCTTGCGCGTCAGCTCCTCGCTACGAACATTCGGCGCTCGCTTGATCGGATTCGGTAGCGCGATCGCCAGGCGCGCGGCCTCCGACGGCGACAGCGACTGGGCCGAGTGCCCGAACCACTTCCTCGCCGCCGCCTCGGCGCCGAACACGCCGTCGCCCCACTCCGCGATGTTGAGATAGAGCTCGAGGATGCGCTGCTTGGACAGGTTGTCCTCGAGCGAGAACGCGATCAGCATCTCGCGCGCCTTGCGAACGAGGCTGCGTGATGGCGACAGGTAGAGGTTCTTCGCGAGCTGCTGGGTGATCGTGCTGCCACCGACCGAGAGGTCGCCGGTCTCGAGGTTGTGATCGAACGCCTTCTCGAGCGCGTCCCAGTCGACGCCCTCGTGCGTGTAGAACCGCGCATCCTCGGCGTAGATCACGGCGGCGCGCAGGTAGCGCGAGATCTTGCCGAGTGGCCGCCACTCCCAGCGAAGGTCGAGCGTCTTGCCCTCGGCGCGCGCCTGGGCGCGGCGCAGATCGATGAACGCGGTCGACGTCGGGTTCTGCCGGGCGAGCCGCGCGGTGTCGGGGACCGAGCACCAGAGCGCGAGCAGGCCCACCGCGACGATCACGAGCAGCGCCTCGGCGGCGATCCGCCCGCGCCGGTACCAGCGCCCGAGCGCGCTCGACTTCACCGGGCGCGCGCTCGCTGGCCTCGCGACGCTCACCGGGCGCGCGCTCGCTGCCCTCGCGGTGTTCACCGGTCGCGCGCTGGGAGGCCGCCCATGCTCGCGGGGCGTGCCCTGAGTGCTGCGCCGGCGAGCCATGCCCCGAGCATAGGCAATCTCGGCGCGGGTCGCGAGATCGCGGTCAGGTGCGGCCTTCGTCGGAGCCTCGGCGACGATGCGACCGGGATGCACGACCTCCTCGCGCACGCTCCCGACGCGTACTTCGCCGGCGTCTGACGCGAACTTCGGGTGGCCGCGAGCGATGCGGTATCGTTTTTGGAGGATGAGGGCCGTCGCCATCATCAACGACAACGCACGCCGGTTGCGCGGGAAGCTCCGCGCGCAGCTCGAGCAGGCGTTGCCGGGCGGCGTGCGATTCACCGGTTCGCTCGACGAGGCGCGCTCGACCATTCGCGCCGAGGTCCGGCGCGGCGTCGACCTCGTGATCTTCGGCGGCGGCGACGGCACGGTCGTCATGGGCCTGACGCTGCTCGGCGAGGCGTGTCGCGGTGCCGGCAAGGTCGAGCCGGCGATCGGCGTCCTGCGCATGGGCTCGGGCAACGCGATCGCGGATGCCGCGGCTGCCGGCGACGACGTTGTCGAGGATCTGTCGCGCCTCGCGCGAGGCGGTGGCACGCGCCAGTCGCTGCCTCTCATCGACGTGCTCGGCATGCGCGCACCGTTTGTCGGCATGGGCGTCGACGCGCTGCTCCTCGAGGACCACGCGGCGGTCGACCGCGTCGTCGATCGCGTGCCGGTCGCGCGCCGGCTGCTCGGCGGTGCGAGTCGCTACGCGCTCTCGGTCGCGCTGCGATCGGTGCCGCGCTTCGCGACGGGCGCCCGTCCGCACGCGATCGTCACGAACCTCGGCGCGCCGGCGAGCGAGATGGCGAGGCTCGGCCCCACCGGTCGTACGGAGCCCGCCGGCCAGATGCTGTGGAAGGGCGCGTGCACGCTCGTCGCCGGCGCGACGATTCCATTCTTCGGATTCGGACTGAAGATGTTCGCATTCGCCAGTTCCCGCACCGGCAAGTTCCAGCTGCGGTGCGGGGACGCGAGCCTGTTCGAGATCATGCGAAGCACACCGGCGGCATTCCGGGGCGAGTACTTCTCGGATCACGTCACCGACTTCCTGTGCGATCGGGTGGGGATCCAGCTCGATCAGGAGACCGCGATCGAGGCCGGCGGCGAGCTGCTAGGTCGGCGTAACCACGTGGAGCTCGCGATCGGCGCGCCGATCACACTGGTCGCGTTAGAAAACTCTCCACGATGACGGAACCAGAATCGCAATGCATGTTTGCAATTCTCGTCGAGAAATCGTTTGACAGATCGTTCGAGCACGGTTATTCGTCTATTCACTTCGGAACTCGTGTCGTGAGGAAACTCGACCTACATATCCAACCGGAAGCCGCCGCGAATGCCGCGACGATGACGAGCTCGATCCCGCTGTGGTCCGAGCGTCGTCATGGCTTCAGCTGCGCCAAGCCGGTCGGTCTCGATACGGGTACCCCAGGAGGCACTTCCCACGGATGACGTGATCCACACGTCGACGTGAAGGAGGGCCGCCCGGGAAACCAGGCGGCCCTTCCTGCTTTCGGGCCTTTCGAACCGAAGCGCCAAAACGACTGATTTGCGACTCGCGATCTGATTGCAGATCTCGAATCGCGATGGGTGCGTCCACGTAAGAGGTGGATGCATTGCGGCCCGAGGTGCGCCCTGCGCATGGCGGAGCCTGCTCTCTGACAATCGAAGACGATGACGATGATGATCTGGCGCCGCGGGCGTGGCGCCCCCGCGCCCCGCGGCGCGCGGATGCCAC
>JAEWJO010000293.1 GCA_023386455.1 Pseudomonadota bacterium | reverse complement strand
ATCGCATTCCCGACCTCCTCGTTCGTCCCGACCGCCTCCTTCGTCTCGACCGCCTCCTTCGTCTCGATCGCCCCCGCGATCGCCTTCATCGAGACGCGCTCGACCCGCTCGCGCAGCGTCGGCTTCTCGACGACGGGCTCGGGCACCGCCTCGTGCGCGATCTCGTCGAGCGCGGCGAGCGCCGTGCTCGCGCTGTCGTATCGATTCGCTGCCTCGCGCGCCATCAGCTTGCACGCGAATGCCTCGAGCCGCGGATCGACGTGCCGGCCCGTGCGCGTCGCGATCGACGGCGGGTCCTGCACGATGTTCTGCATCATGATCTCGACGCCCGTGCCCTCGAACGGCGGCGTGCCGGCGAGCATCTCGTAGACCATCACGCCGAGCGCGAACAGATCGGTACGCCGATCGACGTCCTCGCCGCGCGCCTGCTCCGGCGACATGTACATTGGCGTGCCGAGCACGACGCCGCTCGTCGTCAGGCGACGGCCATCCGACGGCGCGTCGTCACAGTCGCGCAGCACCGCGATGCCGAAGTCGACGATGCGCGGGATCTCCTTGCCCTCCGCGGTGCGCTCGACGAGCACGTTCTCCGGCTTGAGGTCGCGATGGACGAGGCCCGCGCCGTGCGCGTGCTCGAGGCCGCGCAGCAGCTGGCGCGCGAGATCGATCACGCGGGCGCGCGGCATCGGCGCGGTCACGAGGTCAGCCATGTTCGTGCCGGGTGCGAACTCGAGCACCATCATGCGCTTGCCGTCGGGCGTGGTGCCGATGTCGAGCACGCCGACGAGGTTCTCGTGCTCGAGCCGCGCCGCGATCTTCGCCTCGCGCTCGAACCGCTCCACCATGTCGGGATCGACGACGAGGTGGTCGTGCAGCACCTTGATCGCGACCGTGCGGCCGACCCGGATGTGACGGCCCCGGTACACCGCACCCATCGCACCTCGACCCAGCTCCGCCTCGATGCGGTACCGGTCCTCGACGACGACACCGACGAGACTGTCCGTTTGCGCTTCCCTCATCATCACGACGAGACGAAGTGCAACGGGCGTTCTACCCGCGATCCGTCAATGGCTCACCACCTCGCGGTGGTCGAACCACGTGGTTTCGCAGATGTCTGCCGACTGCGAACGTCAGTTGCCGTCGACAGTCTGGCTGCGAAGTCAGTTACCCGTAGGCCGTCTCATCGTCGGTCGTTAGACGGCCTCACGCTCTCAGCCCAGGAAGCCGCGCGCGATGTTCATGAGCTCGGTGTTGGCGGCGACGCTCTTGCCGAACGCCTCCTTCTCCGACGCCGACAGCTCGAACTCGTAGACGGCCTCGGCGCCCTTCGCGGTGAGCTTCACCGGAACGCCGACGAACGCGCCCTTCACGCCGAACTCGCCGTTGAGCTCGACCGAGCACGGCAGGACGCGACCCTGGTTGCGGATGATCGCCTCGACCATGAGGCACGTGCCCGCGCCCGGCGCGAGCCACGCGCTCGTGCCGATGAGGCCGGTCAGCGTCGCGCCGCCCTTCTTCGTGTTCTCGACGACCTCGGTCAGCTTCTCCGCCGAGAGGAACTTGCCGACCGGCACGTTACCGATCGTCGCGTTCGACGTGACCGGGACCATGTCCTTGTCGGTGTGTGCGCCGAGCACGATCGCGTGGACGTCCTCGACCGAGACGCCCGCGGCCATCGCGAGGTACGTGCGGAAGCGGGCGCTGTCGAGCACGCCGGCCGAGCCGATGACGCGCTCGCGCGGGAAGCCGGTGACCTGCTTCGCGACGACCACCATCGCGTCGAGCGGGTTCGAGACGACGACGAGCACGGCCTCGGGAGCGTGCTTCTTCACGTCCTGGCAGATGCCCTTCACGATGCCCGCGTTGATGTTGATCAGCTCCTCGCGCGACTGACCCGGCTTGCGCGGCACGCCGGCCGTCATCACGCCGACGTCCGCGCCGGCGATCTGCTCGATCTTGTCGGTGGCGACGAAGCTCGTGCTGTTGAAGCCCTCCCACGGGCCACACTGGGTCAGGTCGAGCGCGCGACCCTCGGCCGGACCGGCCTTGATGTCGACGAGGACGAGGTCCCCGAGCTCCTTCTGCACGGCCCACTGAGCGACGGCTGCACCGACGTTACCGCCGGCACCGATAATGGCGATCTTCGGACGCTTGATCATGGTGGCCGGGTCATACCCCCGCGGGATTGACCTCGCAACGGCGCGATCCATCGATCATCGCGTTCATGCGACGGGGTGCGACGCTCGGGGGACGAACGAGCCGTGTCGCGCGACGACCCGTGTCGCGCGATGGCGGGGCAGCAGCGTTGCGAGGAGGTTTTCGTCAGCTCCGCGGGAGCACCGTGCTACGACGCCAGCAGCTACTGGAGGAACCGATGAGGCACGTACCGTTGCGCGGAGCGCTGTGTGCGATCGCGTTGTGTAGTTTCGTTGCGCCGGCGATGGCGGATTCGCCGGTCGACCCGGCTGTTCTCGATGCGATCAAGAAGGTGAAGCCGGCGGACTATCCGAGCGCGAACACCGTCTCGGTGATCTCGAGCCAGCTCGTCGTGTACCAGCCCGACGGGCAGTTCACGAACACGATGCGCTCGGCGAGGCTCGTGCTCACGCAAGCGGGCAAGGCCGACGCCGCGTCGTCGACCCAGTACTACACGAAGGACGCCGAGAAGATGGAGGTCGTCGAGGCGCGCGTGATCAAGCCGGACGGCAAGGTCATCCCCGTCGACAAGGCCGACATCCAGGACGTCGAGCAGTCGGGCGAGGCGAACATCTACGACCCGCAGGGCCGCGCCGCGAAGGTGACGGTGAAGAACCTCGCGGTCGGCGACGTCGTCGACCTGACGTTCAAGATGACACGCATCACCCCGACGCGCGTCGGCTACTTCAACGACGTGTTCTCGTTCCAGGCGATGGAGCCGATCCTGAACGCGAGCTACACGGTCGACGGTCCGTCGTCGCTGCCGCTGACGACGCGGATCTACCACCCGGAGCGCACGACGAAGATCGAGACGTCGAAGTCGAAGGCCGGCGACCGCATCCTCTACAAGTGGGCGGTCAAGAATGTCGCGCAGCTCGTGCCCGAGACGGCGATGAACTTCCGCACCGAGCTGCCGATGCTCGTCGTCACGACCGACCCGAGCTGGCAGCACTTCTCGAAGTGGTGGGCCGAGCTCGTCGAGCCGCAGCTCCAGGCGACGCCGGAGATCAAGGCGAAGGTCGCCGAGCTGACGAAGGACGCGAAGACGGACGACGAGAAGATCCGCGCGCTCTATGACTTCGTCGCGCAGGACATCCGTTACCGCGGCCTCGGCGTGGGCCCGCGCACGGGCTACACGCCGCGCAAGGCGAGCGAGACGTACGCGTCGCGCTGGGGCGTCTGCCGCGATGTCTCGATCCTCCTGACGTCGATGTTGCGCGAGGCGAAGATCGAGGCGTACCCGGTGATCACGAACGCCGGCGATCCGGTGCTCGAGGACATCGCGCACGACGGCTTCAATCACGCGATCGTCGCGATGCCGAAGAAGGGCGGCGGCTGGACGTATGTCGACCCGACCGCGAAGAACAACAACGCGCTCCTGCCCGGCAACGAGGCCGAGCAGCACACGCTCGTCGCGACGCTGAAGGGCGAGCCGCTGACGAAGATCCCGGCCGCCGACCCGAGCGTCAACATGGGTCACGCGATCGCGCACACGACGATCGCCGCCGACGGCTCGATGACGAGCAAGGTGAAGCTCGAGACGAAGGGCGTGTTCGATCTCGTGATCCGCTCGGTCGCCGCGATGATGAGCAAGGACCAGCAGAAGGAGATCATCGAGACGCTGCTCCACGCGTCGCTGCCCGACGCCGAGCTCGTGTCGTTCGACGTGACGAGCGCGCTCGCGCTGTTCACGCCGATGGAGGTCAACTTCGAGATCAAGGTCCCGAACGCGGCGCCGAAGACCGGCGACTACCGCCTGCTGCGCTCGGTCGTGACGTCGGGCTCGCTCGGCCTCGTCGAGAACGTGCTGCCGCAGGTCCTCGGCGCCACGACGTCGCGCAAGTTCGGCCTCGATGCGCAGGTGACGTTCGAGTACGACCAGACCGAGACGATCACGCTCCCGGCCGACACGAAGGTCGTCGCGCTGCCGAACACGACGAAGGCGTCGAACAAGATCACGGCGATGACCTCGTCGTGCAAGAAGAAGGACGCGACGACGCTCGAGTGCAGCCGCACGTTCCAGCTGAAGAGCCGCCACATCGATCCGACGCAGTACAAGGCGCTGCGCGGCTCGCTCGCGTCGCTCGCGCTGATCGCGCACCAGCCGGTGATCCTCGCGGCGGGAGGTAAGTGACCATGCTCCGCACCAAGCGTCTCGCCATGCTCCTCGTCGTGCTCGCCGCCTGCAAGGGCGGCGACGACAAGGCCGCGACCTCGAAGAAGGCACCGGCCGCCGCCGACGATCCGTGGGCGAAGAAGGCCGCGCCGGCGTCCGACATCAAGGACCCCAAGCTCGCGCGACTCGTCGACCTCGCGCAGAACGGCCCGGGCAAGGACAAGTTCCCGCAGGCCGATGCGATCGTCGCACTCGAGCAGGACGACATCACGTACATGCAGGACGGCTCGGTCGTCCAGAAGCACCACTCGATCGTCAAGCTCCTCGACCCGCAGCGCGGCAAGGACAAGTTCGCCGACCTGCACATCCCGTTCGACTCGAAGCGCGAGACGCTCGTGATCGACACCGCGCGCACGGTCAACGACGACGGCAAGCCGAACGTCGTCAGCAAGGACGAGATCGCGGACATCGTGCCGCCGCGGATCGCCGACGCGACGATCTACGCCGACGTGCGCGAGCGCGTCGTCACGTTCCCCGCCGTCGACGCGGGCTCGGTGCTCGAGCTCGAGTACACCCGTACGACCCGGGCGACGCCGGACTCGCAGCTCGGTGGCGAGGAGATGCTGGGCCGCTACAACCCGGTGCTCGAGCGCATCGTCACGATCACCGCGCCCGCGGCGATCACGCCGAAGTTCGCCGTCGAGGGCGTCAAGCTCGACGCGAAGCAGACGACCGGCAACGGCACGCGCACGTGGACGTACCGCCTGACCGATCTGCCCGATCGTCATCCCGAGTCGGGCTCGCTGTCGGAGTCGGCGGTGCTGCCGCGGCTCGTCTACGGATTCCAGGCGAGCTGGCAGAAGGTGCTCGAGGGGACGGCCAACCGCTTCCTCGAGAAGGCGATCCCGTCGCCGATGCCCGAGGCGATCAAGGCCGAGGCCGATCGCATCGTCGCCGGCGCGAAGGATGACGCCGAGAAGGCGACGAAGCTGTTCGCGTTCGTCGCACACGACATCCGCTCGATCGACCTGCCGCTCGGCTGGGCCGGGTACGAGCCGCACGCGCCCGAGGTCGTGCTGCAGAACCGCTACGGTGACGACCGCGACAAGGTCGGCCTCTTGCTCGCGCTCGCCGCCTCGCAGGGCCTCAAGGGCCGCCCGGTCCTCGTTCGCACCGGCAAGGTGCCCGTGATCTCGACGGTGCCGACGCTCGCGCAGTTCGATCGCATGATCGCGAAGCTCGACGTCGGTGCGAAGGACGTGTGGGTCGATCCGAGCGACGAGCACGGCCAGTACGGCGTCGCGTTTGCCGGCCAGGACAACCTCGTCCTGCCGCTCGACAAGGGTGGCGTCGAGCTCGGCTCGCGTCCCGCGCTCGATCCGTCGACGTCGGTCTCGCACACGAAGGCCGACTTCAAGCTCTCGCCGAACGGCGACCTCGTCGCGAAGTACACGTACGAGCTCTCGGGCTGGTACGCCGATCGCGCGAGCGCCGAGCTGCGCCCGCTGAAGGGAGAGCTCGCCGATCGCTTCTTCCAGGAGCAGGCGGCCGGCATGTCGGCGTCCGCTGTCGACAAGGGGCACACCGTCACCGACACGCTGTCGGTCACCGGCCCGGTCACGGTCACGCACGACGTCACCGTCCCCGGCTACTCGTCGGCGCAGGCCAACATGCGCGTGTTCGAGCTGCCTCCGGTGACGCTCGGGGTCGCCGACGACGAGCCGAGCGCGAGCCTGTCGACGCGCAAGACCGCGCTTTGGATCGGCGTGCCGCGCACCGAGCGCGGTGACGTCACCGTGCAGATTCCCGCCGGCTGGAAGGTCGCGTACGTGCCGCCGAAGCTCGAGGGCTCGGCCGAGGGTCTGTCGTACTCGCAGGGCTGCGAGGCCGCGGGGCAGATCGTCACGTGCACCGGCGAGATCAAGCTCGACAAGCTCGTCGTGCCCGCCGACAAGTACGGTGCGTTCCGCGAGGCGCTGACGAAGATGCAGGCCTACGAGCGTCGCATCGTGCTGCTCACGAAGGCATGAGGTACCATCGGCGCGGGTGAGATCGCTCGCGCTTGTTGTACTGACCGCGTGCGGACGCCTCGCGTTCGATCCGCTGGACGACGCCGGCACATCCGGCAGCGGACCGATCGGCGAGGCATCGCCCGGCGACGGCATGGCCGACGCGGCCGATGCAGAGCTGCTGCTGCACCTCGCGTTCGAGAGCGACGGGCTCCTCGTCGATCGCGCGCGCGGTCACGCCGCGAGCTGTCACGGCACGTGCCCGCCGATGACGACCGGCCGCATCGGCGCGACCGCGGTCGATTTCTCCGGCACGCAGTGCATCGAGATCGCGGATGCCGCCGATCTGCGCCCGGCGAGCTTCACGACGTCGCTGTGGGCCAACGTCGACGCGCCCGCAGCCGACGGCGAGATGTTCTCGCGGCCGCGCAACGGTGAGACCACGAGCAACAACGTGATGGAGCTGTTCAGCGGCGCGAACGGCAACTGGACGCTGATCGTCGGCGGAGCGACGATCGGTCGGCCGGTCGCGGCCGGCGCGTGGCATCACGCCGCGCTCGTCGTCGACGCCGGCACGCTGACCGTCTACATCGACGGCAGCGCGATGGGCTCGATGCCGACCGGCGCGCTCGGCTACGCGACCGACCCCTACTTGATCGGCTGCGAGCGCGACAACAACGTCGACGTGTTCCGCCTGCGAGGGAGCGTCGACGACGTCCGGATGTACGGCCGAGCGCTCGCTCCAGCAGAGATCGCCGCGCTCGCCGCGATGTGAGCGACCGCTCGCGGTAGAGTCCACTCGATGGGGTGGACGGCGTACTACCAGCTGGTCCGGGACAGACCGCTGACGACCAAGGAGCTCGCCGAGCTCGCGAAGCTCGTCCGCCATGCGCAGAAGCGGAAGTGGGATGGCGAGGCGTTCGGCCTCGTCGTCGCGACGACGCCGCATCCGAGCGGTGTCATCGCGAAGGGCTGGAACAAGATGTCGACGGACGAGGGCTCGTGGGACCCGAACCTCGTCTGCGAGATCCTGAACAAGGTCCGCAAGAAGTTCCCGGACACGGCGGTCCACGTCAGCGACGACCTCGGGATCCTGAAGCTCGGCGCCGACGGCTTCTGGCCCGGGACGGGTGACCGGACGCCGTTCGTCGAGAACACCGACGGTGGCACCTGGGAGTCGATCCTGTCCGTCGTGCCGCTCTTGCAGACGTTTCCACCCGATGTCGGGGCGGCGATCGCGCGACATGCCGCGGGCACGCTCACCGATGCCGATCGCGTCGACGAGAAGCTGATCGCCGCGCTGTTCAAGCTCCTCGTCACGCCCGAGGCGGATCGCGACCCGATTCGCGCCATCCTCGACGCGTGCGATGCCGACGTCGTCGCGCGCGTATGCCTGAGCAAGTACGGCTCGTACCAGGGCACGGATGCCACGTCGCGCCTCGCGGTCGCGCTCTCGAACGTTCGCGACGTGCCGGCGCTCGCCGACGTCTTCGTCTCCGCGTGGAGCAAGCCGCGAGGCACGTACTTCTACGGCGACATGCCCGTGCGCGGTCCGTTCGGCGCCGCGATCGCCGCGCAGCCCGTCGTCCGCGATCGCCTGCTCGCGGATCTCCACGATGCCGCAACCGGCCGCGTCACGCGCGACATCGAGCTCCGTCGTGCCGAGGTCGCGGCCGTGCTCCTCGGCCGCTCGAGGGACGCGCGCGCGACCCGCCACCTCGCCGAGTACGTGCGCGCGAACCGCACGGCGAAGCTCGAGTCGAACCTCTTCCACCGCGTCTACTTGCCCTCGCTCGAGGGCCTGGCGCTCGCCGCCGATCCGCGCTGGGTCGCGACGACGCTGCTCGCGCTCGAGGGCACGGTCGGCACGTGGCGCGGCCAGGCGCAGGCGATCGAGCACGCGCTGGTCGCAGACGCGGAGCTCGCGACGCCGATCATCCGGTCTCTGATCGAGCGCGAGCTGGCCCTCGCACCGTGCCTCGACGCGATCGCGAAGGCAGGACCGGCCGCCGCGTCGCTGGCCGACGTCGTCGAGCGCCTGCTCCAGCATCCGCAGCGGTCGCGGCGCGCC
>JAEWJO010000277.1 GCA_023386455.1 Pseudomonadota bacterium | reverse complement strand
CGCTCTCGCCGTGGAGGATCGCGGCGAGGGCGAGCGCGGGGACGTCGGGGTGCCGCGCCGCGGGGACGTGTAAGCCGACGGACAGGTACGCCTCGCTGACATCGCGATACGCGGCGACCGCGCGCGGCGCCGTCTGCGCGGGCTCGACGGCGACCCGGCGCACCGGGCGGCCGGTCGGCATCGCGCGGAATCGCCGCTCGACACTGCGCCGCACGTGGCCCGGATCGACATCGCCCGCGACGACGAGCGTGACGTTGTCGGCGACGTAGTAGCTGCGGAAGAAGTCGACGAGGTCGCGCTCGCCGAGCCGCTGCACGCTGTCGGCGGTGCCGATCACCGGCCGGCGATACGGATGCTCGACGTACGCGGTCGCGAACAGGCTCTGCGCGACGGAGCGCGCCGGATCGTCGCTGCCCTGCCGGATCTCCTCGAGGATCACGCGGCGCTCGCGATCGAGCTCTTCGGGGTCGACGCGCGGCGCGGTGAGTGCGTCGCCGAGCGCGTCGATCGCACCATCGACGTGATCGCGGCCGATCACCGCGTGATAGACGGTGTGGTCGAACGACGTGAACGCGTTGATCTCGCCGCCGCTGCCCTCGATCGCGCGCGTCAGCTCGCCGACTCCATAGCTCGACGAGCCCTTGAACAGCATGTGCTCGACGACGTGCGCGACGCCGGCCTGTGGGGGACGTTCATCGGCCGAGCCGACCCCGACCCAGGCCTGGATTGCCATCACGGGAGCGGGATGTCCCGCCGCCACATGCAATGTCAGCCCGTTATCCAGGCGATGAGTCTCGACGTCGTGCACGGCTGCGCTCGCCACCGCGGGGCCCGCACCGAGCGAGACCGCCAGCACGGCAGCAGCGTGATGATAGGCACGTACGGAACGTCGGGGCACGTTTCGGCACCATAGGCCAAGAACCCGGGATTTTGGTTATCCTTCGGCTCATGAAGAGACTGATGGGGAGCCTCGTGTGTCTCGCGGTATGGGCCGGCTGCGGTGGCGATGACCCGGTCGACGTCGAGGGCACGTACTCGGTCGGCATCACCAATCGCGATAACGGCTGCCAGTTCGCCAACTGGACGGTCGGGGCGACGTCGTCGGGCATCTCCGTCGTCGTCACGCAGAACGGCGGCGCGGCGGTCGCCGAGGTCCAGGGCGGCGCCGCGTTCGTGCTGAACGTCGCGCTCGGCGGGTCGACGTTCTCCGGCGACGTCGACGGCAATCACGTCGACATGACGATCGAGGGCACGCGCCCGAACACGACCGGCAACTGCACGTACACCTACGACGCGCGGATGACCGCGAACCTCGTCGGCGATGCGTTGATGGGCACGATCGCGTACACGGCCGCGCACAACGGCCACACCGACTGCGCCGCGATCGAGTGTGTCAGTAACCAGGACTTCAGCGGCTCGCGCCCACCGCGCTGATGCTCGACATCTCCGAGGACGCGCTCGCGGTTCCGCCGTCGCCACACCTGGCGACGAAGCGGCTGGTCCTGCGCGAGCTCTGCCTCGACGATGCGCCGGCCATCTCGACCCAGGCCGGCGACAAGCGCGTCGCGAAGTACCTGATCGCGGTGCCGACGCCGTATCCGGTCAACCTCGCGCGACGCTGGATCGACGCGCGCCTGTCGTGGTGGCAGCACGGCCGCGGCCTGACACTCGCGATCACGCGCAAGGGCGTGCCGCGCGATCTGATCGGCACCGTCAGCCTGCGCCGGTTCCCGCGCGATCGCCGCGCCGAGCTCGGCTACTGGCTCGGCATCGATGCGTGGGGCCACGGCTACGCGACGGAGGCGGCCGACGCGCTCGTCGAGCACGGGTTCGCGCAGCTGCGCCTGTCGCGGATCTACGCGCAGGTGCTCGAGGGCAACGAGGCGTCGTGTCGCGTGCTCGAGAAGCTCGGCATGATGAACGAGGGCATCCGGCGCCGGCACGTCCGCAAGGGCAAGAAGCTCTGCGACGTCTCGCTCTACGGCGTGCTCCGCCACGAGTGGTTCGAGCGCGGCTAGTCGCGCTTGCGACGGATCGCGATCAGCGAGCCGACCGCGATGCCCGCGCCGATGCCGATCATGAGGCCCGCTCCGAACCCGCTACCACGCGGCGCGCGCTCGCCGCGGGACGGCAGCTCCTCGGCGGGCGTGTCCCAGTCGGTGACGAGGCCGTAGACGAGGCCCGACACGCAGATCACCGCGACGACGATCGCGGCGATCCACATCCGGCGAGATGGCGTGCCGAGCACGATCGAGTTCTAGCCTGCTTCTTGCTGTCGGTGCGGACGCCGACGACGATCCGCCGACTTACGGCCGACCGCGTTGCCAAACCCAACGCCATGCGCCCTTCCCTGTCCCGGATCGCCCTGCTCGTCTCACTCGCTGCCTGCAACGCCCCGGGCGGGCAGATGACCGGCGACGACCAGCCGGGTCAGCCCGATGCCGGGGTCGACGCGGAGACCGGGTGCGCCGCGGGACTCGCCGGTGCGAGCTGCGTGCTCGCGCTCCACGATCAGGCCGCCGCGTCGTGCGATGCCGCCGACGTCGCGAAGCTGACGGCGGAGCTCGACGCGCGCGCGGGTCTCGGGCCGCTGTGGGCGCTGTCTCCTTATACACATCTCCGAGCCCACGAGACCTCTCTACATGTCGTATGC
>JAEWJO010000240.1 GCA_023386455.1 Pseudomonadota bacterium | reverse complement strand
GGCCACCGACGAGCGCGCGCGCCGACAGGTCGTCCGCGGACGACGCCAGGATGAACCGGCCGCCGGCGCGCGACAGCGTCCCGGGGTCCGGCGCGGTCAGGACACCCTCGGTGCTGCCGTCGGGCAGCGCGAAGATCGAGCCGGTGCGTGGACCGGCGAGCGAGGGCCGGTAGATCCATGCGCTCGCGGTCGCGGTGCGGCCACCGAGCACGAGCACGGCGCCATCGGCGAGGCGCGCCGCGACCGGGGCCTCGAGAGCGCCGGGCATCTGCGACGGATCGCCGTCGGGGACGATTGTCGACCACGTGTTCGTCGTCGGCAGATACCGCGAGACGTTGCCCGTCGGATCGCCGCCGAGCGCGAGGACGGAGCCATCCTCGAGCGTCACGAGGCGCGCGCCGTCGAGCTTCGGCGAGGGCGCGATCGACGCGAGCGCCGCACCGCCCGGCGCGAGCACGCCGGCACCGCCGGTCTGCGCGGCGCCGTCGGGATCGAACGCCGACAGCACGGCGCCGCCGTCGAGCAGTGCCGCCTGGGCGTGAAGACCCGCGAGCGTCTCGGTCGAGAGATCGAGGAGCGCGAACCGGTCGACCTGTCCCGGATCGCCGGTGCCGCCGGCGAGCAGGAACCGGCGCACGCCGTCGACCTGGACGCCGAGATCGAGCAGGCTCGAACCGATCCGCGCCGACGCGCTCGGCAATGCAGGGCCGCGCTCGCGCATCGACAGGTTCGCGAGGTCGTACGAGAAGCCGCTGTGGAGCGGCGCACCGCTGCACGCGCCGCCGACGATGTCCGCGCACCCGCCGATCACGAAGAGGTGGTCGGCGTCGGGCGCGATCGCGGCGTGGAACGCGCGATGATCGAACACCGTCGGCGCGTCGACGAATGCGCGCGCTACCGGATCGAACACGATGTACGCGTGGCTCGACGTCCCGGTCAGCGCGACGGTGCCGTCGGGCAGCTCGGTCAGGACGACGCCGGCGAAGCCGTTCACCTCGTCGACCAGGTTCGTCGGCACGGTGACCGGCTGAAACGTCGCGGTCGACGGATCGAACCACTCGACCGTCGCCAGCTGCTTGCCCGTACCGTCGGTCCCACCGACGACGAGCACGCCGTTGCCGGCACGCGCGACCGCCGGCGCGACGCGAGGCGCCGCCATCGGATACACCGGGCAGAAGCCGTCCTGCGGCGCCATCAGGATCGGAATCGACGTGCCGTTCGCCAGCCCGTCGAAGTCGAGCGGCGCGGTCTTGCCGATCGCGACCAGCGCACCACCGTTGCCGATCACCTCCGCACCGAGCTGCTCGGTGTCCTCGGGGAACGCGTCGATGTCGCTCGGCGGCACGCTGCGCCTCAGCTCGCCTCCCGGCGTGTACGCGACGATCCGCAGCGCGGTCTTCGCGATCTGCTTGCCGCACGGAACTCCGTCGGCCACCGGCAGCACGACGGGCTCGAGCCGGACGCGCGCCGCATCCTCGCCACACCCGGCGATCAGCGCGATCAGGACCCAGCCCCGAGGGTTCACACCTTGCATGATACTCTTGCCCGCGATGACGGAGTTGCCGACGACGTTCGGCAAGTACTACCTGACCGAGAAGCTGGCGACCGGCGGCATGGCCGAGATCTACCTCGCCAAGATCATCGGTCCGGGGGGCTTCGAGAAGCAGATCGTCATCAAGCAGATCCACCCTCGCCTGTCGGGGAACCGGCACTTCGTCGACCTGTTCGTCGCCGAGGCCAAGACGCTCGTCACGCTCGCCCACGGCAACATCGTGCCGGTCTACGAGCTCGGCGTGATCGACGACACGTACTTCATCGCGATGGAGTACATCGACGGGCCGACGCTCTACCGGCTGACCGAGTTCATGTCGCGCCGCGACGCGCTGATGGATCCGCCGCTCGCGGCATGGATCGCGGCGCGCATGCTCGAGGGCCTCGACTACGCGCACCGCAAGGGCGAAGGCGTGATCCATCGCGACCTCTCCCCGCGCAACGTGATGCTGTCGCGCGATGGCGAGATCAAGCTCGTCGACTTCGGCATCGCGGTGACGCTCGCCGACGGCGGCGAAGGTGACGCACGCGAATCGGCGCCGACCGGCTCGTTCCCGTACATGTCTCCCGAGCAGGTCCGCCGCGAGGCGCTGACCGGCCAGACCGACCTGTTCTCCGTCGGTGTGCTCGCCTGGGAGATGCTCGCCGGGCGCCGCCTGTTCGCGCGCACCGATCCCGACGCCACACTCGACGCCGTCCTGCGCGCCGAGATCCCGCGCCCATCGGAGATCCGGCCCGAGGTCCCGGCGAAGCTCGACGAGGTCGTGATGCGCGCGCTCGAGCGCGACCAGACCGCCCGCTGGCCGAACGCGGCCGACATGCTCGGCGCGCTGAACAAGTACCTCTACTCGCTCGACGAGACGCCGGGCCCGCGGGATGTCGCGGCGCTCGTCGCGCAGTTCTGCCCGCCGGAGACCCGGCGCATGCCGACGCACGTCGAGGCGGCCGAGCTCGAGTCCGACAAGCCACTGGGCAGCGGGCCGAGCACGGCGGCGATCCCGCGCGACACACCCGCTGCCAGCGGGCCGCGCACCGCGGTGATCCCGCGCGATGCCCAGGCGCGCGGCAAGCCGCAGAAGCAGACGTCGTTCGCGACGAACGTCGACTACAAGAGCATGCTCGATCGCGCGACGCCGCTGTTTGGCTACGACGCGATCGCGGACGCCGAGCCGGCGCGCGGTGACGAGCCCCCGAAGCTCGCCGGCGAACCACCGAGCGCCGAGGCCGAGCCGTCGCCGGGCGCGTCGGCGACGCAGCGGATCGATCCGAGGGACACGCGGAGGCCACCGAGCCGGGCCGGCCTCGTCATCGGCGGTCTCGGCGCGATCGGGCTCGCGTCGGCGGCCGTGTACATG
>JAEWJO010000185.1 GCA_023386455.1 Pseudomonadota bacterium | reverse complement strand
CCGCCGCGGTCGCGAGCTCGCCGTCGAGATGCAGCACGACGAGCGAGGCCTGCACGTCGCCCTTGCCGAGCGCGTCGAGCGTGAGATGGAGATCGACCGCGCCGCCTGCCGCTTTCAGCGCAGTTGCGAGTTGCTTGCCGAACGCCTTGTCCGGCGAGACCGCGATAATTCGCCGCGCGAGCACCCAACCACCATCGTACCAGAGTTGGTGGCGCCCCCTGGAACTTGCTCGTTCGCCGTTCGGGAAGGACTTATCGAACCAGGAGAAGCTCGGGCCGGCTAGAACGTGACGAGTCCCTGGACGCCGAGTACGACATTGAAGTTGTTCTCGGACCGGTAGCGGTGGCCGACGAGGTCGATCGCGGGCGCATGGAGGGGGTTCACTTCCGCCGTCCCCGGATTGACGAGGTCGTTGTTGTTGTCCTCGCAGGCGCCGCTCGCCGGGCATGTCGGCAGGTCGACGCCGGCGTCGGCGAACGTGATCGCGTGGTCCGTCTTCCAGACGAGGTCGGCGACCACCGCGAAGCGGACGTGGGGACCGATCTGGGCGCGGACCGCAAACTTTGCGGCCGTCTCCAGGTAGTTCTCGATGTTCGTGATGCCGGGGTGGGGCGAGGGCTTCGGGCCGCTCGGCGTGGGGTCGGCGTTCAGGATCAGCGGGTTCGCGGCGACCCGCGGATCGCCTGCATAGGCGAACAGCTCCCACAGCTCGGTGTACTCGCGACCTTCGAAGTGGACGTTCGCGCGCGTCCCGAAGTCGACGCTGATCCGGGTCTGATCCTCGGCCTTGTCGACCGCGAACAGCTCGACGCCGAACGAGGCGCCGGCCTCCTGGCTGCGCTGCCAGTTCTGCGCGCCAAAGCCCGGGTCCTCGAACAGCGAGCCCGACTTGCCGGTCAGCGGGACGAGCCAGTGCAGCTCGACCCATGGCTCGGCCCACGCCAGCCGGCGGCCGAACGAGGTCCAGAGCTTCAGCTGCTGCACGCCCTCCGAGACGCCCTTGTTCGCCTCGGGCGCCATCGGGTCGAAGCGCATCGGCTTGCCGACCGAGAGCCGGAACTCGGCGCCGAGCTTCCAGGTCGGCTTCGTCGGGTCCATCGCCTGGTTCATCGGCGCGACGCCGAGCCCGACGTGGATCTGATCGAGGCCGTGGCGGGTCGGGCCGCGGAACAGCAGGTCGCCGGTCGTCGCCGTCCCCGGATCGCGCGAGTCGAAGCCGTTGGCCGAGATGAGACCGTCGGTGACCGCGGTGCTGCCGGTGCGATCGACGCCGTCGTCGAGGTGGATCTCGCGCGCCTGCTGGATCACGATCGGCAGCGCGACCGTCACGAACGTGTTCTTGAACACGCCGAACTGGATACGCGGCGTGATCGTGTGGCGGAACTGCCGGAACGTCAGGTCGCGTGTCGTCGGAAGCGGCGCGCTCGGATCGGCGCCCGGCCCGACGCGCTCGCGGACGAGCGAGCTCGAGTCGAGCTCGTACTCGTAGTCGATCTCGGTGATGACGTCGACGGACTGGTCGGCGTACGGCGCCTCGAGCTCGGACTCACCGCCGGCGACGAGGGTCGCAGGATTTCCGTTAGCAGCCCCGGCAGTGGTCCCGAGGACGACGAGCACGCTGAGCCGCTTGATCACCCTGCGGCGACTATACACGCGTCTAGCCTTCGCGATCGCGGAGGTTGAACTCCTTCATCTTCATCTGCAGGCTCTTGCGGCTGATCTTCAGGAGGCGTGCGGCCTGGGTCACGTTGCCGCCGGTCTCCTCGAGCGCCTTGACGATCAGCTCGCGCTCGACGCGCGCGGTCTCGGCGCGGACGACCTCCTTCAGCGACCCGGAGATCTCGCCGCCCTCGTCATCGTCATCGACGACCGGCACCGGCTGGGACTGGTTGGCGGCCTCCTGGCCGGCCGAGCCGAGCTGGAGGTCGGCGCGCTCGATGCGATCGCCCTTGCAGAACAGGATCGTTCGCTCGAGCACGTTCTCGAGCTCGCGGATGTTGCCGGGCCAGTTGTGGGCCTCGAGCGCCGCGAGCGCCTCGTCCGACACGCCGGTGATCGACTTCTTCAGCCGCTCGTTGAACTTCTTGATGATGTGCTGCACGAGCATCGGGATGTCGCCCGTGCGCTTGCGCAGCGGTGGGATCTGGAGCGGCACGACGTTCAGCCGGTAGAACAGGTCCTCGCGGAAGTTGCCGCGCTGGATCTCCTGCTCGAGGTCGCGGTTCGTCGCGGTGATCAGGCGGACGTCGACCTTGATCGTCTTCAACCCGCCGACGCGCTCGAACTCGCTCTCCTGGATCGCGCGCAGGAGCTTCACCTGCATCTCGACGGGAATCTCGCCGATCTCGTCGAGGAACAGCGTGCCGCCGTCGGCGAGCTCGAACCGGCCGGGCTTGCTCGAGGTCGCGCCGGTGAACGCGCCCTTCTCGTAGCCGAACAGCTCCGACTCCATCAGCGTCTTCGGGATCGCGGCGCAGTTGATCTTGATGAACGGCTGATTCTTGCGACTCGATTGCTCGTGCAACGCCTTTGCGACGAGCTCCTTGCCGGTGCCGCTCTCGCCGGTGATGAGGACGGTCGACGGCGTGTCGGCGACCTTCTCGATCACCGAGAAGATCGCGTGCATCTCGACCGACTGGCCGACGAGGCCGAACCGGCCGCGCTGCTCGGACTCGCTCGTCGTGTAGAGCGTCGGTTGCGGGGCGAGGCGGTTCGCGGCCGCCTGGCCGATCGCCTTGTCGACGATCACGCGGATCGAGTCCTGCTCGAACGGCTTCTCGATGTAGTCGAACGCGCCGGCCTTGATCGCCTCGACGGCCTGGCCGACCGAGCCGTACGCCGTGATCATGATGACCGGGACGTGCGGGTGGCTCTTCGCCGCGGTGCGCAGCACCTCCATGCCGTCGGCGCCGGGCATCCGCAGGTCGGTGATCACGACATCGACCTGACCGAGATGATCGATCGCCTCGAGCCCGCTCGCCGCCTGCACGACCTCGTGACCCTCGCGACGAAGCAGCGCCGTGAGCACGCGACGCAGGTTCTGCTCGTCGTCGGCAACGAGGATCTTGGCCGGTTGCATGAGCCGCTACTCTACCCCGTAGTCGTGCTCGGCGTAGGCGATGGCGCGTCGGTCGGTGACTCGACAGGCTTTGCGGGCTCGGGCTTCTTGTCGTCGACCGTCAGCCGCCCGGTCTCCGTGATGTCCTCGACCTTGCCCGCGGGCACCGCCTCGGCGGCCGGCAGGAACACGGAGAACGTCGAGCCCTGACCGATCGTCGAGCGCACTTCGATCGTGCCACCGTGCTGGTTGATGATGCGGTGGCTGATCGCGAGGCCGAGGCCGGTTCCCTTCTGCTTCGTCGTGTAGAACGGGATGAACAGCTTCTTCAGACGGTCGCGCGGGATGCCGATGCCGGTATCGCGGAACCGGACCTCGCAGAACTGGCCGTAGCCGAGCCGGCTGCGCCGGCGGCGCGTCGTCAGGATCTCGAGCGTGCCGCCATCGGGCATCGCCTGGAGCGCGTTCTGGCCGAGGTTCAGGAATACCTGGAGCAGCGACTCGGGATCGCCGGCGACCGGCGGCAGGTGATCGTCGGTGCGGACGCGCAGCTCGACCTTCGTCAGGTCCTTCTGGAGCAGCTGCACGGTCTTCCGCACGACGTTGTTGAGGTCGACCTTGTCGGCACCCTCGCTACCGGGGCGCTCCGCGCGCGCGTAGTCGAGGAACCGCGTCACGACGTTGTTCAGCCGGTTCGCCTCCTCGACGATGATCTGGAGGAACTCGGCGGTCTCGGCGTGCGGGTGCGGCGGCGCACCGTCGGACGTCATCAGGAGCTGGGCGGCGCCCTTGATCGCGCCGAGCGGATTGCGGATCTCGTGCGCGAGACCGGCGGCCATCTCGCCGAGCGCGGCGAGACGGTCACGCTCCTTCACGCGCTCGTACGCCTGCGACGACTCGATCACGCGCGCGGCGCCGATGCCGAGCTGGCGGAACGTGTCGATGTCGTCGGCGTCGAACGCGCTCTCGGTCCGATCGTCCCGCAGGCAGAACAGGCCGAGGAGCCACGGACCCTGCTCGGTCTCGGCCGAGCCGAACAGCGGGAAGATCAGCGACGCCTGCAGCTCCTGGACGCGCGTCTTCAGCGCGACGAGCGCGGTGCGCTTCGCGTCGACGTCGGGCGAGCCTGGATGCAGCTCGTCGATCTCGGCCGTGATCTGATCGAGATCGAGATATCCGGTGCGCACCCGGTCGAGCAGCGCGCGCTCGGCGTTCGCGTCGAGCCGCTCCGGCGGCGCCTGGCCGAGAGCGCCCGCGCGATCGAATCCGGCACCGTCGGAATCGAGCAGGTACACCGACGCATCGGTGACGCGCCGCGACTCCTCGAGCGCCGTCATGATCCGCTGCACCATGTCCGGCACGTCGACGATGTTCGGCAGCTCGCGGCGCACGGCGTCCAGTCGACCGCGGAGCTCGGTTCGCTGTCTCAGCAGCCAGCGGTTGATGCTGTTCTCGAGCCAGTTACGAACCGGCTCGAACAGGATGAGGATCACGAACGCGGCGACGAGCGCGTTCAGCAGGTAGAGGCCCTCGGTGCGCTCGCCCTTGCCGACCCAGTACAGCAGGAAGCCGTACACCGCCGACAGCAGCACGACGAGCGTGCCGAGCACCGCCATCTTGCCGACGAGCTCGTTGAGGTCGAGCAACCGGTAGCGGAACAGCGTCTGCGACAGGAAGTAGAGGTAGAGGATGCCGAGGACGTTGCCGATCGCGGGCCACGCGACGCCGAGGCGCGGCAACACGTCGGTGAGCGTCAGCGTCGTCGCGACAAAGCCACCGAGCGCGAGGTAGCCGACGCGCGTGCGCTCGACGCGCTTCGTCGTCGCACGGTACTGCGCGTACATGTCCCAGACGCAGCGATAGAGCCCGCCGAACACGTACGCGGTGAACGGGACGAGGAAGTACCGCGAGTCGTGGATCGGCTGGACGATCGCGGAGTAGACGAGCGCCGCGTACGCCGCGATCGTCCACGCGAGCGTGACGCGAGGACCTCGCTTCGGTCCGCCGATCGAGGGCTGCGCGAGGAAGATCCGGTAGAACCGGATCGCGGTCGGCGGGATGGTCGCGGCGGCCCACAGCGATAGCCAGCGCATGACCGGGCTGGAGGTCGCGGCGGCGATGAACGAACACAGATGCCAGGCGCTGACGGTGAACGTGAACGCGGCGAACGCGGTGTAGAGCCGGTCCTTGCGCGACCTCAGCAGCACCGACGTCCCGATCGCGAGGATCAGGAGCGCGGCGAGCAGCGCGGAGACCGCCTGGACGTCCACGTCGCCAGTCTAGCCGCAGAACCGTGAAACGCGTAAGCGTCGGCGTCGGCGTAGGCGTAAGCGATCCGAGGAGGGAGCGTGGGCGGACGCCCTTCGTTGCCGTGCGATGCGCCGGCGCGATGCAGGATCACGGTGTATCGTCGCCCCGCTTGTCGCACCCGCTCCTCGCCAGGCTTCCTGCCGTGCACGCGCTCGCCGACGAGGCCGCCGCCCTCGGAGATTCACCGCGCTGGGCCGTCGTCGAGGCCGCGCGACGCGCGATCACCCAGCGCCGCGAGGCGATCCTCTCCGGCAAGGCGGAGAGCGCCGCGATCGCCGCCGCCGCGGTCGCCGAGCACGCCGCCGAGCTGGTGAAGCCGCCGCTCCGCCGCGTGATCAACGCGACCGGCGTCATCCTCCACACGAACCTCGGTCGCGCGCCGCTGCCCGACGCGGCACGCGCCGCGATCGATGCCGTCGCCCGCGGCTACGCGAACGTCGAGTACGACCTCGACAAGGGCGAGCGCGGCTCGCGCCACGATCACCTGCGCGCGCTGCTCTGCGAGCTCACCGGCGCCGAGGATGCGATCGTCTGCAACAACAATGCGGCGGCGACCGTGCTCGGGCTCGCAGCGCTCGCGTCGGGTAAGGAGATCGTCGTCAGCCGCGGCGAGCTGATCGAGATCGGCGGCTCGTTCCGGCTGCCCGAGATCCTCGCGCTGTCGCGCGGCACGCTCGTCGAGGTCGGCACGACGAACAAGACCCACGCGCGCGACTACGAGAACGCGATCGGTCCGTCGACCGGACTGCTCCTCAAGGTCCACCGCTCGAACTTCGCGATCGTCGGCTTCACCGCCGAGGTGACGCCCGAGCAGGTCGTCGCGATCGGCAAGGCGCGCGGCGTCGCGACGATGATCGACCTCGGCTCCGGCATGCTCGTCGACCGCGCGACGCAGCGGCAGTGGGGCCTGCCCGACGAGCCGACCGTCGCCGAATCGGTCGCGAGCGGCGCGGACCTCGTCACGTTCTCGGGCGACAAGCTGCTCGGTGGCCCGCAGGCCGGCATCGCCGTCGGCACGAAGGCGGCGGTCGAGGCCGCGCGCAAGCACCCGCTGATGCGCGCGCTGCGTCCCGACAAGCTGACGCTCGCCGGCCTCGCCGCGACGCTCGCGCTCTATCGCGACGGCCTCGCCGGCGAGGTGCCGGCCGTGCGGATGAGCTCGCGGTCGAGCGAGGCACTGCACGCCGACGCGCGCCGGCTCGTCGACATGATCGGCGTGGTCGCCGGCCTCACGCTCGACGTCGAGGGCTGCACCTCGACGGTCGGCGGCGGCGCGATGCCGACGGCCGAGCTGCCATCGTGGGCGGTCACGCTGCGTGGCCGGCGGACCGACGAGCTCGACCGGCGGCTGCGTGGCGCGCCGGTCCCGGTCATCGGCACGACGCGGGACGGAAGGCTCTGGCTCGACGTGCGGACGATCGGCGAGGACGAGCTCGCCGAGGTCGCCGAGGCGATCCGGCGGCTGTGATTCGTCCTCGTCGTCGACGACGGCGCCGAGCACGGATACGAGTACGAGAATCCAGCGCTGACTCGCCGGGTCTCCTTGGGCTATAAGGCCCCGATGACCCGGGTGGTCGCCATCGGCGGCGGTAAAGGTGGCGTGGGCAAGAGCCTCGTCGCCGCGAACGTCGGCATCTTCCTTGCCACGCTCGGCAAGAAGGTGATCCTCGTCGACGCCGCGTTCGGCGCGCCGAACCTGCACATCTTCGCGGGCGTGCCGCGCCCGGCGCGCAGCCTCGCCGAGGCGCTCGCGCCCGGAGGGCCACCGCTCGCCGACCTGGCGGTCGCGACGCACGTGCCCGGCGTGAAGCTGATCGGCGGCGTGTACGATCCACCGTGGGTCGCGAACCCCGACGCCGTGCAGGTCCGCGTCGTCGCGGAGCAGCTGCACGAGCTGCCGGCGGACTACGTCGTCGTCGATCTCGGGCCCGGCCTCGGGTCACCGACGCTCGAGCTGTTCCTCGAGGCCGACGTCGGCGTGCTCGTCTCGGTGCCCGATCCGACGTCGATCGAGCTCATGCACCGGTTCGTGCGCGCGGCATTCATCAAGCGCCTCGAGCGCAAGGGCCTCGCGCACCTCGCGCAGATCGCCGGCAAGCTGCCCGCGGACTACGAGGGCGGGACGCCGAGCGCGCTCGACATCTACCTCGCCGCGGTCGCGACGCAGACCGACATCCACGAGCTGCGCGAGGCGATCCTCGGGTTCGCTCCGCACCTCGTGATCAACTCGGCGCGCAGCAAGAGCGACATGGAGCTCGGCCGGGCGGTCGCGTCGGCGGCGCGGCGGCGACTCGGCATGCCGCTGCGCTACCTCGGCCACCTCGAGTACGACGAGGCGGTGTGGGCGTCGACGCGGCGACGGCGGCCGCTGCTGATCGAGCACCCGGAGACGCGCGTCGCGAAGTGCTTCGAGCGTGTCGCGCGCGGCCTGATGGCGGTCCGCGCACCGGTGACCGATGGCGACGTGCTGCCGAGCGACTCGCACTACGAGCTCCTCGAGGTGCCGCCGACGGCGAGCTTCGAGGATATCCGGCGCGCGAACCGGCGCATCCGCGACGTCTACGGCGCGGAGTCGATCGCGGTGTCGGGCCTCTACGATCCGGCGAGCCTCGAGGCGGTGCATCGCCGGCTCGACCTCGCGTACACGACGCTGATGGACGCGGCGAAGCGCAAGGACTACGACCACGACCTGTTCCCCGACGGCGTGCCGATGCCGGTCGTGCCGAACGAGACGGCTCCGATCCCGCCACGCGCGGCGAGCAAGAGCGACGACTCCGGCGTCCTCGCGGCGACGCGGCCGCCGATGCCGGAGATCATGCCGCGGACGGAGTTCTCCGGCCCGCTGCTGCGGCAGGTCCGCGAGGCGCTCGGCATCGAGCTGCGCGAGATCGCGGAGCGGTCGAAGATCGGCATGGCGTACCTCCAGGCCCTCGAGGGCGAGGTGTTCGCGAAGCTACCTGCGCCGGTGTACGTGCGTGGCTTCCTCTCGGAGTACGCGCGCGCACTCGGCCTGGACGCCGAGCGTGTCAAGCAGACCTACCTCGAGCGCTACCGTGCCGCGCGTGGGCCGGCCCCCGCCGATGAGGCGAATGACGCGGGGGCGCGCCGGGCGGCGGCCGACGACGAGGCCTCGAAATGAGGCCGGTAGTCTTCGAGGACCGCGCGCACCTCGGGCCTCACGAGTCCCCTGGGGAGAAGGCTTGACCGCGGTGCGAGCGCGCACCTACGATCACCGGATATGGCCACCCTGATCGACAATCCCAAGCGCGCACGGCAGCTCGCTCGCGCCATCGCGTCGGACCTGACGCTCTATCACGAGCCGAAGATCCTCGAGGGCATCGCGAACGACAACCTGTTCGAGGTGATGTCGGACGAGATCAACGAGGGCCGCGAGCTGTTCAAGAGCCGCGTCACGGAAGACATCTTCGGCCAGCACATCTACGAGCGCGCGATTGTCGACGTGCTCATCAAGTCCAAGGGTCACGTCAAATCGAAGATCTGGTAACGGACGACGACGATGACGCGCTCGCCGGTGGCGAGCAGCGGCATCAGATCGTCGCCACCGCCGAGCAGGCGGGTGGGCGTCTCGATGCGGTGATCGCGGGCGCCATCTCCGAGCTGTCCCGCGCGCAGGCGCAGCGCCTGATCGAGGAGGGCAGGGTGACCGTCCACGGCGCGGTCGCCGCGAAGTCGCTGCGCGTGCGGCAGGGCGACGCGATCGAGGTCGTCGTGCCGCCGCCCGAGCCGCTCGAGGTCGAGCCCGAGCCCATTCCGCTCGTCATCCTGTTCGAGGATCCCGAGCTGATCGTGATCGACAAGCCGGCCGGCATGGTCGTTCACCCGGCGGCCGGTCACGCGCGCGGCACGCTCGTGAACGCGCTCCTGTTTCACTGCAAGGACCTGTCGGGCATCGGCGGTGTCATGCGGCCCGGCATCGTCCACCGGCTCGACAAGGACACGAGCGGCGTCATGGTCGCGACGAAGACCGACCGTGCGCACGCGGCGATCACCGCGGCGTTCGCGGCGAAGAGTCGCGGCGAGGATCTCGGTCCGGGCAAGGGCATCGACCGCACGTACCTGGCGATCACGTCGCCGGCACCACCGGCCGCGACGGGCACGCTGCGCACGACGTACGGCCGGCATCCGGTGCATCGCAAGAAGTTCTCGAGCAAGGTCGCCGGCAAGTCGGCGGTGACGCACTGGCAGATCGTCGAGCGGCTCCACGAGGCAGCGCTCGTCCGGTTCCGGCTCGAGACCGGCCGCACGCACCAGATCCGCGTGCACGCGAGCGATCACGGCTGGGCGCTCGTCGGCGATCCGGTCTACGGCCACAAGCCCCGCGACGCGCGGCTCGCCGAGGTCGCGAAGGTGCTCGGCCGCCAGGCGCTGCACGCGTCGACGCTCGCGTTCGAGCACCCGGTCAGCGGCGAGCGGCTGACGTTCGAGTCGCCGCTCCCCGAGGATCTCCAGGCGGCGCGCGCGGCGCTCGATGATCGTGCTACGGGTTAGCGGTGTCGTCGACGACTCGCCTGCTCGTACTCGGCGTGGTGCGCATCTTCCAGCCGGTGCACGGCTACGACGTACGCCGCGAGCTCATCAGCTGGCACGCCGAGGAGTGGGCGAACGTCGCGCCCGGATCGATCTACAACGCGCTCAAGTCGCTCGCGCGCGACGGCCTGCTCGAGGTCGTCGGCACGAAGCAGATCGGCGGGCGGCCC
Source organism: Pseudomonadota bacterium (assembly GCA_023386455.1). Classification (GTDB taxonomy): domain Bacteria; phylum Myxococcota_A; class Polyangia; order Haliangiales; family Haliangiaceae; genus JABFXX01. The sequence continues at coordinate 6,885 of JAEWJO010000185.1, read as the reverse complement.
GAGCGCACCGCATACAAGCTGACGCTCAAGGGCGAGCAGGAGTGCAACGAGCTCATCCGCGAGACCCTGTGGCAGGTGCGCATCCCGGCCGATCCGCTGATCGCCGCGATCAGCATGATGATCTTCATCGACCGCACCGAGCTCATCAAGGCGCTCGACGCGCGCGCGGCGATGATCGAGGGCATGCTCGCGCACTCGCGGATCGTCATCGACGCGATCGACGGCGTGGAGACGCCCGCGCACGTGCGCGAGATGATGCGACTCATCGATGCGCGCGTCTCGGCCGAGCTCGCGTGGGGCAAGGCGTTCAAGCAGGCGTTGCAGGCCGGCGAGTACCGCACGCTCGGAGACAAGCCGTGGATGCCGCCGCTCGCCGAGAAGGCAAAGAAGGTCGCCGGCGCGAAGGAGCGCACGACCGGCAAGCGAGCCAAGCCCGCGCGCGGCAAGCGCAAACGCTGAGCAGCTCGCGTTGCTCTTGCGTTCGTGTTCAAATTTGACTATTCAAGCTCGGGTATGAGCCAGATGATCGAGGCACGGGGGCTGACCCGCACGTTCAAGGGGCGGGGCAAGGCGCCACCGGTCGAGGCGGTGCGCGGCATCGATTTCCACGTCGGCGCCGGCGAGATCGTCGGTCTGCTCGGGCCCAACGGCGCCGGCAAGACGACGACCCAGCGGATGCTCGCGACGCTGCTCGATCCGACGTCGGGCGAGGCGAAGGTCGCCGGCTGCGATCTGCGGCGCGATCCGGTCGGCGTCCGTCGCCAGCTCGGCTACGTCTCGCAGAGCGGCGGCACGAACCCGTCGGCGAAGGTCGACGAGGAGCTGGTGACGCAGGCCGAGCTGTACGGCATCTCGCGCACGACGGGTGCCGCGCGCGCGAGGACGCTACGCGACACGCTCGATCTCGCCGACCTCGGCGATCGCATCATCAAGACCCTGTCGGGCGGCCAGCGGCGCCGGCTCGACATCGCGCTCGGGCTCGTTCACGAGCCGAAGCTCGTGTTCCTCGACGAGCCGTCGACCGGCCTCGATCCGACGAGCCGCGCGAACCTGTGGACGCACATCAGGAGCCTGCGCGATCGCCACGACGCGACGATCCTGCTGACGACGCACTACCTCGACGAGGCCGACGCGCTCTGCGATCGGATCCTGATCATCGATCACGGCACGATCGTCGCCGCCGGCACGCCGGAGCAGCTCAAGCGCCAGATCTCCGGCGACGTCGTCACGTTCGTGCTCGATGGCTCGCGCGACGGCCAGCAGAACGATGCCGCGAAGGCGACCGAGCTGCTCGAGGCGCGACCCGAGGCGCGCGACGTCACGCCGATCGACGGCGGCCTGCGCGTCACGGTCGATCGCGGCCAGGCACAGGCGCTGCCACTGATGCGTGCCCTCGAGGAGGGCGGCATCCGCGTCGGCTCGCTCAGCATCGCCCGCCCGTCGCTCGACGACGTGTTCCTCACCCTGACCGGTCGCTCGCTGCGCGACGCGCCGGAGGCGTAAGCCCATGCTGAAGACCGCGATGATCACGTTCCGCTACCAGATGCGGCTGCTGCTCCGCGAGCCGATCTGGATCATCATCGTGATGATCCAGCCGCTGCTGTACCTCGCGCTGTTCGCGCCGCTGCTCGAGCCGCTCGCGAATCGCGAGGGCATGCCGCCCGGCGATGCCTGGACGATCTTCGTGCCCGGCATGCTCATCCAGCTCGGCATCTTCGGCTCGATGTTCGTCGGGTTCGGCATCATCGCCGAGATCCGCTACGGCACCGTCGAGCGCATGCGCGTGACACCGGCGAGCCGGCTCGGCCTGCTGCTCGGCCGGATCATGCGCGACACGCTCGTGCTGTTGATCCAGGCCGCGCTGCTCACGGTGATCGCCATCGCGTTCGGCCTGCGCGTGCCGCTCGCCGGCGCCGCGATCACCGTCGGCATCGTCGGCCTGCTCGGCATCTCGCTGTCGTCGCTGTCGTACGCGGCGGGCCTGTGGCTCAAGAGCGAGGACGCACTCGCGCCGCTGCTCAACATGGTGTCGGTGCCGGTGCTGCTGCTCTCGGGCATCCTGTTGCCGATGTCGCTCGGCCCGCGGTGGCTGCAGCGCCTCGCCCAGGCGAACCCGTTCAGCCACGTCGTCGATGGCGCGCGTGCGGCGTTCCGCGACGACCTCGGGGACAGCTCGCTGTGGATCGGCCTCGGCGCGGCCGGCGTGCTCGCGGTCGTCGGCCTCGCCGTCGCCAACCGGACGTTTCAGCGCGAGTCGGCCTAGCGAATGGCGGGAGCCGGGCACGCCTCGCCCGGCATGAAGCGCGAGAACGCGATCGCGTTCAGCTCGAGCGCGTCGCGTGTCGTGAACACGCCGGGCGCACCCGTCGGATCGGGGCGTGCCTGCGCGATCAGCTCGCGACCACCGGCGGCGACCCCGTAGTCGACGCGGCAGCGCACGAGGATGTTCGGCGGCATGTCCGAGATCGTGAGCCGCAGGAGCAGCGAGTCGCGCACCGGCGCCGGGATGAGCGGCAGCGACGCTCCGGTCAGGTTGCCGTTGATCTCCGGCTGCGCGATCGGCCGCGACGGCGAGCGCAGCATGCACTTGCTGCCGTCGAACAGCGTCGACATGTTGGTGACCGCCGAGACCTGCGCGCGCTGGCTCGCGTCGACCGAGAGGACGGGCAGGCGCCCGCGCGCTGTCACGTCGACGATGACGCCCTGGAGGATCGCGTCTGTCGCGAGGAACGCGATGCCATCGCCGGTCGCCGGCGGCACCGCGGCCGGCGTGAGGATGACGCTGCCAGGCTCGACGCGCACGTCTGGAGCCGGCTCGTCCGAGAGCGTGCGCCAGTGCATCGCGACGGCCGCGGGATCGGCGAACGTGTCGAGCACGAGCAGACAGTCGCCATCGTCCTCGGGATGCGGGTCGCACGCGTCGCCGAGGGCGTCGACATCGCCGAGCGAGGTCTGGTCGGCGTTCTCGACGATCATGCAGTTGTCACAGGCGTCGCCGACGGTGTCACCGTCGAGGTCGCGCTGGTCGGCGTTCGCGATCGTCGGGCAGTTGTCGTCTGGATCGAGGACCTCGTCGCCGTCGAGATCGCTCAGTGCCGTCGGCACGAGATCGTAGGCCTGGTTGCACGCCGCGAGTGCGAGCACGAGGAGCGCACGGCTCATCGCCGCACCTCGGCAGGGCAGCCCGCCGGAGCCACCATCGTGATCTGGATCGCGTCGATCGTCGCCGGCGAGACGCGCGCCGTGACGCCGACGAGCCCCGGACTCGCGGGCGTCACCGTCGTCAGCTGGGTGCCGACGAGCACGCCGTAGTCGGCGCGGCACGCGTCCTCCGCCATGCCGTCGGATCGCGTCGTGATGAGGCGAATGGTCGTCGTGTCCTGGACCGGCTTGGCGGTCAGCGACAGCGTCACCGTCTGGAAGTCGCGCCCGACGCCCATGCCGAGCGTCATCGAGCGGAACAGCCAGCACGCGTTGCCGTCGCCCGGCTTCGTCGCATTCGACTGCACGCGCAGCTCCGCGGCGCCGATGTCGAGCGGCGCGTGGCCGGTGACGATGACGTCGTAGGTGCCGAGCGCCGGCGCGTCGCCCTCGCCGCGGAGCGCGAACCCGGTGCGCTTCATCGCGTCGGCTGGGAGCTCGACGAACCCGTCGCCCGGCGTCGGCGTCGGCGCGTCGGCGTCGGCGAGCGGCAGCCAGTGATCCGCGAAGCCACGCGGGTCGGAGAACGAGTCGAAGATGACGAGGCAGTCGCCCGGCGCATCGGCGTGAGGATCGCAGTCGTCGCCCAGGCCATCGCCATCGCTGTCCGTCTGCTGCGTGTTCGAGACGATCGGGCAGTTGTCACACGCATCGCCGATGCCGTCGCGGTCCTCGTCTGCCTGGTCCTCGTTCGCGAGGACTGGACAGCTGTCCGCGCTGTCGAGCACGCCATCGTGATCGCCATCGGTCAGCGACGTCGAGTCGAGGCCGAGTGCCGCGTTGCACGCCGCGCCGACCACGAGGACTCCGAGGAGCACGCCGCGCGTCACGCTATTCCGCGTCGAGACCGTACTGCCGGAGCTTCTTCCAGAGCGTCGTGCGGTTGATGCCGAGCATCTGCGCCGCCTTCGTCTTCTGGCCCTCGCAGAGCTCGAGCACCTTCAGGATATGCGCGCGCTCGAGCTCGTCGAGCGTCGGCACGTGGTCGCCGGAGAACGTCGTGAACGCCGCACCGGACACGGCGGCGCGCGGGCCGGCGACGTCGCTGACGTCGAGCACGTCGCCGGCGGCGAGGATCACCGCGCGCTCGATCGCGTTCTCGAGCTCGCGGACGTTGCCGGGCCACGGCTGCGCCGCGAGGTGCGCGAGCGCGGCATCGGTCAGCGAGACACGGCCGCGCTCCGCGCGCAGCGCCGCCTGCTCCGCGAAGTGTCTCGCGAGCAGCGGGATGTCGCCGGGACGGTTCCGCAGCGCCGGCACCTCGATCGTGATCACCGCCAGGCGGTAGAACAGATCCTCGCGGAACGCGCCCGCCTTCACCTGATCCTCGAGCGTCCGGTTCGTCGCGGCGATCACGCGGGCGTCGACGCGGATCGAGCTCGTGCCTCCGACCGGCTTGACCTCACCGTCCTGCAGCGCGCGCAGGAGCTTCGGCTGCAGATCGATCGGCAGCTCGCCGATCTCGTCGAGGAACAGCGTGCCGGTGTCGGCGGCGACGAACAGGCCGCGCTTCGACGTATCGGCGCCGGTGAACGCACCGCGGACGTGGCCGAACAGCTCGCTGTCGAGCAGCGTGCCGACGAGCGCACCGCAGTTCACGGGGACGAACGGCCCGCTCGCGCGGCGGCCCGCGAAGTGGAGCGCGCGGGCGACCAGCTCCTTGCCGGTGCCGCTCTCGCCGGTGATCAGGACCGTTGCATCGGACTGCGCGACCTTGTCGATCGTCGCGCGCATCTGCTGCATCGCCTGTGACTCGCCGATCATCGAGCCGTACGCGAGCCGCTTGGTCAGCTCGCCGTGCTTGCGCCGCAGCTCGTCCTCGGCGAGCGCACGCTGGACGACGAGGCGCAGCTCGTCGGGCGAGAACGGCTTGCCGATGTAGTCGCGCGCGCCGAGCTTCATGCCGCGCACGGCGGTGTCGATCGACGGATACGCGGTGATGAGCAGCACCGCAGGCGGCGCCTCGCCGGCGAGCAGCTTCGGCAGGATCGAGACGCCGTCCTGGTCGGGCAGGTTGATGTCGCACAGCACGAGGTCGAACTTCTTGCGCGTGACCGCGGCGACGGCGCCGGTGGCGGAGTCGACCGCCTCGACCTCGTGGCCCGCACGTCCGAGCACGTCGGAACACAGCGCGCGAATGCCGCGCTCGTCGTCGACAACGAGGATCCTGCTCACCGAACCAGGGTATCAGGCGTCGCCATCGGTACGCCATGCACGGACGCGCGTCACGACGGAGGCGCGGCGCCGCTGGTCTCGACCGGGTGCCGGCTCTGATAGGGCGCGGCCCTGTCACCCGGCGCCTCGTCACGCGAACGCTGGTACGCATCCGGCTTGATGAAGGCCGGCGGCACGGGCTGCGTCAGGCAGTAGGCGACGTCCGGATCGGCGAGATAGATCGACTTGTAGAGCGCGCGATCGACGCGAGGCAGCCACTTCGCGATCCGGTGCGACGGCACGCAATCGCCGCGCACGGCGCTCTTCTTCGCGAGTGCGGTCTGGAGCTCGATCCGTCGCTTCGCCTTCTCGGCCGGAGCCATGCCGTAGAGCGATGCGGTCGCCGCGAGCTCTGACAGGTCGTACCCGTCGGGCGTCTTGATCGTCGCGTACGCCGGGTCGTTGTCGATGTCCCAGCGGTGACCGCCGAAGCCTCGCTCCTCGACGTCGTTCGGGTCGTAGGCCGGCCCCTGGCCATCGAGCATGTCGGGCCGGACGAAGTCCATGCTCCTCGCGAGGCGCTGCGCCGCCTCGCCAAAGCCCGCGCGATAGACCTCCGTCGATCTCGCCCAGCCACGCGGCCGGCGCTTCGGCGCGCTGGCCGCCGCGTCGCGCTCGGGCCGGGAGGTGTGTGACGGCGCGTTCACGTTCGCGTCCTGACGCTGGACCGCCGCGGTGTCGGGCTCGGGCTCGGGCAGGACGTGCGCGAAGCGGTAGCGCGGAGGCTCCGGTCTCGCGACCAGGCGCTCGAGCGATTCGAACCGCATCGCGACGATCACGATCGCGAGGTGTGCGACGAGCGAGGCGGCGGTGAAGAGCCAGGGCCGGCGATCGGGACGCCGGAGCGGGACGACGGTGTCGACGCGAAAGCCGCGGGTCATCGTGACGTCGACGACACCGGCGCGCCGCGTGCTCGACGTGAACGAGCTGGACGCCGGCGTCGTCAGCTCCGCGGTGCCGAGGCGATACAGCGCGCCGGGTGGGAGGAACGCGACGTCGATGATCGAGTCCCCGATCCGGGCGACGACCTCGATCACGACGGGCATGCGGGTACGACACGCGCATGGCGCCCAGGTTGTCGTGCAACCGCGCGATCTTCGCGCTGTCCAGGCACCTGGAAGCGCGAACCGCGTGGGCTCGATCAGGCCGACGCGTTCGGGATCGTCACGCGGAACTCGGCGCCGCGGCCGCCGGGACCGTCGGCAACCTCGATCGAGCCGCCCGCGGTCGCGACGAGGTGACGGCACACAGCGAGCCCGAGGCCGGTGCCGGTGCCGGGCGCCTTCGTCGTGTAGAACGGGTCGAACACGCGCGACCGATCGGCCGCGGCGATTCCCGGACCGTCATCGGCGACCGAGAGCTGCGTCGCGATCCCGCCGGCGACCGCCTTCGCGCTCACCGTGATCGTGCCACCGTCGGTCATCGCCTGCGCGGCATTCTGGACGAGGTTGACGAGCACCTGCTGCAGGG
>JAEWJO010000161.1 GCA_023386455.1 Pseudomonadota bacterium | reverse complement strand
GTACCTGATCGGGTGACGGTGACGCCGGCGGCGCCGGTGGCGGAGCGTCTGGAGCCGGCTGTGCGGCCGACGGTGCCGCCCACGCCGTGACGGCAAGGACGGACGACAGGAGTGAGCGCGAGCACCGACGAGTCCGACCGGACGACATCTTGTTCCCCATGAAAGCCAATCAGGCGTCTGTGAGCGGCGAAGCGATGTGCGCAGTCTCGCGACACGTCACCTACCCGCTCCGAATCCCCAAATTCGTAACAGAGCGCTAGCGAAACCGTAACAGAGCGATATCGGCGCGATCAACCAAACCGCCTGCAGCATATTGCTGCACCGCGAGTGCAGCAAAACGCTGCATGAGAGGTGCGTGAGATCAATGGATCTCGAGTGCCGCATTTCGCTGCACCCTATTTGAGGGCGAGCAGACGCGCACGACAGGTCTCCGCCACGGTGCGCGCGAACGCGTCCATGCTCGGATCCCACGGCGACAGACCTGCCGTGCCACCGCCATCGACGACCGCGAGCGCGTGCCGGTAGGCCTCGACCGCGGCCTCGCGATCGCCGACGTGCTCGAGACAGCGCGCGAGCGTGTACGGCGCGAGCCATGCTTCGTCGCTGGTAAGAAAGCGCGCACAGCGCAGTACGGGTACGGCGTCCGCGAACTGACCGGCGCGGCGCAGGGCGAGGCCCTTCGCGAGATGCGCCGCGGGAAACAGCTGGTCCGCCGCGATCGCCGAGTCACACAGCGCGAGCGCATCGGTCAGCGCGCCGCGCGTCAGGGCGGCACAGGCGCGAGCGACGAGATCGGAGACCTGCGCGGACTGCGCGCGCTTCACGACGACCGGCGGCTCGGTGCGGGCTCGGTGCACGGGCCTTCGCGCGGGCTCGCTGCCCGCGGGCGCGCGCTTCTCGCCGCGCAGCAGCACCACCTCGTCGATGTCGAGTCGCTTCGACTGCGAGATCCAGGCGAGCGGCTGCTCGACCGGCGACAGCAGCAGGAGTGCGGTCGATGCGTTGAGCGAGCGGATGATCGCTGCCGCGTGCTCGCGCTCGAAGTAGAGCAGCACGTTCCGGCACACCACGGCATCCCACGTCGTCGGTGACGACGGCAGCCCGGCGGCGAGGTTGTGATACTTGAACGTCACGCAGTCGCGCACGCGCGATGTCAGCCGCATCTCGTCGGGGCCGGTCGATGTGAAGTAGGTCGTCTTCCACCGCTCGGGCACGCGCGCGAGCTCGTGCATCCGGTACCGCCCTTCGGCCGCCACGCGCAGCGCATCGCGGCTGATGTCGGTCGCGAGGACGTGCGCGCGCAGCCCGGCATCGAGCAGCGCCATCGTCAGCGTGTACGGCTCCTGTCCGGTCGAGCACCCGGCGATCCAGACGCGGACATCGGGCTGCTGCTTGACCTGCATCTGCTCGACGAGCGCGTGCAGGCCCCTCGCATCGCGCAGGAACCACGTCGTGCGGTTGACGAGGCTCTCGATCAGCGCCTCTCGTCCACCGGGCAGCTCGGCAAGCTCGAGCGCGCGCAGGCAGGCCTCGGACGTGGTGCGATTCCGTCGCGCGAGGCTGTCGAGCGCCTGGAGCGCGGCCTGTTGCGTGTGACCGCGCAGGCGGTTTCCGGTCCACAGGTGGAACAGCCGCTGGAGGTCGACCCAGAGCGTCTCGCTCACGCGCCTCCGGTGCGCCCGAACCGCGAGAGCGCGTCGCCGAGCTGCGTGGCGGGGACGACGATCGCCGACGGCGCGGCCTTCAGCGCCTCCCGCGGCATGCCGCCGACGACGGCGGACTCGGGATCCTCGACGAACACGACCGCGCCGCTGCGGTCGAGTGCCGCGAGCCCGTCGGCGCCATCGCGGCCCATTCCGGACAGGACGACGCCGCTCGCGCGCGAGCCGTATGCTTGCGCGAGCGAGCGAAGCAGCACGGTCGCCGATGGCCGGTGGCCATCGACCGGAGGATCGCGGCGGATCCGGATCGTGCCGCCGTGCACGATCTCGAGGTGCGCGTCGTCCGGTGCGATCACGATCTGCCCCGGCTCGATCCGTGCCCCGTCGCGGGCGACGCGGACGCCGAGCGGCGAGCTCTCGTCGAGCCACGAGGCGAGGGCCTGGGTGAACCCGCGCGTCGTGTGCTGCACGATCGCGATGCCGCACGGAAACCCTGCGGGAAGCGCGGCGAGGATCGAGCGCAGCGTGCGCGGGCTCCCGGTCGATCCGACGATCCCGATGCAATCGACCTGGATGCGGAACGCAGGGGCGGTCGGCAGGCGGCGGTGAGCCCGGGCGCGTGCAGGTGGCCGGACGCTGACCTTCGCGGCTCGCGTGATCGCGCGCGTGAGCTCCTCGCGGCTTCGCATATCGAACCCGCCGGTCGGCTTGGGAAACAGCGCGACCGCTCCGCGATCGAGCGCCTCCATCGCGAGCTTCTCGGTATCGCCGTGGACGTCGGCGACGACGACGATCGGCGTCGGTCGCTCGCTCATGATGCGCTCGATCGTCTCGAGGCCACTCATCATCGGCATCACGACGTCCATCGTCACGACATCCGGCGCGAGCTGACGGACGAGCGCCTGTGCCTGGAGGCCGTCGGCCGCCTCGCCGACGACGGTGATCTCCGGACTCGCGGCGAGCACGCTGCGCAGCACGCTGCGGATCAGCGGCGAGTCGTCGACGATGAGCAGGCGCGCCGGCATTGCTAGCGCAGGTAGCGCGACACCATGGTCCAGAGACCGGCCTGGGTGAAGTCTGACTTGACGAGGTAGCCGTCGGCTCCGACGTCGAGCGCGCGCTGCTTGTCCTCGTCGGTGCCGCGCATCGAGACGACGAGTGCGGGCAGCTGGCGCCCGTGGGTCAGCCGGACCTCGCGGATGAGGCCGATGCCGTCGAGGCGTGGCATCTCGACGTCGGTGACGAGCAGCCGCACCTCGGGATGCGCCGCGAGCACGGCGAGCGCCTCCTCGCCATCGGCGGCCTCGAGCACGCGGAGGCCGTGAGAGCGCAGCGCCTCGGCCAGCAGATCGCGGATCACCGGCGAGTCGTCGGCGACGAGCACCGTGCTGCCGCCGCGCTGCGTGGGCGCAGGTGCGTGAGCGCGCGGCGCGGAACCTCGCGTCGACGCCAGCAGCTCGCCGGGCTTCAGCACGAGCGCGAGCGTGCCGTCGTCCATCGGCGCGGCGGCTCCGATCAGGCGGTCGTGGCGGAAGACCTCCGAGGCGCCCTTCAGCACGGCCTCGACGCGCTTGTGCGAGTGCGTCCCGACGATCGCGACGAGCGAGCCGGCGCTCTCGACGAGGAGCGTTCGCGCGGAGCCCGTCGCGTCGCCGTTCGACGAGGGCTCGCCGAGCAGCTCGTCGAGCTCGACGACCGGGACCAGCGCGCCCTGGTGCTTGATCACCGGGCCGCCGGCCGAGGCGATCACCGGCGCCTTCGCGTTCTCGACGAGCGACGCGACCGAGGTCGCGGGCAGCGCATAGCGGCCGCTGCCGGCGCGGAACGTGAGGAGCGCGGTCACCGCGATGCTGATCGGCACCTGCAGCCGGAACGTCGTGCCCTGACCCTGGCGCGTCGACACGGTGACCGCGCCGCCCATCGCCTCGATGTTCTTCAGCACCACCTCGAGACCGACGCCGCGGCCGGAGATCTCGGTGGCGGTGCGCAGCGTCGACAGTCCCTGGTGGAACACGTAGCTCACGAGCTGATCGTGGCTGAGCTGGCGCACCTGCTCGGGACCGAGCAGGCCGAGCTCGACGACGCGGCGGCGCACGGCATCGACGTCGATGCCCTTGCCGTCATCGGAGATCTCGACGCGCAGCGTGCTGCCGACGAGGTTCGCGTGGATGCGCAGCTGGCCCTCGCGCGGCTTCTTCGCGCGCTCGCGTTCCGCCGGTGACTCGATCCCGTGATCGATCGCGTTGCGCACGATGTGGATCAGCGGCTCCGCGATCGCGTCGAGCACCGAGCGGTCGACGAGGATGTTCTCGCCCTCGATCTGGAGCCGGATCTCCTTGTCGAGCTCGCGCGCGAGGCTGCGAACCGCGCGCGGATAGCTGTCGAACAGCACGCGGATCGGCACCATGCGCATGTCGCGCGAGATCGTCTCGAGCATCGTCGCGGTGCGTCCGACCTGGCGGCCGTGGTCGCGCAGCACTGACTCGAGCCCGCCGAGCACCTGGGCGAGCTGGCTCTGCAGCTTCTCGCCGGCATTGCTGGATCCGGCGGCGGCGGCGATCTGGCGCGCCTTGCGGAGCTCGGCGAGGAAGCCGCGCGCCCGCGAGTGAAGCAGGAACAGGTCTCCGACGATCTCGCGGATTCCCTCGAGCTTGTCGGTCGTGACGCGAACGCTGTCGCTCGAGGCCGCACGTGGATCGGCGCGACTCGGCTGCGGCGTCGTGGCCGCCGGTGCCTCCTCGCCGAGGTAGGCCCACGCATCGGGCGCGGGATCGTCGGGGGCGCGGTCGAGCAGGGCACCGAGCAGGTCGAGCCCCTCGAGCACGGTGTCGCCGAGCGCGGGGTCGAGCGCGCCCGCGCTGTCGAGAGCAGGTGCGACGAGCGTCTCGATATGGTGAGCGACGCGCTTCATCGCGCCGAACCCGAGCAGGCTCGCCTCGCCCTTCAGGGTGTGCGCCTCGCGCATGAACTCGGCACCCGCGGGCGCCTCGCCTTGCTCGAAACGCACCCACGCGAGGTTCAGCCGACCGAGGCGCTCGGCAGCGGTCTGCCGGAACGTCGCGATCCGCTTTGCCTGCGGCCCATCTTTCTCCGAGGCCATGCGCGGCTACCGGATGTCGGGGCGAGGAGATTCCTCCGGCGGCTCTGCGAGGCTGCGCGAGATCGGGAGCCCGCGGCCGGTCGGCGGATCGTCGATCCGCGGGATCACCATGCTCGTCACGGTGCGCTCGTTCGTGGCGCCGGGACGGATGATCGTCGCGATGCCACGCGAGACGCGCGACAGCGACTCGGCGGAGCTCGTCGCCTGCTTGATGCTCGCGATCGTGTGGTGGAGGAGCTGCGTCATCTCCTCCATCGCCTGATCGACCTGCGTCGTCGCCTTGCGCTGTTGCTGCGTGATCAGCGCGATCTCGCGAGCCGACTCGGTCGTGTGCTCGCTCAGCGTCGTCCCGCCCTTGCTCGCCTCGACCGCGAGCTGCGAGGCATCGCGCACCTCCTTGAGGAGCTTGCGGATGTTGGAGACGGACTCCATGACGCTCTCCGCGAGCGACCGCATCTCGGCCGCGACGAGCGTGAAGCCCTTGCCGGCCTCGCCCGCGCGCGTGCCTTCGAGTGCCGCGTTCAGCGCGAGCAGGTCGGTGCGATCCGCGACCTGCATGATGCTCGCGAGGATCTCGGCGACGCCCTCGGCGTTCGCGTTGAGCTCGCGGATGCGCTGTGCGATCTCGCGGTTGCCCTCGAGCGCACGCTCCGCGCGTCCGAGCACCGCGCTCGAGCTCTCCGCGATCTGCTGCGCGGTCGCCATCAGCGTCTCCATCGCCCGGCGGGTCTCGTCGATCGCCGCGGCCTCCTGAGCGACCGAGGATTCCTGCTCGCGTGCCGCGCCGAGCAGCTCGGTCGAGACCGTCATGAGATCCTGGGACGCGGCGAGCAGCGGCTTCGTGATGCCCGCGCTCAGGAACCACGCGAGCACGAAGCCGACCGCCGCGATCACGAGCGCGAGCACGATCGCCGTGCGCTGCACCTCGTTGTACGAGCTGCGAAGCGAGTCGCGCGAGAACCCGGTGATCAGGCTACCGATCAGCTTGCCGTTGGAGCTCAGGGGAATCGCCACGGTCACGTAGTCGTCGCTCTGACTCACCCATTGCTGGCTGCTGAACGCGAGCTGGCGCGTGATCTCCTTCGTGCCCGGCGCGAGGTACTTCGAGAAGACCGAGCCGTCGGGTTTGACCACCGCGAGGAACCGCACGTCGCGATCGCCGGAGACCGTACGGAACTGCGCCTCGGCGTCCGCCGCCTGCTCGAACTCGAGCGCGGGGACCTCGAGGTTCGCGAGGACCTTCGACAGGCCGAGCGCACGCTCCTCGAGCGCTTGCTCCGCGACCTCGAGGTGCTTCGCGGGGAAGTACCAGAGGAAGAAGGCGGCCAGGGCGGCGATCGGCACCGTGATCGACAGTGCCAACTTGGTTCGAAAGCTGAGGCGCGTCATGGCTTGGGTCATGGTTGTCACGCTGCGAGCGCTACGAGGGTTGGGATATCGAACAGCACCACGAGCTCGCGTGCGCAGCGCACGAACCCGAAGATCAGATCATTGTTGGCGAGCACGAGCGTCGGCGGGCACTGCAGCAGGTCGGCCGCGCTCACCTCGGCGAGATCGATCGGTCCCTGGACCGTCACTTCGGCCGACGCGGCGCCGTGGCCGAGCCCGAGGGACCACGCGGCGTCCTCGCCCTCGGCGGGTTGCGCCACGCCGAGCAGGCGCCACAGCGGCGCGTGGCCGTCGGACGCTCCACGCACCGAGCGCACGTCGCGGGCGGCGACCGCGCACGGCACCTGGCCGGCACGGAAGCGCAGGATCGGGATCCTCGTCTCGATCACGTGGCTCCCCGGTCGCTCGTGATCGTGCTCAGGAGCTCGGGCACGGAGAGGATGCCGACGAGCTTGCCGCGGAACTCGACCTCGCCGGCAAACGCGTCCGCGTGGGCCTTCGTCGTCGCGAGGTTCGCGAGGTCGATGTCGAACAGCCCGAGCGTCGCGTCGGACATCACGGCGATCTCGAGCGCACCCTCGCGAACGATCAGCAGGCGCGGCAGCGTCGGCGCGGCCTCGTCG
>JAEWJO010000247.1 GCA_023386455.1 Pseudomonadota bacterium | reverse complement strand
TCGACGCGCGCGACGTCGCCGAGCCGTTCGCGCCCGCGGTCGGCGGCTTCGCGGCGGCGGGCGAATGCGTGTGCGCCTCGAGCGCGGCGGCGATGATCGCGGCGGTCAGCTCGCGCTCGTCGGCCTTCGGCGCGAGCTCGGCGGCATTGCGGCCGATGAAGCCGGTGTCGTAGTCGCCGGCGATGAACGCCGCGTGGCGCAGGCAGCGGCGGTGGAACGCGAGGTTCGTCTCGATGCCGCGCACGGCGTACTCGTCGAGCGCGCGGCGCATGCGCGCGACCGCCTTCGCGCGGTCCTCGCCCCACACGACGAGCTTGGAGATCATCGGATCGTAGTGGACCGGGATCTCGGCGCCCTCGTAGCAGCCGCTGTCGTTGCGGACGTACGGCCCGTCGGGCACGCGCATGTGCGTGATCGTGCCGGGCGACGGCAGGAACTTCACCGGATCCTCGGCGTAGATGCGGCACTCGACCGCATGACCGTGGCGGCGCGCGTCGAGCTCGGGCTGCGTCATCGGCAGTGGCTTGCCCTCGGCGACGTCGAGCTGCCACGACACGAGATCGACGCCGTAGATCATCTCGGTGACCGGGTGCTCGACCTGCAGGCGCGTGTTCATCTCGAGGAAGTAGAAGCCGCCGTCGGCACCGAGCAGGAACTCGCACGTGCCGGCGCCGACGTACTTCACGGCGCGCGCGGCGGCGACCGCGGCGGCGCCCATCTTCGCGCGCAGCTCGGCGGACACGACCGGCGACGGGGCCTCCTCGATCACCTTCTGGTGGCGGCGCTGCACCGAGCAGTCGCGCTCGCCGAGGTGGACGAGGTTGCCGTGGGTGTCGCCGAACACCTGGATCTCGATGTGGCGCGGTCGCTCGATCGCCTTCTCGAGGTAGACGGTGCCGTCGCCGAACGCGGACGTCGCCTCGCGGCGCGCGCCGTCGAATGCGCCGGTGAAGTCGGCCTCGTTGCCGACGAGGCGCATGCCCTTACCGCCACCGCCGGCGGCGGCCTTGATCAGCACCGGGAAGCCGATCTTCTTCGCGCTGGCGAGCGCGGCCTCGGCGGTCGGAAAGCCGTCGCCGGTGGGACCGTTGTCGCCCGGGACGACCGGCGTGCCGGCGGCCGTGACCGTCTTGCGCGCCTCGGTCTTGCTGCCCATCTTCCGCATCGCGTCGGCCGACGGGCCGATGAAGGTGATGCCCGCGGCCTCGCAGGCGTCGGCGAAGTCCTCGTTCTCCGAGAGAAAGCCGTAGCCCGGGTGGACGGCGTCGGCGCCGGACTCCTTGCACGCCGCGATGATCTTCTCGATCACCAGGTAGCTCTGGGCGGCCGGTGCGGGACCGATGTGGACCGCGGCATCGGCGATCTGGACGTGCGGTGCGAGGCGATCGACATCGCTGTAGACGGCGACGGTCTCGAGCCCACGTTCCCTACAGGTACGCATGACCCGGACAGCGATTTCGCCTCGGTTGGCGACGAGCACACGGCGAATGGGCGAGGACATCTGGCGCGGACATTACACTGTCCCGGGCGCGTTGCATCGCCCGAGCAAGGGTCATAGAATCGAAGCGAATCGGCGTGTTGCACCGGCTTGTCGCTGGGGAGATGCGCTGGGGAGAACGTCTTGGCCGATCCAAACACCCGTCAGGGTAAGCGCACGCCCGTCACGCTCAAGATCAAGTTCAAGAGCGAGACGCTCGAGCAGTTCATCGAGCGATATGCCGTCGACGTCAGTCAGGGCGGAATCTTCATCCGTACGAAGGAGCCTCTGGCCGTCGGCACGCAGATGAAGTTCGAGTTCCAGCTCCGCGATGCGTCGCCGCTGATCGCGGGCGAGGGCACGGTCGTGTGGACTCGCGAGAACGATCCGAGCCGGCCGGCGATCGCGCCCGGCATGGGCGTGCGGTTCGACCGGCTCGCCGACGGTAGCCAGACCGTCCTCGAGCGGATCCTGTCGGAGAAGGCGAAGCAGGCGCCGTCGCGCAGCGCGGGCAACGAGGCGACGACGAAGCCGCCGCTGTTCACGGACACCCCGACGCGCGTCGCACCGGCACCGGTGCAGGAGGCGCTCGGCGTTCGCGGCAAGCGCAAGCGCGAGGACTCCGAGCAGACGCCGCTCCCCAAGCCGATGCCGTTCCACTCGGACGCCGAGGACTTCGACGAGAGGGCGTTCGAGGAGGCGACGAAGGTTCGCTCGCTCGAGGAGCTTGCCGCGCAGTCGGCAGGGCTCGCCGGCGACCTCGAGTCCGTCTCCGACCGCGCGAAGACGACCGAGCTCGCTTCGAGCGAGGCGCAGGCTCTCGCGTCGTCCCCGGCGGCGACGATGCCACCCGACGAGCTGGCGGCGCGCCGCCAGGGTGCGCGCTCCGACGCGACGACCGACGCGGCCGAAGCGCCGGCCGAGGACGCAGTCCCCGCCGTGAAGCCCGGCAGTATGATCGATCGCGACTCCGCGCCGGGCCTGCCCGAGCCGCCGGAGGCCTCGCGTCCCGCGAAGGTCCTCGACACGACGCCGTCGCCGCGCCCCGAGAAGCGCCCGAGCGCTCCGCCGGAAGAGGCCGCCCGGACGAAGCTCGGCGTCGAGCCCGCGAAGCGCGCCGAATCGCCGGTGCCGCGCGCGGTCGCGTCGGAGCCCTCGCATCCGGTCGCGAAGCGGCCGAGCAGCGCACCGATCGTCATCGGCATCCTCGTCGCGGTCGCCGCGGCGATCGGCGCCGTGTGGTGGTTCGTGCTGCGCGAGGACATCGCGAAGAACAACGAGGTCGCCGATCAGGGCAGCGCGGGCAGCGAGGGCAGCGCCGTGCCGCAGAACGATCTCGGCAGCGCGGGCAGCGCGGTCGCGCAGAACGACCTCGGCAGCGCGGGCAGCGCGGTGACCGACGTCGGCAGCGCGGGCAGCGCGGCGATCGTGCCGTCGGGGCCGCCGGTCGACACCGTGATCGCGGCGAGCACCGGCAAGGGCGCGATCGTCGAGATCCTCGGCACCGATCAGAAGGGCCCAGCGCCGTTCACGGCGAAGCTCGAGAAGGATCGCGCGTACACCGCGCGCGTCTCCGCGCCTGGCTTCCAGCCGCTCGAGCTCGAGATCACGGGCGGTCAGGCGAAGGCGACCGCGAAGCTACTCGCGAAGCTGCACATCATCTCGGTGACGAGCGAACCGGCCGGCGCCGACATCATCATCGACGGCGTCAACACGCAGAAGATCACGCCCGCCGACATCACGCTGACGCCGGCCCAGGCCGCGCGCTCGCGCGTGCGCGTCACGCTGCGTCGCCCGGGCTACCGCCAGGCCGACCAGGTGCTCGACGCGTCGAAGTTCGTCGAGGCCGGCGATCAGCTGACCGCGAAGGTCGACTCCAGGCTCTCCGTCCAGCAGGTCGTTCGTCCGCCGCCGACCACGACCAACGGCAGCGGCAGCGCGACGCCGACCAATGGATCGGGCAGCGCCGGAGAGACCGGCTCGGGCAGCGGTTCCGATGCGACGACGACGCCGAGCAGTGGCACGACGCCGCCGAGCGGCGGAACGACGACACCGCCGGCGGGTGGCACGACGACCGGCTCGGCAGCGACGGGCGGTGCGGGAGGCACGGGCGGCACGGAGAGCGCCGAACCCGAGCCGTCGTGGTCGGCGCCCAAGTAGTCATGCGCGGGACGGTCGCGCTGATCGCGATCGCGCTCCTTGCCGCGTGCAAGGACAAGCCGGAGAGCAAGCCGGCGAGCGGTAACCCGGCACCGATCACGCGGCCCGCGGGATCGGCGACGCCGAAGCCGAGCCTGCCGTCGAAGTCGCCGTCGACGCCGGCGACGCCGGTCTCGATCGAGGAGGCGCAGACGGTGCTGCCGCCGATCGTCGGGACGCAGGTCCTCGGCCTCAAGCAAACCTCCGACAAGCGGCAGGTGCACGCGACGTGGTGCATCGACGGCGAGAGCGCCGACGGTGTCGCCAGGCTCGTCGCGAAGTGGATGGCAGACGCGGGCTACACCGGCCTCGGTGTCCGCGGTGACGCGCGCAAGGCCGGCGTGTCGGGCGACCGTGACGGCTTCCGCATGTCGATGGTGGTGTCCGCATCGGGCGCCGCGTCGTGCGCCGCGCCACAGCACTACTTCGCGAGTGCCACGATTTTCCGTCCGTGAGCCGTTCGATCCGCGTGAGATTCGCCGCGGAGGGCCGGATGATCGGCGACGATCACCGCATGGCGATGCGTGTGGTGCTCGGGGTGCTCGGTGCTGGCGTGATGTCCTCGACCGCGATCGCGCAGCCGACGATGACGCCGCCGCCACCGGTCGCGCCGGAGCCCGCGCCGGTCGCGCCGCCTCCCGCGTCGGACC
>JAEWJO010000734.1 GCA_023386455.1 Pseudomonadota bacterium | reverse complement strand
GACGAGGGTTGCGGGCGTGCCGTCGAGCGTGAGCTCCGCGGTTGGCACCTTGCGCGTGCCGAGCTTGTCCTTCAGGCGGTTGACCGCGATGTTGCGGAGACGGCCGTTTGCATCACGGAGCTCGACGAGGAACAGCGCGAGGCCGCGACTGCCCTCGCCGTTGCCCTCGGGGCGTGCGAGCGTCAGCGCCATGTTCGACGTCGTCGCGGACGTGAACCACTTCGTGCCGTAGAGGCGCCACTGCGTGCCGTCGAGCTTCGCGACGGTCTCGCTCTGCGAGACGTCGGAGCCGCCGGTCCGCTCGGTCATCCACTGGCCGCTCGTCCACATCGTCGCCGGATCGCGCGAGGTCAGGAGTGGCACGTAGCGATCGGCGAGCTCCTTGTTGCCGCTGCCGAGCAGCGTGCGCGCCGCGCCGTCGGTCATCGCGAGCGGGCACGAGTAGACGTCGAGCGACGGGCCGAGCACGTGGACGATCGCGAACTGGTGCGTGCGCGCGAGCGGGCCGAGGCGCGCCTCGTACCCGGCCGCGACCATGCCGTGGCGGGCGGCGAGGACCTGGGCCTCCTGCCACAGCGGCGACACGTCGATCCGGTCGATGCGATTGCCCCACGCGTCCCACTGCGTCAGGACCGGGTCGTTCTCGCGGTCGGCGAGCTGCTTGGCGTAGTACTCGACGGCGAGGTCGCCGAGGTGATGCATCTCGGTCGCGACCTCGCCGTACTGTGCGTCCGGGATGTGGCGCGCAAGCCACGACGGGAGCAGGGGATCGTCATCGAACTGATTCCCGAGTCTCGGTGGCTCCTGGAAGAACGGCATTGCTGGAAGCTACCGCGGTAAGGTCTCGGGGTGAACCTGTTGTTGATCGAGCCCTCGGAGCTGCGCTCCGACGGAACGTGCGCCGTGTCGGACCGCCGCGCGCAACACCTGCGCGCGGTCATCGGCGTCGAGGTCGGCTCGCAGATCCGCGCGGGCGTGCTCGGCGGCGCTGCGGGAACCGCCGAGGTGATCGCGATCGAGAGCGATACGATCACGCTCCGGCTGAACCTCGGCGCCGTACCTGCGCCGCTCGACGTCGAGCTGATGCTCGCGGTGCCACGCCCCAAGGTGATCACGCGGACGATCGAGATCGCCGCGTCGTTCGCGGTGAAGCGGATCGACCTGACGAACGCGTGGCGTGTCGACAAGAGCTACCTCAAGTCGCCGCGACTCGACCCCGCCGCGCTCGCGCTCGCCGCGCGCTTCGGCGCCGAGCAGGGCGCGACGACGCACATCCCCGACATCGCGCTGCACGAGCGGCTGATGGAGCTGCTCGACGCGCGCTTCATCGCGCCGCCGACCGGCCTGCGCCTGATCGCGCACCCGACCGCGCCGCCGATCGAGGAGCTCGTCACGACGGTCGCGCCGACGGTGCTCGCGATCGGCCCCGAAGGCGGCTGGATCGAGCGCGAGCTCGAGACGTTCGTCGGCCGCGGCTTCCAGCCGGTCTCGCTCGGCGCGCCGATCCTGCGCGTCGAGGCCGCCGTCGCGTCCGCGCTCGGGCAGCTGCTGCTGCTGCGCCGGATGCGCGCCGGTCGAGCCTAGAGTACGAGGCACGAGTCGCCGAGCTCGTGGCTCGACAGTCCGTGCGACGCGGCAAGCTCGAGCGCACGGACGAGGCGCTCGCGCGGTGCGAACGCCGATAGCAGCTCGAAGTGGCTCTCACCCGGCGCGTGCAGTCCGCTGACGAGACCGTCGACGACGCGCGGCCGGTACGCCGCGGTCAGCCGTAGCGTCGCCGTGCCGGAGCCTGCCCCGATCGCGCCGTCTGCAAGCGTCGCTTCGGACGCCGACTCGAGCGCTCGCACGACGGTCGTGCCGACCGCGATCACGCGACCACCGCGGTCGCGTGCCCGCGCGATCGCGAGCGCGGTGCGCTTCGGGATCTCGTAGCGCTCCGGCCACGGCAGCGCGCGATCGAGCGCGTCATCGCCGGTCGACGACAGGCCCGCCGCGTGCGTCAGCGTCGCGATCTCGACGCCCGCGCGCCGCAGGCCGAGCAGCACGTCCCACGTCAGCGGTCGCCCCGCCGACGGCATCTCGGCCGCCCACGGCCGCGCCGCGTACGCCGTCTGCACCGCGTAGAGCGGCAGCAGATCGGGCCGATGCGCGTACTGCACCGGCGCACCGCTGGCGTAGAGCGCCTGCCACAGCAGGTCACCGGTCTCGCGCGTGACCAGCTCGACGCGCCGCCCCGCGACCGCGAGCACCTTCGCGGAGATGTCGGGTCCACCGCCGCTTTCGCGGCGAGGTGTCTCGGCGGGTCCGCTCCCATTTGCGGGTGCGAGGATCTCGACGGTGTCCCCGACGGCGAGCGCGGGCGGCGCGGCACGATCTTCGGTACGCGTGCGGTGATCGCCCGCCCCGAGTGTGACCGCGAAGAGCCGGTTCGTCTCGATCGGCCCCGACAGCCGCAGCTCGAAGTCCTCACCGCGCGACGTGCGCGCGCGCAGCGAGCCGGGCAGCGTCGCCGCGTCGTTGACGACGACGAGGTCGCCGGCGCGGAGCAGCTCGGGCAGGCGCGCGAACTTCGTGATCGCGACCCGGTCGGTCTCGCGGTCGAGCACGACGAGGCGCACGGCGTGACGCGATATCTCGTCGCTGCGCAGTGCGGCGCCGCCACCGCTCGCC
>JAEWJO010000007.1 GCA_023386455.1 Pseudomonadota bacterium | reverse complement strand
GGCCAGTGCGGCGCCGAGCGTCTTGGCCTTGCGCGCAGCCGCTGGCGCGAGCGCGTAGAGCGCGAGGTGACCCGCGAGCTCCGGGAGCACGACGAACCGCACGTCCGCCGAGCCCGCGGCCGCGACGGCGCGAGTGGCCGCAGCCTCGAGGTGGAGACGGTACGCGTCGGGAGACGCGAGCACCTCTGCGCCGATCTCGAGCTGGACAGCGGCGAGCGCTGCCTGCATTCAGGTCACTTCGGCTGCGAGACGACGCGCAGGTACGGCTTCAGGGTCTTCCAGCCGTTCGGGAACTGCTTCTTCGCATCCTCGTCGGACACCGACGGGACGATGATGACGTCGCCGCCCTGCTTCCAGTCGGACGGCGTCGCGACCTTGTGCTTCGCCGTCAGCTGCAGCGAGTCGATCACGCGCAGGATCTCGTCGAAGTTGCGCCCCGTGCTCGCCGGGTACGTCAGCGACAGCTTGATCTTCTTGTCGGGGCCGATCACGAACACCGAGCGCACCGTCAGCGTGTCGTTCGCGTTCGGGTGGATCATGCCGTAGAGGTTCGCGACCTTGCGATCGTCGTCGGCGATCAGCGGGAAGTTGAGCGCGTGGCCCTGCGTCTCCTTGATGTCGTTCGCCCACTCCTTGTGCGAGCCGACCGGATCGACGGAGAGGCCGACCACCTTGACGCCGCGCTTGTCGAACTCGGGCTTGAGCGCCGACACGCGTCCCAGCTCGGTCGTGCACACCGGCGTGAAGTCCTTCGGGTGCGAGAACAGGACCGCCCAGCTACCGTTGATGAACGAGTGGAAGTCGAGGCTGCCTTCCGTCGTCTGGGCCGTGAAATTGGGGGCTTCGTCTCCGAGCTGCAGTGCCATGGCGTTTCTCCGTTAGAGTGTTCGTGCCGGCCGTTATAGCGGACGACACGTACGCCGGCAAGCGACCTTTGCATCCGATTCACGCACGGCAAATCCCGTAGAGCCCGCTATTCGTCGGGAGTCGGACGACCGGGCCGCGGGACCGGCGCGGGTGCGTCGTTGATCTTGCCGATCACGTCGTCGAGCTTCTGCTCCGGAATCGTCACGCGCGTCGGCATGCCGCCACCGAGCTCGAACATCGCGACGAAGTCCCAGCCCGAGTCGAACGCCGCCGCGATCGTCAGCATCCCCGAGTCGCGCACGATCGACACCGGTGCCTTCGCCTGCCCGGCGAGCAATAGATCGGTCTTGTCGAACTGGCCGGCCGCGCCCGCCGTATCGACGACGGCGACACGACCGCGCAGCGTGAACCGCTTCGCGAGCTCCTGCGTGCGCGCGTCGCGGCGCTCGAACTCCGCCGCCGCATCGGCGATCACGTCGTCGTGCGGTCCCGGCTTCATGCCGTCGACGAGGAAGTGGACGACCGCGCGCTTCAGCTGGTCGTCGCGGAACTTCGCGCGCAGCGCGCGATCGATCCGCGTCGCGATCGGTCCCGGCGTGCCGACGCGCGTGTCGACCGCGCGTGCGTCATCGTCGGCGCCCTTGTACGGCTCGACGCCGGCGAGGATCCACTTCGCCGCCGCGTACAGGCCATCGAGATCGACGTGCGTCAGGATCGAGTCGATCGGCCCGGTCGTCCGGACCAGCTCCGGCGTCACCATCTCGGGGCACGCGCCGTGCTCGGCCTTCGTCGAGAGCACGAACCGCGGATCCCCGGCGAACTGGGCGTGCTTCTCGTGGTCGTGGTGATCGATCCACGCGGCGAGCCGGTCACCGAGACCGTCGAGGAACGGCCGGGTGACGAGATCGAACGAGACACTCGTCCCGACCGTCGCCGCGAATGCGATGTCCAGCACCACGACGCGACCCGGCACCTTCTCCGGCTTGGGAAGCAGGCGCGGCGAGCCAAACGCGAGATGGGGGAATCGCACGGCTCACCGTAGCACCTCCGCCCCGATCATCACTTCGGGCAGTGGAGCGTCGTGCGCCAGCCGTCGTGCAGGTAGACCTGGCGCACCGTGCCGCGATCGCCGCACTGCGCGCCGCCCGGGAGCATCAGGCACAGCGTGCGCTCGCCACCGTCGGCGACGAGCGCGCTGCGGCGGCCGGGCGCGACCTGGCCGATGTGGCTGCCGTCGATCCACACGTCGACCGGATCGGAGCAGCGCGAGTTGTCGACGTAGAACGTCGCGCGCGGTTTCGGCCGCGGCGGCGGACGGACCGGCAGCGGTTCCGGCTTGTCCTCGACGATCACCTTGTAGCGCTGTGGATCCTTGACCGCCGCGGCGAGCAGCTTGTCGGTGCAACCGACCGCGCGCAGCTCGGGCGCGAGACCGCGCGTCCACTCCGCGCGCAGCTCGCCGACATCGGCCAGCGCGATCTTGTAGCTCTTCTTCGCCGACGCGACCGCGGTGCGCGAGTTCGGCAGGAGGCTCGCGGTCATCCCGAGCTCGTCGTGGCGCGCGATGAAGCGATAGTCGGCCTCGAGCTCGCCGCCGAGGCGCACGTAGCGCTGCAGCGTCTTCTGCGCGCTGTCCCACGCGGGCGCGATCCGCGCGACCGGACACGTCTTCACCGTCCCCGCCTTCACGCTCGCCGCCGGGCCCTTGCCGAGCGAGCCGATGAGCCCGAGGAAGTCCTTCTGATAGTCGGCGCGGACCTTCGCCATCTGCGACGCGACCTCGCCGAAGTGATCGACCCTCGCCTGCAGCACGTCGCCGTCGCCCCACAGCCGGACGAGCTCGGGCTTGAAGTCGAGCGCGACGTCGCCGCCGGTGCCGAGCGCCGACAGCGCGGTCTTTGCCGCCGTGAGGTTCGGTGCCTGCGCGAGCGCGGCCGCCAGCTCGGTGCGCGCGCGCGAGTCGTCGCCCGCGAGGTGACGCGCGATGCCGGCGAGATAGTGCAACGTCGCGTCGGTCGGCCAGGCGACGAGTGCGAAGTCGAGCTGCGCGAGCGCGGCCGGCGCGTCCTTGCGCAACAGCTCCGCCGCGATCACCGCGCGCCGCGTGACGAGGTTGCGTGGCGCGTTGCGCGTTGCGTGACGCAGGTACCACGCGGCCTCGTCGGCGCGACCCTGGAGGAACGCGATCGTACCGAGCGCGTGCTCGGCGACCGCGCGATCGGCCGTGTACTTCTGGAGGTTCGTGTACGCGCGGTTGGCCTCCGGGAGCCGGCCGGCGTCGAACTGCGCCTGCGCGGCGGAGTATCCCGGCAGGCTCGACTCGGGCGCGACGCGCGACGCGCGGGCGTACCAGGCGAGCGCCTTGTCGAGCGACTTCGCCTTCCGCTCGGCGTCGCCGATGCGGACGAGCAGCGCGAGGTCGTTCGGCCGCACCTTCGCGATCGCCTCGAGGTTCGCGATCGCCTTCGGCCACTCGCCGATCGCACCGTACGCGGTCGCGAGATCGGCCTTCACGTCCAGGTCGTCCGGCGCCCGGACCGCGATCGCCTCGAGCTCGGCGATCAGCTTCTTCGTCTCGCTGCGCGAGGCGTGGATCAGCACCAGCACGCGGCGCGCCGGCAGGTGATCGGGGAGGTTCGCGGTCACCTGGACGAGCTGCTTCTCGGCGGCGCGGCCATCACCGACGTGCCACAGCGCGGCGCCGAGCTCGAACCGCGCGTCGAGATCCCACGGGTGTCGCGTGACGAGCTTCTTGAACAGCTCGAGCGCGAGCTCCGGCTTGCCGGCACGCGCCATCGCGAACGCCGCCGCGCGCAGCGACGGGATGTCGTCGGGGGCGAGGTCGGCGGCGTACGTGAACTTGCCCGTCGCCTTCGCGACGAGCTTCGCGTCGCCGGCGGCGGTGTCCATGTAGAGCTCGCCGATCAGGCGCTGCGCCTCGAACAGCTTCGGATCGAGGAACACCGCGCGCTCGAGGTCGTGCTTCGCCGACTCGAGATCGG
This sequence comes from Pseudomonadota bacterium, assembly GCA_023386455.1. Lineage (GTDB taxonomy): Bacteria > Myxococcota_A > Polyangia > Haliangiales > Haliangiaceae > JABFXX01. The sequence continues at coordinate 5,160 of JAEWJO010000007.1, read as the reverse complement.
GGCCGACAGGCGTCGCCGAGCCCGAGCCCGAGCCGGTCCCGAAGATCGAGCTCATCGCGGACAGCGCGCCGGAGTAGTGGCCGAGGCCACGCCCCATCATGAACACGGGATAGATGTCCTTCGACAGCGGCCGCGTCAGCCGCTCGGCCTTGTCGGTGTCGACGGCGATGCCGGCCTCGCCCCACGCCTCGGCGCACGCGTCGCCGAGCGTCTTGTGATACGCGGGCACCCCGCCCATCCGCTGCGCCTCGCCGACGACGGTCGACGTTCCTTTCGCGACCTTCCACACGAGCACCGCGATCCGCAGCTGATCGCCGATCCGGTCGTACCAGCCGGTGACGACGAACGTGGCGTCGTGCTTCGCGCCGAAGTCCGCGACGGTGTCCGCCTCGGCGGGGACGCGCTCGCCCGGGACGTAGAGCGGCGCGTTGACCGCGTCGAGGCCGAGCACGTTCTCCGCCTTCTCGGCGATCTCGAACGGCGCCTCGGCGACGATCCAGTCGAACGACTTGCCGTTCGGGACGTGGTTCTCGAACGGTGTCACCGCAATTTTTGCAGGTCCGGGCCGGTACTCGGGGACCGCCGCGTCACCACTCGTCGGCGTCGCATCGGCCGCGGCCTTCGAGGCCGACGGTGCCGGTGCCCCGCTCTGGTCGTCGGGCTGTGCCGCCGGCGCGGTGGCGCGATCCGTGCCCTGCGCGGATGCGATGCCCGCACAGAGCGCCAGGACGTGCGGCCAGCGCCGAGACCTCATAGACTGAGCATACCGTGGCTGACTCGGCGCGCCCGAACAAGCTGCCCACTCCGCTGCCGAAGGCCAACGTGCGCCGGCGGCGACGGCTGCGCCGCGTGTCGGTGCTGCGCGTCGTGTTCCTCCTGTTCATCTATGGCGTGTCGCTCGGCGCCGCCTCGCTCTACCTGGCGATCACGACGATCAACAAGGACCTCCCCGCCGATCTGACGAAGCTCCTCGACTACCAGCCGAACCGGAAGTCGGTCGTGCTGTCGTCCGACGGCGAGGAGATCGGTGCGTTCTCGATCGAGAACCGCCGCATCGTCCCGCTCGATCGCATGCCCCCGCACCTGCCGGCCGCGTTCCTGTCCGCCGAGGATCGCCGGTTCTACAAGCACCCGGGCTTCGATCTCGTCGGCATCGTCCGCGCGGCGTGGAAGAACTTCCGCTCGACCGGCATCAAGCAGGGCGGCTCGACGATCACGCAGCAGATCATCAAGCAGACGCTCTTGCTCGGCGAGGAAGGCGACGTCTCCGACCTCGGCCTCGACGAGGAGCAGCTCACCGCGCTGCAGAAGACGCAGAAGTACAAGCGCAAGATGAAGGAGGTGATCCTCGCGTATCGCCTCGAGCGCGAGCTCACGAAGGCCGAGATCCTGTCGATCTATCTCAACCACATCTACCTCGGCCACGGCGCGTACGGCGTCGGTGCCGCCGCGGAGACGTACTTCGGCAAGGAGGTCGAGGACCTGACGATCGCGGAGGCCGCGATGCTCGCCGGCCTCGTCGCATCGCCCACGAAGTACGCCCCGCACCGCAACATGGAGCTCGCGCGCCAGCGCCAGAAGTACGTGCTCGGCCACATGCGCGAGGACAAGTACATCTCCGACGCCGAGTACGAGGCCGCGCTCGCCGAGCCGATCGCGCTCGTCGACGAGAGCGACCTCAATCACCTCGCGTCGCCGTACTTCGTCGAGTACATCCGCAAGCTCGCGACGAAGCGCTACGGCAACACGTCGCTGTTCCGCGGCGGCCTGCGGTTCTACTCGACGCTCGACACGCGCATGCAGGCGGTCGCCGAGAGCGCGCTGCGCAAGGGCCTCGAGTCGCTCGACCGCCGGCTCGGGCTCCGCGGCCCGATCGGCACGGTCCCCGAGAAGCAGCGCGGCGCGTGGGTCGGCGGCCCGGCGCATCCGCTGACCGGCGCGACCGACGACACGTCCGCGCTCGCCGATCAGCTGCTGCCCGAGCAGCGCTACGGCGCGATGGTCGTCGAGCTGACGAAGCAAGGCGGCGTCGTCGTCGACCTCGGCCCGAGGCGGCTGCCGCTCGTCGAAGCCGACGCCCGCGACATCCGCGCGTGGCGCGGCAAGAAGAAGGGCGCCAAGCCCGGCGAGGAGGTGGTCGACCCGACAAAGCTCGTCCGGCTCGGCGATCTCGTACCGGTGCGGCTGTCCGCCGATGGCAACGCGGCGACGATCGCCCAGCGCCCCGCGCTCCAGGGCTCGCTCGTCGCGATCGAGCCGAACACCGGCCGCGTCGTCTCGCTCGTCGGCGGCTACGACTGGGTCGCCTCGCAGTTCGACCGCGCGACGCAGGCCCGGCGTCAGGTCGGCTCGTCGATCAAGCCGTACATCTACGCGTCGGCGATCGAGTCCGGCAAGACGCCGATCGACGTGATGGTCGACGGCCCGTTCTCGGTGACGACCGCGACCGGCGTGTGGACGCCCGCGAACTACGACAACAAGTACATGGGCCACGTCACGCTGATGACCGCCCTCGCCTACTCGCTCAACACGATCAGCGTCCAGATCGCGGTGTCGGTCGGCCTCGATCGCATCATCGAGATCCTGCGCGGCTTCGGGTTCACGTCGGCGATCCCGAGGCACATCTCGATCGCGCTCGGCACGCCGGACCTCACGCCGCTCGAGGTCGCGACCGGCATGGCGGGTATCGCGAACGGCGGCCGGCGTGTGACGCCGAGGTTCTTCGATCTCGTCACGAACACGAGCGGCGAGGTCGTCGAGGACCTGCGCGACACGCCGCCCGGTCCGCAGGTCATCTCGCCCGAGGTCGACTACGTCGTCATCAACATGCTGAAGGGCGTCGTCACGCGCGGTACCGCGAAGTACGCGTCGACGATCGGTCGGCCGGCCGCGGGCAAGACCGGCACGAGCGCGAACTACCGCGACGTCTGGTTCACCGGCTTCACGACCGACCTGGTCGTCGGCGTGTGGATCGGTCGCGACGACTCGACCCCGATCGGCGACAAGATCACCGGTGGTGGCGCGGCCGTCCCGATCTGGGTCGACTTCATGACGAAGGCGCACCCGCGGACGAAGGTCCGAGACTTCCAGCCGCCCCAGAACGTCACGTTCGCGCGCGTCGAGCCGTGGGGCGGCGACCCGGCGGGCGTGAGCAGCACCAGCGTCTGGATGCCGTTCGTGCGCGGCTCGCTGCCGTACCGCTTCCTCGCCGGCCTCGCGGTGCGCTCGTTCGAGGACCTGATCCCGGTTCCCGGTGTGCCGCGTGCGGCAACGAAGTGTTCGACGCTCGATTGCTTGTGACCGTGATAGGTTTCCCGCCCATGCGCGCCCTGCTCCCCGCTGTCCTCCTCGCACCCCTCGCGCTCGGGTGTCGGATCGACCTCGATCACAACGAGCAGACCGGGAGCAACACGGGCCGCAGCTGCAAGGTGTCGACGGCGACCGTCTGCAAGGACTCCGAGACCCACTCCGACTTCCAGTGGATCGAGAGCAAGATCTTCGTCGCCAACTGCTTCGGCGCCTCCTGCCACAGCGACTCGCAGTCATCCGGCCGGCTCGACCTGTCGAAGGGCCACTCCTACGCGACGGTGATGGGCGCGAGCGGCGCCGGAGTGGATTCCGAGCTCGATCCGGGTCACAAGCTGGTGGTGCCGGGTGATCCGGCGAACAGCTACCTGTTCTTCATCCTCAAGGGCGTGAAGGCCGCGGACGGCATGCCCGCGTTCGCCGAGCCCCCGGATGACGTCGGCTACATGCCGATGTCGAACGCCACGCTGTGCTGTCAGAAGATCGACGCGATCGAGCGCTGGATCACAGCCGGCGCGATGAACGATTGACGCTGGGATCTCGCGTAGTAAGTCATCGTTCACCAACGATAATTCGCCCGTGGTTTGCTTGACGCAACCGGAGGCGGCTCGCTACAACTGCTGACATCCGCGTAGGAGTTCTTTGCGCGGGCCACAAGGCAGGATCGATGAGCTGGCTAAGTGATGTCTTCCAAAAGGGCGGGCCCTTCTTCATCGTCAACACGTTCTTCTTGGCGGTCGTCATCGGCCTCATCGTCGAGCGTGCGATTTACTTCCTGGGCCGCGGCCACCTGAACGCGAAGGCGTTCCTCGAGCAGCTCCGCAAGCTCCTCTCGGCGAACAACGTCGACCGCGCGAAGAAGCTGTGCGATGCGACGACCGCGCCGGTCGCGCGCGTCGCGAAGGCGGGCCTGAACCGCCTGCACCGCGGTGAAGCGGCCGTCGCGCAGGCGATGGAAGAGACGATGACGGACACGCTGCCCGAGGTGAAGACCCGCATCGGCGCGCTGTGGTCGCTCGCGAACATCACCACGCTGGTCGGTCTGCTCGGAACCATCACCGGACTCATCAGCACGTTCGGCGCGATCGGCGAGGCGAACCCCGCCGAGCAGCGCGAGCGTCTGTCGGCCGGTATCTCCGAGGCCATGTACAACACCGCGTTCGGTCTCTCGATCGCGCTCCTCTGCATGCTCGGCCACCTGCTGCTGTCGGCCGCGATGAAGAAGGTGGTCTCCGACCTCGAGGCGTTCAGCCTGCGGTTCGAGAACCTGCTCGCCGATGGTGGGTCAGCGGCTGCGAGCCGCGCGCCCGGAGCCCCCACCGAAGACCTTCCGTAACAGGGCCACCTCGTGGCGAACCTTTCAGCACAGCGCGTCCGGTCGAAATCGCGTAATGCGGTTCGTCGACGCGAGGACGATGTCGAGCAGGAGGAGATCGAGAGCGGCGAGCTCAACCTGATCCCCTACCTCGACATCGTCACGAACCTGATGCTGTTCCTGCTGTTCTCGATCTCGGCAGGCATCATCTTCACGCAGATCGATACGTCGCTTCCTGACAAGGCGCCGCCGTCGGCAACGACCGCGCAGACGCCGAACGAAAACCCGGACGAGCAGCCGCTCAAGCTCGTCGTATCGATCACGCGCGATCGCATGATGCTGTGGTCGATCTCGGGGCTCGAGGGCACGCTGCAAGCGCCGAAGGCCACGTTCCAGCGCAGCGGCCGCGACGGCGAGTCGTGCGACGGCAATTACATGTGCGAGAGCAACTTCTGCCGCGACACCACGCAGAAGTGCGAGCCGAGCCCGGCGAAGGAAGTGCCGCTGCCGGTGTTCGATTACCGCGCACTGTCGAACAC
>JAEWJO010000707.1 GCA_023386455.1 Pseudomonadota bacterium | reverse complement strand
CGCGGACTCGCTGCGCAACGGCATCATCGCGGCGGCGAGTGCGGTCGCGATCGCGGCGGTGCGCGCGCTCGGGCTCGGCGGCGTGTTCATCGGCCGGCCGATGGCGAAGCTCGCCGAGAAGGCGCGTCGCGTCGGCACCGGCGATCTGACCGGGCCGCTGATCCTCGCGCAGCGCGACGAGCTCGGTCAGCTCGCGAAGGAGATCAACTTGATGTGCGAGCGGCTCGCCGCCGAGCGCAGCGCGCGAGAGACCGCGACCGAGCAGCTCCGCCATGCCGATCGCCTGACCACCGTCGGCAAGCTCGCATCGGGCCTCGCGCACGAGCTCGGCACGCCGCTCAATGTCGTGCAGGGCCGCGCCCGCCTCATCCGCGACCGCGAGGTCGACGGCGACGAGGTGATCGACTCGGCGCGGATCGTCGCCGAGCAGGCGGAGCGCATGACGGCGCTGATCCGCCAGCTGCTCGACTTCGCGCGGCCGCGGCCGCTGCACAAGGCACCGCTGAACGTGACGAGCCTCGCCGCGCGCGCGTGCGAGCTCGTCGGACCGATCGCGCGCAAGAGCAACGTCACGTTGCAACCGCCGGCGTTCGATGACAGCCTCCGCGTCGAAGCCGACGACGGTCAGCTCAATCAGGTGATGACGAACCTCGTGATCAACGCGATCCACGCGATGCCCGGTGGCGGCACCGTCGAGATCGCGGCGCGGACCGTCGAGCAGGCTCCGCCGCCATACATCGACAGCGCGAACCGCGCGTGGATCGCGGTCGACATCCGCGACACCGGCACCGGCATGGACGCCGACACCCGCGCGCGGATCTTCGAGCCGTTCTTCACGACGAAGGAGGTCGGCGAGGGCACGGGCCTCGGCCTCAGCGTGTCGTGGGGCATCGTGCGCGAGCACGGCGGCTGGATCGATGTCGCGAGCGAGGCCGGCACCGGCTCGACGTTCAGCGTCTTCCTCCCGCGCGGCGAGGTGGCGGCGTGAAGGTGTTCGTCGTCGACGACGAGCGCGAGATGGCCGACCTCGTCCAGCTCGGCCTCAAGAAGCGCGGCTTCCAGGTCGTCACGTTCGGCTCCGGTGCCGACGCCCTCGCGGCGATGACCGAGCACGACATCGACGTCGTCGTCACCGACCTCAACATGAAGGGGATGAGCGGTCTCGAGCTGTGCCAGCGGATCGTCGCCGATCGCCCGGATGTCCCGGTCCTCGTGCTGACCGCGTTCGGCAGCTTCGAGACCGCGGTCGGCGCGATCCGCGCGGGCGCGTACGACTTCGTCACCAAGCCCGTCGAGATCGAGGCACTCGCGATCGCGGTGCGGCGCGCCGGCGAGCACCGCCAGCTGCGCGGCGAGGTGAAGCGCCTGCGCGAGGTCGTCGCCAGCACGCGCGGCCGCGGCGATCTGGTCGGTGCGAGCCCGGCGATGCACCAGGTCTACGATCTGATCGATCAGGTCTCGGTGACCGATGCGACCGTGCTGATCACGGGCGAGAGCGGCACCGGCAAGGAGGTCGTCGCGCGCGCGATCCACGAGCGCAGCCGGCGCAAGGCTGGGCCATTCGTCGCGATCAACTGCGCCGCGGTCCCCGAGGCGTTGCTCGAGAGCGAGCTGTTCGGCCACGCGAAGGGCGCGTTCACCGACGCCAAGCAGAGCCGGCAGGGCCTGTTCCAGCAGGCGAACGGCGGCACGCTGTTCCTCGACGAGATCGGCGAGATGGCGCTCGCGCTCCAGCCCAAGCTGCTGCGCGCGATCCAGGAGCGCAAGGTCCGCCCGGTCGGCGCGGAGTCCGAGGTCCCGGTCGACGTTCGCCTCGTCGCCGCGACGAACCGCGACCTCGAGGAGATGGTCGAGGAGAAGCGGTTTCGCGAGGACCTCTACTACCGCATCAACGTGATCCACATCCCGCTGCCGCCGCTGCGCGCACGAGGAGGCGACGTGCTGCTCCTCGCGCATCACATGCTGCGCCAGTACGCGGCGGTGTTCGACAAGAAGGTGGTCGGCCTGTCACCCGCCGCGGCGGAGCGGCTCGTCGCGTACGACTGGCCGGGCAATGTTCGCGAGCTCGGCAACTGCCTCGAGCGCGCGGTCGCGCTCGCGCACTTCGAGGAGATCCGCGTCGAGGACCTGCCCGAAAAGGTACGTAACCGCCAGAACGTGCGGTCGCCCGCGCTGTCGGCCGACGCGCCCGAGCTGCTGACGCTCGAGGAGGTCGAGCGCCGCCACGTCCTGCGCGTCCTCGAGGCGTGCGAGGGCAACCGGACCGACGCGGCGAAGCTGCTCGGCCTCGATCGCAAGACGCTCTACCGCAAGCTGCTGCGGTGGGGCGTCGGCGAATGATGCGCTACACCTGATGCATGTCGCGGTTCGCGGTGCGCGAAGCGGTGGAAGGCGACGCCGAGGGCATCGCGCGCGCCCACACCGAGAGCTGGCAGACGAGCTACCGCGGGATCCTTCCCGACACCGTGCTCGATCGGATCGACGTCGGTCAGCGCGCGGAGACGCGCCGCAAGATCTTGCGCGACACGTCGATCTATCAGCTCGTCGCGTACGACATCACGCACGGCGATGTCGTCGGGTTCTGCGATGCAGGACCGAGCCGCCGCCACGTGCCGTATCCCGCCGAGGTCTACGCGATCTACATGGTGCAGCACGCGAAGCGACACGGGCTCGGTCAGGCGATGTTCGAGCACGTGCAGCGCTGGTTCACCGCGCGCGGCTGGACGTCGATGATCGTCTGGGTGCTCGAGAACAACCACCACGCGCGCGGGTTCTACGAGGCGATGGGCGGCCGCGTGTCGACCTCGCTTCAGAGTCGCGTCGGCGGGTTCCCGGTGACCGAGGTCGCGTACGTCTGGGATCGCTTCTGACCGGCGCCGATTCCGTGGAATGGGGCGTTTCGCCCCGCGGGGGCAAGGTGCCCCGTAGGAGCCTGCTCAAATAGCCGATTTCGCAGGGTTCGCGAGGCATGTCCGGTGCAACCCGGGGCACCCCACATCCTCAAGCTCACACACGGAGATTTATAGAAATGCGTACCCTGTCCAGCATCGTTATCACCCTCGGCCTCCTCGCGATCCCGGCGTTCGCCGACACCCCGGCCAAGAAGGCGCCCGACGCCAAGCCGGCCGAGACCACCAAGGCCCCGGCGAAGACGGAAGCGCCGAAGGACGCCAAGCCGGTCGAGGCGGAGAAGACCGAGGGCAAGACCGAGAAGGCCCCGGACGCGAAGCCGGCGACCGCCAAGAAGGCGACCGCGAAGAAGGCGCCCGCGAAGGAAGCGCCGAAGGCCGAAGAGGCCCCGGCGACGAAGTAGTCAGCCCCGTTCGAACACGATCGGCAGAGTGACAGAGCTCGGTGCGCGCTGCGCGCCGAACCTCCAGGCCGCGATCGCGCCGCGCATCCTCCGCATGATGCGCATGCGGTCGCGGTCTTCTGCTTTCGGCACGCGCGTCGTGTCCGAGAGCACGCGCACGCCCTGGACGGCGCCGCGGCGATCGATCGTGAACGCGAGCGCGAGCACGCCGGCGATCGGCAGATCGCCGAGCAGCGACCCGAGCGACGCGCCGAGCTCGTCGATCCGCGCCGCGAGCGCCTTCACGCGCACGGGCCCGCGAACGAACGGCCGCGGCTGGACGAACCAGCCGTGGATCACGAGCCTGCCCTCGCGTGGATCGCGCGTGCCGGTCACCTGCCGTACGCCGTGCGGGATGCGCGGATCGAACACCGTCAACCGATCGAAGCGCGGCTCGACCGCGCGGAGAAGATCGGGCTCCTCGACGCCGCGCACCGATGTGAAGTCGTGCCAGAAGTCGAGCACCTCGTCGCGGACGAGCAGCGTCTCGCCGCCCTGGAAGACGCGGCCGCGCCACCGCGTCAGCGAGTACACGAACGCGAACGGGCCGTGCGGGAGATCGCCGTGCAGCTCCTGGCGGCAGCCGTCGACGTAGAGCGACAGCCACGGCGGCGAGATGTCGTGGCAGCCGAGCGTCTCGCGACCCCACGCGACGAGCCGGCGATGAAACGACTCGTAGATCTTCTTCGGGAAGTACGTCCACGCCGGCGTGCGCAGCGCGGTGTACTGGCCGGGGACATGCCACCAGTCCCAGACGAACCGATCGGCGCGCGTGCTGCGCGGCTCGGCGAAGCGCTCGTCGAACGTCGCGCGCAGCGCCTCGGCTTCCTGCGCGAAGCGATCGACGATGACGACGGCGCGGCTCACGCGGGCGACTGAGCCTTCGCGATCTGAGGCGCGACGGCGGTGACGATCGAGAACAGGATCGAGGTCAAGAGCTCGCGCAGATCGTCGCGCGACATCCGCGGGTTCGCGCACCAGTCGATCGTCGCGGCCTCGACAAAGCCGATCCAGCCGCGCACCGCGGTCTGGAACCGGACGTCCTTCGCGAGCATCGCGGCGAACGGCGTCTGCTCGAGGAAGTTGTCGGAGAGCCGCTGGCGCACGCCCTCGACGACCGCGGCGACCTCCGGATCGGAGCCGATACCGCCGCGCATCAGCGAGACGTAGGCGCGCGAGTGCTGCGAGATATGGTCGAGGTACGCCTCGATGCTGGCGCGCACGCGATCGATCGGCGCGCCGTCGTTCGGAAGGTTCGTGCAGCGCTGGACGAGCTCCTCGGCGATCTCGCGCAGACCCGCGACGTAGAGATCGCGCTTCGTCGGGAAGTAGTGATAGAGCAGCCCCTTCGAGATCTTCAGCTCCCGCGCGATGTCGTCGATCGAGACGTCATCGTACGAGCGATCGCTGAAGGACTTTCGCGCGAGCGCGAGGAGCTGTGCACGACGTTCATCGTTGTCGAGGCGGACGCGTCTGCGAGGGCGTGTTGCCGCGGCGGCGGCGCGAACGATTCGACGGATCTTGGGACGACCGGGCACGTGCTGCCATCATAGCAACACGGTTATTGACTATCGGTCAATACGTGGCTAGCCTGCGAGATATGTCGATCCCGACGCCTCGGAAGTTCGACGTCGATCTGTCTGCCGTGCCGCGTCACTGGCTCGCCGGCAGTCCCGTCGCGACCGCGATCTCGAACGGTATCAACATGCTGTTCCCGCACGGGGAGCGGTTCTTCGTCCGCTCGGTGAAGCGGTACCTCGACCAGATCGAGGACCCCGGCCTGCGCGACCAGGTGAAGGCGTTCTTCAAGCAAGAGGGCCACCACGCGAGCGCGCACGACGACTTCAACCAGATCTTGCGCGACCAGGGCTTCGAGATCGACCGGTTCCTCGGCTGCTACAAGGCGATCTCGAGCTGGCTCGAGAAGACCATGCCGGCGAAGCTGAACCTCGCCGGCACCGCCGCCGCCGAGCACTTCACCGCGATCCTCGCCGAGGGCGCGTTCGAGCAGGGCATCCTCGACGTGCTCGATCCGTCGGTGATGCAGCTCCTCGCGTGGCATGCGGCCGAGGAGATCGAGCACAAGGCCGTCGCGTTCGACGTGCTGCAGGAGGTCGATCCGTCGTACGCGCTGCGCGTCGCCGGCCTCGTGTACGCGACGGTGACGCTCGCGTCGTTCTGGGTGTGGGGCACGACGGTGCTGCTCCGCCAGGAGAAGCTGCCGTGGCGGCAGACGCTCGCCGAGCTGCGCCGCGATCAGAAGCAAGACCCGGTGGTCCGCCGCGTGTTCGTGCGCGGCATTCGCCAGTATCTCCGCCGGACGTTCCATCCGAGCGACAACGCCAACGATGGCCTGGCCGCCGCGTGGTTCGCGGCGCACGGCTTCAAACTCCCCGAGGCAGCATGAAACTCACCGATCGAGTCGTCGTCGTCACCGGCGCGGGGAGCGGCATCGGCCGCGCGACCGCGCTCGCATTTGCCGCCGAGGGCGCGCGTGTCGTCGCCTGCGATGTCGACCAGCCGCGTCTCGACACGCTCGCGACCGAGCTCGGTGACCGCAAGCTGCTCGTCAAGAAGCTCGACGTCAGCGACCGTCTCGCGTTCCGGCTGTTCGCCGACGAGGTCCACGCGCTCGTCCCCGCGGCCGACGTCGTCGTCAACAACGCGGGCGTCGCCGTCGGCGGCACGTTCCTCGACACGTCGCTCGAGGACTGGGACTGGCTGCTCGGCGTGAACCTGCGAGGCGTCGTCCACGGCTGCCACTTCTTCATTCCGAAGATGGTGTCGCGCGGTGCCGGCGGTCATGTCGTCAACATCTCGAGCATCCTCGGCATCTACCCGGCGCCGAACGTCACGGCCTACGTCGCGAGCAAGTTCGCGGTCCGCGGGCTGTCGCTGTCGCTGCGCCAGGAGCTCGCGCCGCACAAGATCGGGGTCACCGCGATCTGTCCCGGCATGATCGCGACGCAGATCGTCGCCGACGGCCGGATGACCGGCGGCACGATGACCGCGCGCAAGAGCAAGGTCGTCGATACGTTCCACAAGCGCGGCCTGCCGCCTGCCAAGGTCGCGCAGGCCATCGTCGAGGCCGTCCGGACGAACCCGGCGGTCCGGCCGGTCGGGGCCGACGCGCACCTGATCGCGGCGTTGCAACGCGTTGCGCCACGTACGTTAAACGCGCTGGCAGCACAGGTTCAGCGTCGCTTCGGCGCAGGCTGACGCTTTGCCGAGACGGGACCATCGGATAAGGTCCCGTCGACGATGAAGCTCGCCACCCTGCGCGATGGTTCCCGAGACGGCCGTCTCCTCGTCGTCCGCCGTGACGGCGAGACCGGCGCCCCTTCGCCGGAGGCGTGGCCGACGCTCCAGCGCGCGCTCGACGACTGGAATGCCGCCGAGCCGCACCTCCGCATGATCGCCGACCAGCTCGATCGCGGCGCGCTCGACGGCATGGCGATCGATCCACTCCGGCTCGGAGCGCCACTCCCGCGCGCCTACGAGTGGGTCGATGGCTCGGCGTTCTTGAACCACGTCATCCTCGTCCGCAAGGCGCGCGGCGCCGAGCCCCCGAAGACGCTCGAGACCGACCCGCTGATCTATCAGGGCGGCTCCGGCGATCTGCTCGGCTCGCGCGATCCGATCGAGCTGCACGACCCGGCGTGGGGCCTCGACTTCGAGTCGGAGGTCGGCGT